>NZ_JAUSUK010000002.1:904056-1205408 GCF_030813515.1 Rhodopseudomonas julia | reverse complement strand
TAGACACGTTGAAGCTTGCGATGATCTCCAATCCTATGCTTTCGACGAGAAAGCATGGAAGTCCGAGCGAGCCTGCGATGATTGACAGCCCCATCGTCCCGACCGTCGACTTTGAGCGCGAAGGCGTCCAGCACGGCTATTTGAGACTTCCCTGGAGCCGGGACGAAAGCGCCTGGGGAAATCTCATGATCCCCATCACGGTCGTGAGCAACGGCTCCGGCCCGACCGCCCTCGTCACCGGCGGCAGCCATGGCGACGAATATGAGGGCCCCATCGCCCTCGCCGATTTCGCCCGCAAGGTGACATGCGATGATATCACGGGGCGCATCATCCTGGTTCCCTTCATGAATTATCCGGCGTTCCGGGCCGGAACGCGCCTGTCCCCGATCGACACGTTCAATCTCAACCGCACCTTCCCAGGACGGCCGGACGGCAGCGTGACGGAGAAGATCGCCGACTACATTCAGCGCGTTCTGCTGCCCATGGCAGATCTGGTGCTGGACTTTCATTCCGGCGGCAAAACACTGAATTTCCTGCCGTTTGCGGCCTGCCATGTGTTGGAGAACAAGGCGCAGGAGGCGCGCTGTCGGGAAGCCCGCGACGCTTTCTGCGCGCCCTATTCGATGACGATGCTGGAAATCGACGCGGTGGGCATGCTCGATACGGCCGCCGAGGCGCTGGGCAAGGTCTTTGTGACGACCGAAATTGGTGGGGGTGGGACCGCGACGGCGCGGACATTGGCGATTGCGCGCCGCGGCCTCGCGAACGTCCTCAAACATGCGGGCATTCTGGCGGGCCCGATCGACCGCCAGCCCTCCACCTTTCTCGATATGCCCGGGCCAGAGTGTTTCTCATTCAGCCAATCGGAAGGCTTCGTCGAGCCCGAGATCGATCTCGGGGCGCAAGTCAGAAAGGGAGATCTCCTTCTGTCAGTGCACCCAATCGAAAGGTTGGGCGGACAGCCCCAGGAATATCGAGCCGGTCTCGACGGGATCCTTGCCGCTCGTCATTTTCCAGGGCTCGTCGGTCTTGGCGACTGTCTCGCAGTCGTGGCAACGACCGAGCCCGGTGCACAGGCCTAAGGGGCGCTTTGAGACGGTCCAGTGTCTCTGAAGGTGCGGCGGATCACCATAGGCGCCGCAGCGCTCTCGCCTGTTAAGGTCGAAGCCTTCTCACTCCAAATCCTTGCCGGGCTCTGTGCCCGGCGTCTTTGTTGCGCTGAGCTTTGTTGCGCCGAGCGAACTGCCCGCAAGGATGCGGCGAAACCCGGGATCGTGACGCGTCAGGCTCTATCACGACGCAGTCACACCCTCTTACGGAATGAGAACCGTCGCTCCCGTCGTTTCCCGGCTTTCGAGCGCACGGTGGGCTTCTGCCACATCCTTCAAGGCAAATGCCTGGTTCACCTTGATCGAGACGATCCCGTCAGCGACGACATGGAAGAGATCATCCGCCATCGCCTGCAGGCTCTCGCGCTGGGTAATGTAGCTGAAAAGGGTCGGGCGACAGGCGTAGAGTGACCCCTTCTGGGCCAGCAGACCGAGGTTGAAGTCCTTGATCGGCCCTGAGGATTGGCCGAACGACACCCACATGCCGCGCGGCTTCAGGCAATCGAGCGATCCGGGATAGGTGCTCTGGCCGACGGAATCGTAGACGACGTCGCACAGCCTGCCATCGGTGATTTCTTTGACGCGAGAGACGAAATCCTCTTCGCGATAATTGATCGTATGCGTGCAGCCGTGAGCTTTCGCGAGTTCCGCCTTATCGGCCGACCCGACAGTCCCGATGACAGTCGCACCGAGATGTTTCGCCCATTGGCAGGCGATCAACCCGACCCCGCCGGCAGCCGCATGAAAGAGGATCGTCTGACCGCGCTCGACCCGAAACGTCTGGCGCAGGAGATATTGGGCCGTCAGCCCCTTCAGCATCATCGCCGCGCCGGTCTTGAAGTCGATCTCGTCGGGAAGCCGCACCAGACTATCGGCAGCAATTACCCGCTCGGCGGCATAGGCCCCGAGCCCGCCCACATAGGCGACCCGGTCGCCCACCCGAAACCGCGAAACCCCGGCTCCCACGGAAACGACGGTTCCAGCCCCCTCGTTGCCAGGCGTGAAAGGTAAGCCGTTCGGCGCGTTGTAGAGCCCTGTTCGATAGTAGGTATCGAGGTAGTTGAGACCGATCGCTTCGTGCCGGATCTTGACATCGCCCTCACCCGGATCGCCGACATTTTGGTCTTCGACCTGCAGCACCTCCGGTCCGCCATGCGCGTGAACCCGAACGACAATCGTCACTGCTTGTCTCCTGCAACCTTCTGACGGCGGCGGCGCGCAAGGACGTTGAACACCTCGACCACCGCCGCAAACGCCATGGAAAAGTAGATATAGCCACGCGGGATATGGAAACCCAAACCATCGGCGATGAGCGCCACGCCGATCAGGAGCAGGAAGGCGAGTGCCAACATTTTGGTGGTCGGATTGTGCTTGATGAACTCCGCGATCGGGCCCGACGCGGCGTACATCACGGCGATCGCCACGATGACGGCCGCGATCATCACCTCGACATGTTCGGCCATGCCGATCGCAGTGATGATGGAATCGACGGAGAAAACCATGTCGATGATGAGCACCTGGGCGATGATCCCGCCAAAAGATGCGGTCTTGGCCTCCGTCAGCGCCGCGGACTCATGCTCGATCTCCGCATGGATTTCATGCGTCGCCTTGTAGATCAGGAACAGCCCGCCACCGATCAAAATGAGATCGCGCCAGGAGACCTCCTGACCGAACGCAGTGAAAACCGGGGCGGTCAGACCGATCAGCCACGACAGGACCAGCAGAAGCAGGATGCGGAAGACGAGCGCCAGCAAAAGCCCGATCTGGCGTGCTTTTTTGGCCTGCTCCTCCGGCAGCCGGCTAACGACGACGGAAATGAAGACGATGTTGTCGATGCCAAGCACGATCTCCATGACGCAGAGCGTCAGGAAGCTCGCCCAGACTTGCGGATCCGAAAGGAGCTCCATGTCTCAGCTGGCTGAGGCTAAAAGCGTGCGAGAAGCTGCTGAACGCCAGCGACACCGAGAAGGTAGAAGCTCGTGACCAGCAGCAGCATTTCGACAGTCGAGCTCTGATCGAAACCGGTCGCGATCAAAATGCCGGCGCAGATCATCCAGAGCACCATCATCAACAGCGTAAGCGAGCGCCATTTGGTGACACGTACCGGATGCACGAAATTGACCGGCAGGAACGTTCCAACCGCAAGCAGCACCGTCACCATGAAGGTCACGAAAGGATGCGGCTGCAAAGCGAAGAGGACAAAGACGGCGAGGTTCCAGGCAGCCGGAAACCCTCGGAACGAATTGTCCGGTTCCTTCATCCGCGTATCGGCGAAATAAAGAGCTCCGGTAATCGCCACGATCATCGCAGCTAAGATGCCGAAGAATGTTCCGAGCCCGCAGCCGCTCGCCAGGATGATGGCCGGCACGAAAACATAGGTCGTGTAGTCGATGACGAAGTCGAGCGCGCTGCCGTCCCAGCGCGGCAGACGCGAGCCGACCTGGTAGCGGCGCGCGATCGGACCGTCGAGCGCGTCGACGATGAGCGCGATCCCAAGCCAAACGAACGCTGCGCGCCATTCTCCGCGCGCAGCGGCAAGCGTCGCAAGCAGCGCCAGCGCTGCCCCGCTTGCCGTCAACAGATGGATGGCGAAGAGCGACGCGGCTGCGCGCAGATGCTCCAGTTGCTGCCCGAGCTGCAAATCCCTAGACCCCGTCAACATAGTGGCTCCTCATGCCGCTTTTAGCGTCAAAACGCCAGCCCTCCGGCAAGGGCAAAAAGATCCACCGGCTGTTTGCCGGCGAGGCATTGGCCCGGTTGCGGCAAACGATGCAAGCTTTTTGCGTCACGCAGAGATTCTTTTCCTCGTTGTGGTCTTTGCTTGCGCTCCCGCAAGAGGCCATATGCGTGGAAACGCAACCCATAGGGCAATAAATGCTCAGCAGACAATCTGGTTCGACCGAAGATATGGCAGGATTGAGGATGAAGCCACGCGACGATTTCGAAATCTGCATCGTCGGAGGCGGTGCCACAGGCTGGGCGGCGGCGCTCGCGGCGGCAGAGGCCGGGCGGACAACTGCCATCATCGCTCCGTCTGCGGCCTTTCCCGTTGGACGCACCGCCGCTCTTTTCGCGGGTTCTATCGAGCTTCTGGAACAGTTCGGTGCCATGCCGGATCTCGCCTCGGCCGCGGCCCCTTTGCAGGCGATGCGGCTCATCGACGACACCGGACGGCTCATTCGCGCGCCAGAAGTGACATTCTACGCCGGCGAGATCGGCTTGAACGCCTTTGGCTACAACATTCCCAACCGTCGCCTCGTCGAAGCGCTCTCCGAGCGCGCACGCAACAGCCGATACATCACCATCTTCGAGGATACGGCCAGCGAACTGAGCTTCCGCAACGATTGCGTTCACATCACCACCGGGCGCGGCACGTCCTTGAAGAGTGACCTCGTGGTGGGCGCGGACGGCGTGCGCTCCCTCGTTCGAGCCAAAACCGGCATAGCTGTCAGACGCTGGCGCTATGCCCAATCGGCACTGGTGACGACGTTGTCCATCACCCACCCACACCATTCCGTCTCGACAGAGTTCCACACAGATCGGGGTCCGTTCACCCTCGTCCCGATGCAGGGCAACAATGTCAGCCTGGTCTGGGTCGAACGACCGCGCGAGGCCGCTCTTCTCTGCGAGATCCCCGACGAGGAATTCGCAAGGCGGGCGGAACGCTCCGCGCACTCGCTCCTGGGCGCAATGCAGGTCACCTCACCTCGCGTGAGCTATCCTCTTTCAGCTGGTCTTGCCGACCGCTTTGCCTCCGGACGCGCACTTCTGATCGGTGAGGCCGCCCATATTTTTCCGCCGATCGGCGCTCAGGGCCTCAATCTCGGCCTCCGCGACGTCGAAGCTCTTAAAACTGTCCTGTCGCTCAATCGCAGCCGGCTCGACGAAGGCACGGCTGCGGAGTTTCATCGCCTGCGTCAGGCCGATGTCCGCAGCCGCACCCTCGCCGTCGATCTTCTGAACCGGTCGCTGCTGACGGGGCTCCTGCCGGTACAGGCATTGCGCGCGGTCGCACTCTCGGCAGCCGGCGGCTTTGCGCCCTTCCGTCGCTTTTTGATGCAGCAGGGTCTGGCGAAAACGTTTCGGGGTTTGTGAAGCCTAAGATCCGAACGGATCGAGCGGCAGAAGGCCCGTGGTGACCAAATAAAGAACGAGGCTGAGAGTGACCACCGAGGCCGCGGTACCGAGCAGGATGCCCGACGAGCCTTCCAGCACATAGATACGATACTGCGCCGCGATGACGTAGATCGTGGCCGCAGGAGGCAGCGCCGCCATCAAGACGCCGGTCTGGATCCAGATCGGATCGAAACCTCCGATCCAAGTGAGGAGGAGATACGCGATCAGCGGATGCACGAGAAGCTTGATCGCGATCAGAACCGGCAGTTCGCCGGGCACCCGCCGCAGCGGTCTTAGGCCGACCGTCACCCCGAGTGCAAAGAGCGCGCAGGGCGCGGCAGATCCGCCCAGGAGCGAAAGGAACCGCTCCAGCGGTGCGGGAAGGCCAACGCCGATGAAAGCGGCCGCAACACCTGCAAGCGTCGCAAGGATAAAAGGATGCAGGAGCACTTTGCGGGGAATCGACGTCAAGATTGAGCCGATCGGCTGATGACTGGCGCCGCTCATCGCCATCATGAGGGGCGCCAACGTAAAGACGAGGGTCACATCGAAGCTGAAGATCAGTGCAGCCGGAGCGGCTGCCTGCGGCCCGAGGGCCACGATCGCCAGAGGCGCGCCCATATAACCGACATTGCCGTAGCCGCCGACAAGCCCCTGGACGGTCGCCTCAGGAATGCGACCGTCGTTCCTGAGCACCGCAAACGCAAAAGCGAAAGCAAACGCGGTATAGGTCGCAAAGGTCGTCGCGAATATGAAGCTGCCGTTTGTCAGCTCTTCGATCGGCGTCTTCGACAGCACCTCGAAGAAAAGCGCCGGGAGCGCGAAATAGATCACGTAAAGGTTCAGCCAGGCGAGCGCCTTCTCGTCCTCGTGCCAGATGCGGCCAGCGACGAAACCGAGAAGGATCAGACCAAAGAACGGCAGGGCGAGGCCCACGACATCACTCATCCTGAACGGGCACTTTCCTTCTTCAAGGGTTGCCGGCGGAGGGACGGCTCGTGTTGCATCCGCGTGCGAGCTTCGCTAAGCGGTCCGCCGACCCTGCGGGCTAGATGGTTGGACCCGTCTCGTCAATTGACGCAGGCTTCCGCGGGCAAGCCATGACCTCCGGCCGATCATTGTCACCGACACGCCGTGCACGCTACTTCGTCGAGTACGCGCTCCTGCGTCTTGTTGCGGCGCTTTTGCGCTCGTTACCGATCGATTTCGCCTCCAGCATGATGGGGCGCGCCTGGAGTGTTGTCGGGCCACGAACGCATCGGCATCCCCGGGTGATGCACAATCTTGCCCTCGCCTTTCCCGAAAAGAGCGAATCGGAGCGCGAGGAGATCGCCCGCCAGCAATGGGACAATCTCGGGCGAACCTTTGCCGAGAGCTTTCTCATCGACCGCATCGTTGCAAGCGATCGTGTGACGATCGATATCGATCCGAAGTTACGTCAAAGCTTCGTTGAACGCGGTGCGGGCCTGCTGGTCGTCGGCCTCCATTCGGCAAATTGGGAGATCGCCTCGATCGCCATCCCCAAAGAGCTCAATGGGGTCGGGCTCTACCAAAGGCTCAAGAACCCCTACTCCGACGCCTATGTCACGACCTTGAGGTCGAACGTCTTCCCGGGCGGCCTCATCGCAAAAGCCAAGTCTACGCCGAAACGTGTGATGGCTCATGTGCGTGCCGGCGGTGCGGTTGCGCTCCTCGGCGATCAGCGCGAAGCGAAAGGCATCAAGGTCACGGTCTTCGGCAAGGAAACAACGGCCAATCCTTTTCCGGCGATGGTGGCACGTCGTTTGCATAATCCTGTGGTGGCTGGCCGCGTCCTCCGAAGTCGGGGCGCACGCTTCGTCGTTCAGGCGGTGGTGCTCGAATGCCCCCAGACTGGAAACCAGATGGAGGATGTGGCCGTATTTACTCAAACGATCCAGACACAGTTCGAAACCTGGATCCGAGAGAGACCGGGAGAGTGGATGTGGGTTCACGACCGCTGGAAACCAGCCCGCACGCGGAGCTGAGGCGCCTGAGAGCGCGCCTTGACTTTCCCTCAGGATGCCCGATCTTCGAGCTGTTGGGTTGAACTTATGGACAACATGCGATCAGCCAAATTCAATATCGGTGACGTCGTCAAGCATCGCTTCCTGCCGTTCCGCGGGGTGATTTTTGACGTCGATCCTGTCTTCGACAACACAGAGGAATGGTACAACGCCATCCCGGTCGAGATCAGGCCGTCGAAGGACCAGCCGTTCTATCATTTGTTGGCGGAGAACGCGGAAACCGAATACGTGGCCTACGTCTCCGAGCAAAATCTCGTCCCAGACGATTCGGGTGAGCCCGTTCGTCATCCGCAGGTTACCGAGCTGTTCGCCTCGTTCGAGAACGGCCAGTACCAAATGCGTGAGGCCATCAACTAGGCTTCGAGGTATCGTCCTCGCTTGACTAGAGTGGCGGCAGGCCCGGCATCTCAACGCCGAATGTGTCCAGCAAAAGCACCATATTGAGCGCCAGAACGACGATTGTTCCCGTGACGGCTATCACACTGATCGAGCGTCGCGCCACGAACTGCCCCATGATATCGCGACTGGCCGTGAAATAGAGGAGCGCGATCATCGGCACGGGCAACGCGATCGACAGGATCACCTGGCTGATGACGAGCGCCTTCGTGGCGTTGATGCCGAGAGCGACGACGATAAAGGCCGGCAGCATGGTGACGAGACGCCGGACCCAGATCGGAATACTGAAGCCGACGAAGCCTTGCATGATCATCTGGCCCGCCATCGTTCCCACGACCGAACTCGACACGCCGGACGCGATCAACGAGATCAGGAACACTTCAGCCGCCGCCACACCAAGAAGCGGGGTCAGTGTGTGATAGGCGGTCTCGATCTCCGCGACCTCGCTGTGACCGGCGTGGAAGGCACTCGATGCCATCACAACCATCGCCATATTCACCAGCCCTGCCACCGCCAGAGCCAAAACCACCTCTCGGTTGGAGAATCGGACGAGCTTGCGCCGTTCTTGATCGTTGGCGACTGGGGCGCGGTTCTGTGTCAGGCCCGAATGCAGATAGACGGCATGCGGCATGACGGTCGCGCCAATGATGCCGACGGAAATCAAAAGCGCCTCGCCGTCCGGCATTTCCGGCACGAAGACATGCATGCCGGCCGCGGCCCAATCCACGGGCGCAATGAACATCTCGATCAGATAACAAAGCCCGATGAGGCCGACGAGCGACCCGATGATAAGCTCCATCGGCCGAAAGCCGCCCCGCTCGAACAACAAGATCGCGAGCGTGACGACAGCGGTAATCCCCATGCCGACGAGGAGAGGCATGTCGAAGAGCAGCGCGAGCCCGATCGCTCCGCCGAGGAATTCGGCAAGGTCGGTCGCCATCGCAGCAATCTCGCTCACGACCCACATCACGAGAACGACAGGCAACGGGAACTTGTCTCGGCAAAGTTCCGCAAGATTGCGCCCGGTGACGATGCCGAGCCGCGCAGATAGGGCCTGAAACAACATGGCGATCAGGTTCGCCATCAAGACGACCCACAGCAGCGTATAGCCGTACTTCGCCCCCGCCTGGATGTTCGTGGCGAAGTTGCCCGGGTCCATATAGGCGATCGAGGCGATCACTGCGGGACCGGCAAAGACCATTCCAGAGAAGGGTCCGTGGCGCCTGCCTGCGAGCGTCTCGCGGATGGCCGTCGTGGTGCGGTCGGACAAAGAGGATGAACGGGGGGTCGCGGTCACGCGCTGGGCTTCTTTTGCTAGATGGCGAGAAATGTAGCCCTGGCTAAACTATTGTCAACCGCACGCCGCGGCCCCCCTGCCCGCCTGTTGCGGTCTGCCATGCGTCACGGAAGGCGTAACCCGACACCCCCAACAAAAAAGGCCCCGGCGAATGCCGAGGCCTGAAACTGTGTCATCAAGAGCTTGGCTTACTGGCCGGAACTCTGCTGCTGCTTTTCGATGAGCTGTTTGCGCGCCTGTTCGGCTTTGCGCTTCAACTCGTCCTGCAGCTTCTGCTGCTCGGCCTGCAGCTCCTTCGGGTCGATCGCTTCGCCCTCATAGGAAGAGGTAAAGCCCGACAGGCTCACGTCGAAATTAATCGGCTTGGCCTGCTGGTTGAGCGTCGTGATGACGAGCTTGCTGCCGCGCTTCATCGAGGCGACGAAATCGTCGTTCACTTCCGCTTCTGCGAAGCACAGATTCGGGAAGCAGATCGAGTACTGCACCTTGGTCGGCTTGCCGCCATCGATCTGAACCTGCAGTCCGGGCCGCAACAACATTCCTGGCGGCACGGCCGAAACCAGGAATTTCTTGCCTTCCGTCTCGCGCAACGAGACGGCTGCAAGCAACTGCCCAGTGGCCGCACGACGCTCGCGTGTGACCACGCAGACCTGCTTCTTGTTCTGCGGATTTTCGCTACACAGCTTAACCCATTCCGGCTGCTGCTGATCCTGGTTCGGCTGCTGGTCCTGCGCCCAGGCGGGCGAGACTGCAAGAACCAGGAGCAAGGGCGCCGCGACCTGCGCAATGGAACGCGACCGCCGCATCGCGGCCTGAAGAAATTGCATGGATGATCCTCGCACTGACTCGGCGCCCGTGGCGCCCTTTCATTCTGTCCGGGTTGGAAGACCTCAGAATGCGGCGACACCATGTCGGAGCCCCGCGGCCAACTCCATAGCCCGCAATTGCACGCTATGCCAGATTGGCGCAAGGTCCGATTCTCGCCCTTAAACGATAGACGATAACTGGAGAGCCATCCCAAATGGTGCCTTGCCCTCGCCTCACGAGCGCGCTCGCGGCGCTGCTCTTGGGGTTTGTCGCGTCGATCCTTCCGGCCAGCGCACAAGAACCCCAGCACGCGATTGCCATGCATGGCGATCCGGAGCTGCCGGCGGACTTCGATCACCTCCCCTATGCCAATCCAGAGGCCCCGCAGGGAGGGCGCATCGCCTACGCAATGGTGGGCAGTTTCGACAGCCTCAATCCGTTCATTCTCAAGGGAACGGCGCCGCGCGCTCTGTGGGACGACGAATGGGGCAACAATCTCTGGGAAAGCCTGATGGTGCGAAATCGCGACGAGCCGTTTTCGCTCTATGGGCTGCTCGCGGAGACAGTCACCGTTCCAGACGACCGCTCCTGGATCTCGTTTTCCATACGCCCGCAAGCGAAATGGGCCGACGGCGAGCCGGTGACGGCGGCGGACGTCGTCTACTCGTTCAATCTCTTGAAAGACCATGGGCGCCCGAAAACCTGGTATGCCATGGTGGCCGATGTCACGGCCGAGAGCGAACGCACGGTCCGCTTCACTTTCGATGACGGCGCCAGCCGCGAATTGCCGCTTCTCGTCGCACTGCTGCCGATCTTACCCAAACACGCCGTTTCGGAAGAAGAGTTTTCCCGAAGCAGCCTCACGCCGCTTATGGGCTCCGGCCCCTATGAGGTCGCCGAAACCCGCCCCGGCACCTCTATCATCCTGAAAAAGCGGCACGATTATTGGGGCGAGGATATCCCGGCGAAGCGCGGCTTCGACAATTTCGAAGAGATCCGGTTGGAATATTTCCGCGACACCAACACCTATTTCGAAGCCTTCAAGAAGGGGCTCTTCGACTATCATCGGGAAAAAGATCCGAGCCGCTGGCAGACCGGCTATCGCTTCCCGGCGGTGGAACAAGGCCTGGTCAAACTCGAAAAGTTCGATACGGGCATCCCCAAGGGGATGAACGGCTTCTTCATGAACACCCGGAGGCCGGTTTTTGCCGACAAGCGCGTACGTCAGGCGCTCGGCTATTTCCTGGACTTCAAATGGCTGAACGAAAATCTCTTCCTCGGCGCTTATGACCGCACCGCTAGCTATTTCGAGGGCTCCGAACTCTCGGCGATCGGCCGCCCCGCCTCCGAAGGCGAGAAAAAGCTCCTCGCGCCCTACCCCGATGCGGTGCTCCCCTCTGTGATGGACGGCAGCTATCGTCCGCCCGAAGGCGACGGCAGTGGCCGCGACCGCGACAATTTCCGCAAGGGCCTCGCCTTGCTGAAAGAGGCCGGCTGGGTCCGCCAGGGCGGCAAGATCGTCAACGAAGAGACAGGTGAGCCCTTCGCGTTCGAAATTCTTGTGATGACGCGCGAGGACGAGCGGCTGGCGCTGGCGTACCAGAACGCGCTGGCGCTCGTTGGAATCACCGCAAATGTCCGCCAGGTGGATGCGAGCCAGTATTGGGAGCGGTTGAAATCGTTCGACTTCGACATGATACGGTACAATCTGGCCTTCGCATCGCTCTCTCCCGGCAGCGAGCAATCCTTCCGCTGGTCGTCGGCTGCCGCAGAGAGCCCCGGAAGCTTCAATTTCTCCGGTGCCGCCGATCCCGCCATCGATGCGATGATCCAACAACTCTTGTCGGTCAAAGACCGAGAGAGCTTTGTCGCCGCGGTGCGCGCTTTCGATCGCGTGCTGATTTCGGGATTTTACGTTGTGCCGCTCTTTCATGCCCCCGCCGAGTGGGTCGCCTATTGGAACAGGCTTTCCCATCCCTCGCAGGGGTCGCTTTATGGGCCGGAGCCCACAACATGGTGGTCGAGCGAGGCCCAGCAGAATTGACGCTGGCCACCAAGAAGCCCCGCGCTAAGTTCGTCCCATGAGAGACGAACTTCCTGCGACCGACCGCCTTTCCGTCGATGTCATCTCCGATGTGATGTGCCCTTGGTGCTTCATCGGCAAAAGACGCTTGGAAAGGGCCGCAAGCCAGACCGATATCCCGCTCGAGATCCGTTGGCGCCCCTACCAGCTCGATCCGACCTTGCCCCCGGAAGGCAAGGATCGAAGCCTCTATCTTGCGGAAAAATTCGGTTCCGCCGAGAGGGCGCGCTCCCTCTATGTCGACGTGCGTGCCGCCGGGGCGCAGGAAGCGATTCCCTTCGATTTCGACGCGATCGAGGTCTCGCCCAACACGCTCGACGCTCACCGCCTGATCCGCTGGTCGGCAAGCGCCGGCGTGCAGGACGTGATCGTAGAGGCGCTGTTCAACGCCTATTTCATCGAGGGCCGGCGTCTCAACGAGCTGGAGACGCTGACGGAGATCGCCGCCAAAGCTGGGATGGAACCCGACGTCATTGCCGAGCTCCTGGCAAGTGGCGCCGACAGAGAGCTGGTCGAGGAGGAAATCGCCCTCGCCCGCCAGATGGGCGTGAGCGGCGTGCCCACCTTCGTCGTCGGCAACCGCTATGTTGTCGTCGGCGCACAGGCCCCTGAGGTTCTGTTAGAGGCCTTCAACGCCGCTTTGGCGGCTTCGCACAACGCCAACGACAACGGACCGGCCTAGACCCAACATACGCCGAATGCGTTCTAGGCTGGCTTTTGCTCTCGGATGTCGTCCCGAAGCTCAAGGAGAGCGTGCCGCACGATCATAGTCGCAGCCTGGAGTGCGAGAGACGCCATGACGGCCGCAACGATGAGATCCGGCCAGGCCGTCTGCGTGCCGAAGACCCCGGCTGCCGCAACAAGCACCACGAGGTTGCTGATCGCGTCGTTGCGCGAACAAAGCCAGACGGAGCGCATGTTGGCATCGCCTCCACGATACGCCCACAAGAGAGCTGCGACACCAAGATTGGAGATAAGTGCGAGCAACCCCACCCAGGACATCGTGAAAGCATCCGGAGGAACCGCATTGAACGCGCGCCAGACGGTTGCCGCCACGATCCATAGGCCAAAAAGCCCCATCGTGGCGCCTTTCAAAAGCGCCGCTTTGGCACGGACGGCAGGTGCAGAGGCGACGACCATCAGGCTGACGGCGTAATTTCCAGCGTCGCCGAGAAAGTCGAGCGAATCGGCCTGCAGCGACAGAGAGCCCGCGGCAAATCCTGCTCCTGCCTCCACGACGAACATCCCGGCATTGACGACAAGCGCGATCCAGAGGAGACGCGCAAACCGCCCGTTGTCGCCACGGATTGCTTCCCCGCAACATTCGTCCTGGCAGCAACCGCTCATGGTGGCCTCACATCCGATCCAACAAGCTGGTACGCTTGCACCCTCTAGCCGCTATAGGGTCAAGTGAGTGAAAGAGCTGTCGCTTCTACGAATCGGCGATCTCGCCGCCGCAACGGGCACGAAGATCGTCACCATTCGCTACTACGAGAAAATCGGCCTTCTGCCCGCGCCGCCGCGCACGGGCGGGAATTATCGCGCCTATTCGCAGACGCACCAGGAGCGATTGAGCTTTATCAGGCGCTCCCGTGCGCTTGGCTTCACACTCGACGAGATCCGTGAACTCCTCGATCTTTCGGCCGAGACGGAGCGCGACTGCGCCGCCGTCGACCGTCTGGTCACCTCGCATCTCGCGGAGGTGGAGGACAAGATCGCCGATCTTCAGCGTCTCGCGAGCGAGCTTCGCCGGATGAAGGAGAGCTGCCGGGGCGGCACGATCGATCAATGCCGCATCATCGAGGCACTCTCCTTAGAGCCTGTCACGCTCTAAGCCGCCTTCTGCGCCCCTTCCTCGGCGATCTTGGCAAGACGCGTCAGCAGAGAGGCCGTCCCCTTCAGCCTGTCTTCAGGCCGCGGCCAGTCACGCGACAGGACGATACGCTGGTCGGGACGGATTTTTGCCATCGAGCCCTGCTCACCGATATAGCGCACAAGCCCACCTGGGTTGGCAAACTCGTTGTTGCGCAAGGCGATGACCACGCCCTTCGGCCCGGCATCGACCTTTTCGACATTGGCTCTGCGGCACAGCGATTTCACGTAGACGACCTTCAACAGATGATCGACCTCGTCGGGCATCGGCCCGAAACGATCGATCAGCTCGGCACCGAAAGCATCGATATCGCCCGCATCTTCCAGGTCGGCAAGGCGCCGATAAAGGCTCATGCGTAGCGTGAGATCCGGAACATAAGTCTCTGGAATCATGACGGCCATGCCGATCGTGATCTGGGGTGACCACTTGCCCTCGGCCAGCTCCTCGTCGCCCGCCTTGAGGCCCGCCACGGCCTCTTCGAGCATTTGCTGGTAAAGCTCGAAACCGACCTCCTTGATGTGGCCGGACTGCTCTTCTCCGAGAAGATTGCCGGCGCCACGAATATCGAGGTCGTGGCTGGCAAGCTGGAAGCCCGCGCCGAGCGAATCGAGCGATTGCAACACCTTGAGGCGGCGTTCGGCCGTCGACGTCATGGTCTTTTTCGCCGGCACCGTGAAATAGGCATAGGCGCGGTTCTTGGAGCGACCGATGCGACCGCGCAGCTGATAGAGCTGGGCCAGGCCGAACATGTCGGCGCGATGGATGATGAGCGTATTCGCGGTCGGAATATCGAGGCCCGATTCCACGATCGTCGTCGACAACAGCACGTCGTATTGGCCGTCGTAGAAGGCGTTCATCACCTGATCGAGCTCGCTTGCGGCCATCTGCCCATGTGCGACGGCAACCCGCGCCTCCGGCAGGTTCTGGTCCAGAAACTCCTTCACTTCGGCGAGATCGGAGATCCGCGGCACGACATAGAAGGACTGACCACCCCGCAAGCGCTCGCGCAAAAGTGCCTCGCGCACGATCAGCGGATCAAAAGGCGATATGAAGGTTCGCACCGCCAGGCGGTCGACCGGCGGCGTGGCGATGATGGAGAGGTCGCGCACGCCCGTGAGAGCGAGCTGCAACGTGCGCGGGATCGGCGTCGCCGTCAGGGTCAGGACGTGCACGGCCGACCGCAGCTCCTTCAGGCGCTCCTTATGCTTGACGCCGAAATGCTGCTCCTCGTCGACGATGACGAGGCCGAGATCACGGAAATTGACCGACTTCGCCAGAAGCGCATGCGTTCCGACGACGATGTCGATGGTGCCATCGGCAAGCCCAGCCCTAACGCGAGCCTTCTCCGCCGTGCCGACCAGCCGCGAAAGTCCACCGACCTGGAGCGGCAAACCGCGAAAGCGGTCGACGAAAGTCTTGTAGTGCTGACGGGCGAGCAAGGTCGTCGGTACGATGACCGCCACCTGCTTGCCGCTCATCGCCGCAACGAAGGCGGCCCTGAGCGCAACTTCGGTCTTGCCGAAACCCACATCGCCACAGACGAGGCGGTCCATCGGCCTGCCGGAGCCGAGATCGCTGATCGCCGCCTCGATCGCGGCATCCTGATCATCGGTTTCCTCGTAGGGGAAACGAGCTGCGAATTCGCCGTAAAGACCTTCCGGCACGACCAGCTTTTCGCCCTGGCGAAGAAGCCTCGCCGCCGCCGTCTTGATGAGAGCATCGGCGATTTCGCGGATGCGTTTCTTGAGGCGAGCCTTGCGGTTCTGCCAGGCAACGCCGCCCAGCTTATCGAGGGCGGTCTCGGAGCCTTCCGCGCCATAGCGCGTCAAGAGATCGATGTTCTCGACCGGAAGAAAGAGCTTGTCGCCGCCGGCATAGACGAGCTGGAGGCAGTCGTGCGGGGCCCCCGCCGCCTCGATCGTAACGAGCCCATCGAAACGACCGATGCCGTGATCGACATGAACGACGAGGTCGCCTTCGGAGAGGCTCGCGGCCTCTGTCAAAGCGTCGGCCGCGCGTTTGCGCTTTCGTGCCGGGCGCACGAGACGGTCGCCGAGCACGTCCTGATCGCCGATAAAGACGCTGTCGGGTGTCTCGAACCCGGTTTCGAGCGGCATCACGGCCATACCGGTGATGCCTTTGGCGAGTGCCTCCGTCTCGGCCCAGGTTTCGACCGGTTGCAGCCTCTCCATGCCGTGGTCGCTCAGGACCTGAATGAGCCGGTCTCGCGCACCCACACTCCAGGTCGCAAGCACGATTCTCTTACCGGCCTTTCGGCGATCGGCGACATGCGCCACGAGCGCATCGAAAACATTGACGTCACCGGCCGTGCGCTCGGCGGCGAAGGTGCGGCCCGCCCTGCCCTCCACATCGTGGACCGAACCCGATTCGTCAGGTGACGCGAAAGGCGTCAGTCTCGCGGACGCGTGGTCATCGACCTTTGCCTGCCATTCCTCGAGCGTGAGATAGAGGCTGTCGGGAGCCGCAGGCTTATAGGGTGCCGCGCCGGCAAGCTTCTGATCGGCGTTTTCTTTGCGCGCTTCGTAATGGTCGCCGATCTGCTCCCAGCGATCCTTGAGCGTGTCTGCGGCCAGATGATCGACGGCCACCAATGTGTCGCCGGCATAATCGAGCACAGTCTCCAGCCGCTCATGGAAAAAGGCGAGCCAGTGCTCCATGCCTGCAAACCGTCGCCCGGCGCTGATCGCCTCATAAAGCGGATCGTCGCTCGTTACAGCGCCGAAGGCTTCGCGATAGTTCTGACGAAAACGTGCCACGACCTCGTCATCGAGGATGATTTCGCTCGCCGGCAAGAGATCGAGCCGAGCGACCTGGCCGGTCGTGCGCTGGTTCTCCGGGTCGAAGGGCCGGATCGTCTCCAGCGTGTCGCCGAAGAAATCACAGCGGATTGCCCCCGTATCCCCCGGGGCGAAAAGGTCGACGATGCCACCGCGCACGGCGTATTCGCCAACCGCCCGGACCGTCGGCACACGTTCAAAGCCGTCTGCCGCCAGACGCGCGACCAATCCCTCCATGGGCGTCACGTCACCGGCACCGGCACTCCACACATGCCGCGCCACCCACTCATGCGGCGGCACCCGCTGAATGATCGCATTGGCCGTCGTCAGAAGTATGAGCGGCGCCTGGGGGCCGGCATCGACGAGCGCCTTCAGCGTCGCCATTCGCCGCGCGACGACGTCGGCATTGGGCGAGACGCGGTCATAGGGCAGGCAGTCCCAGGCCGGAAATGTCAGTCGCCGGATATCCGGAGCAAAGAAGCGCAGGCTCTGTTTTGCCATCTCCAGATGGCGTGCGTCACGCGCAACGAAAGTGACTGGGAGGCGACGCAACCGCACGAGATCGGCGAGGACGCGTCCCTCCAGCCCGTCCGGCACGCCGGACAAGGTGAGATGGCGGTTTTCCGCCAGAAGATCGCTCAGCCGCTCAGCGCTGGAGGATTTCGACATCCGAATTTCGTTCTCTTTTGTGGAAGGCAATCAACCCAGAAATCATCGCGCTCTGGTGGTCGGCAGGCACCTCTTCACGCCCGACGATCCAGCTGTAGAGAGCAAGATCGGGCAGTTCGAGAAGTCGTTCGAATTCCTCCAGTTCCCGCTCGCCCGCAGATGGCAAGACGCTGTCGGCAAAGCGCCCGACGAGAAGGTCCAGCTCGCGCGTACCGCGGCGCCAGGCACGAAAATGGGCGCGTCGGCGCCGCTCTTCAAATTTTTCGTCTGCCATATCGCGTGTCACATTCCTTATGGGGCGGGAGCTCACGTCCCACCAAGATTTATCCACTCATACCAAGCGGGCAAGAGATCCGTCTTGCCGCAACGCGCAGCGCAAGGCAGGAAGAGGTATGCGCCCCGCCCTTCTCGATCCGCTTTTTGCTGAGGCCGCCTCGCTGCCTGGGGTGGGACCGAAAGTGGAGAAGCTTCTCGCACGGGTGACCGGTGTGGCCGAGGGGCCACCTCTTGTGCGCGACCTGCTCTTCCATCTGCCGGTTTCAGCGATTGCGCGACAGCAGATCGCTAGCCTGGACGAGCTTCCACAGCAAGGCCATGTCGTCGTAACCGGTAAAGTGGAGCATCATGAAGCGCCACGCCGGCATTCGCGCGCGCCTTATCGCGTCATCATCGACGACGGCCGCGGCACCGTGGAGCTCATCTTCTTCAACATCCGCAGCCAGTGGATCGAAAAGATCCTGCCTCTCGGCGCGACCCGCACGATCTCGGGGCGTCTCGACTGGTTCGATTATCGCGCCCAGATCGTCCATCCAGAGGTGATGGAGCCGGGCGAGGCCGACAAGATCCAAATGGTCGAGCCGATCTATCCGCTCACGGAGGGCCTCTCCTCCCGAGTCCTCGGCAAGATCGTCAGGGCGGCGCTCGACCGGGCGCCGACATTACCGGAATGGATCACGTCGGACCTTATGGGGCGGGAGAAATGGCCCTCGCTTACCGAGGCTCTCGCGACGATGCACAGGCCACAGGAGGCCGCAGCACTCCTTCCCGAAGCCGCCGCCTGGCGGCGCCTTGCTTTCGACGAATTGCTGGCAAGTCAGCTCACTCTTGGGCTGGTGCGCCGCAACGCCCGCAAGACTGCCGGCAAGGCACGCCGGTTTTCTGGCGAGCGCGCCGCCAAGCTGCAAGCGCTCTTGCCTTTTGCTCTCACGCAAGCCCAGCAAGATACCATCGCTCACATCCGCAAAGATCTGCGTGCGCCCGAGCGGATGCTGCGTCTTCTTCAAGGCGACGTCGGCTCCGGCAAGACGCTGGTCGCTCTCACCGCCATCCTCGATGTCAGCGAGGATGGCGGACAAGCCGCCTTGATGGCACCGACCGAGATCCTGGCGCGCCAGCATTTCGCGACGATCGCGCCGCTTGCCGAATCGATTGGGCTGAAAGCCGCGCTCTTCACCGGCAAGGAAATCGCCGGCCGTGGCGAAAAGCTCGCAGCGCTCGCAGCCGGTAACATCGATATTGCGATCGGCACGCATGCGCTCTTTCAAGAGAGCGTGGCCTTCAAGGATCTCGGTCTCGTCATCGTCGACGAGCAGCACCGCTTCGGCGTGCACCAGCGCATGCTCTTGTCGGCCAAAGGAAGCGCGCCGGACCTCCTCGTCATGACGGCAACCCCGATCCCTCGCACGCTCGTTCTCACCTATTTCGGCGATATGGAAATCTCCGAGCTGCGCGAAAAGCCGGCAGGACGGCGCCCGATCGACACCCGCGTCGCCTCCTCCGAACGGCTCTTAGAAGTGAAAGAGCGAATCCGTTCGGCCATCGACAAAGGCGAAAAGGTCTATTGGGTCTGCCCGCTCGTCGAGGAATCGGAATCACTCGACGTGGCGGCGGCCGAAGAACGCTTTCGCGACCTCGAAAAGATGTTCGGCGCACAGGCCCTCCTCCTCCACGGACGCATGAAGGCTTCCGAAAAGGCAGCGGCGATGCAACGTTTCCGGGAGGCGGGCGGCGCGGTCCTCGTGGCGACCACCGTGATCGAGGTCGGCGTAGATGTACCGGACGCCTCCATCATCGTCATCGAGCATGCCGAACGTTTCGGCCTTGCACAGCTGCATCAGCTGCGCGGCCGCGTCGGACGTGGCGACAAGCCTTCAAGCTGTCTCCTCCTCTACAAGCCGCCCTTGAGCGAAACGGCGCGCGAACGGCTGAAGGTGATGCGGGACACGAATGATGGCTTCGTCATCGCCGAAGCGGATCTGAAGCTTCGCGGCGAAGGCGATCTTCTCGGAACACGCCAGTCCGGCATGCCGGGCTTCCGGCTTGCCCGGCCGGAATTCCACGGTGACCTTCTGGCGCTTGCGCGCGATGAGGCAAAGCTCATCCTCGCCCGAGAAGAGAAAGGCGGAGATGCGGGTCGCGAGGCCATCCGCTGTCTTCTCTATCTTTTCGGCAGAGACGAAGCGATTCGGCTGATGCGCTCGGGCTGAGCGCATCAGCAAAAGCAACACGCGAGAAAGCTGCGCCGTCTATTCGGCCGCCTCTCTCTCATCATCCGCGGCTTCCTTGGCCTCACGGGCGAGAGCTTTGGTCTTGCGATGATATTCCGGGGCAACGAGACCTGCGGAAATGACGAGCTTGGCGCCTTCCTCGACAGTCATATCGAGCAGGATGACATCCTGGCGCGGCACGATGAGCAGAAAACCAGAGGTCGGATTGGGCGTCGTCGGCAGAAAGACGGCCATCGTATCGGTGTCGCTTTCTTTGAGACGCTCGGCGATCTCACCCTTGGTATCGGTGGCGATGAAGACCAGCGCCCACAACCCGCGCCTGGGATATTCGATCAGCCCGACCTGCTGAAACGAGCGGCTCGACTGTGAAAGAGCCGTCTCGAAGATCTGTTTCAGGGCCCGGTAGAGATTGCGCACGAGCGGCATACGATCGAGCAGGAGCTCGCCGTAGGCCACAATAGTGCGCCCGACCAGGTTGGCGGTCAGAAATCCCAACATCGTCAGAAGGAAGATGGCGACGATGAGCCCGAAACCCGGAACCGAGAAGGGCAGATAATTGTCGGGATTGTAAGCGTGAGGGATGAGCGGCTTCACCCATCCATCCACCCAGGCGACGAACGCCCAGGTCAGATAAAACGTAATGCCGATCGGCGCGGCAACGACGATACCGGTCAGGAAATAATTGCGGAGCCTGAGCCCCGCTTTCGAGTGCCGCCGCTGCGGCCTTGCCCCCCGCTCTGCGTCCTCGGTTTCCATCCACAATGTCCCACTGGCGAAGGTGCCAGATCACCCATCATAACGCTCGTCGCGCCTGACTGCGCGCGAAAATTTTGGGCTCTATTCGACCGTCACGGACTTGGCGAGATTGCGGGGCTGATCGACATCGGTGCCCATAAAAACCGCAGTATGATAGGCCAAAAGCTGCACCGGCACAGCATACACGATGGGCGCGATCGCTGCCGGCATGCTCGGCAGGATGAGGGTCTTCATCGTATCGACAGCGGCACTTCGCGCTCCTTCTTCGTCCGTGAGGAGGATGATTCGCCCGCCGCGAGCCGCGACCTCCTGCATGTTGGAGACGGTCTTGTCGAAGACCTTGTCGTAAGGCGCCACCACGATGACCGGCATTGTCTCATCGATGAGCGCGATCGGCCCGTGCTTCAGTTCGCCGGCCGCATAGCCCTCGGCGTGAATATAGGAGATCTCCTTGAGCTTCAGGGCGCCTTCGAGCGCCAGCGGAAAACTCTTGCCACGGCCGAGATAGAGCACGTGTTTGACACGTGACAGCTCCTTCGCCAGCCCTTCGATCTCGTCCTCGAGCTTGAGCGCCTGCGAGAGATGTCGGGGCATCTCGATTGCGGCCTGAACAAGTTTTTCTTCATCCTCCCGCGAAAGATGTCCGCGCTGCCGTCCGGCACCGATCGCAAGCGCGAGGAGCGTCGTGAGCTGGCAGGTGAACGCCTTCGTCGAGGCGACGCCGATCTCGGGGCCGGCCAGTGTCGGCAGAATGTAATCGGCCTCGCGCGCAATCGAAGATGTGGGGACGTTGACGATCGCACCGATCTTCTGCCCATGCGCACGGCAATAGCGCAGCGAGGCAAGCGTGTCGGCCGTTTCCCCGGACTGCGAAATGAACAGGGACAGCCCATTGGCGCTGAGAGGAACCTCCCGGTAGCGAAACTCCGAAGCGATATCGAGATCGACCGGCAGGCGGGCCAGCTGCTCAAACCAGTATTGCCCGACAAGAGCAGCGTAAAATGCTGTTCCGCAGGCCGACATGGCGAGACGGTCGAGCCCCGCAAAATCGATCTCGGCTCCCTCCGGCAGCGCCACACGCCGTTCCGCGAAATCCACGTAATGGCCGAGAGTATGCGCCACGACTTCGGGCTGCTCGTAGATCTCCTTGAGCATGAAGTGTCGATGATTGCCCTTGTCGACCATGAGATTCGAGGCGACGAAGTGCGAAACCGGCCGCCGTGCTTCGACACCGTTCTCGTCGTAGATGGTCACGCTCTTGCGGCGTACGACCGCCCAATCGCCATCTTCGAGATAGGTGATCCGGTTGGTGAACGGCGCAAGCGCGATGGCATCGGAGCCGAGATACATCTCACCATCGCCGTAGCCGATGGCGAGCGGGCTGCCCCGGCGTGCCGCGATGAGAAGGTCGTCCTCATGTGCGAAGAGGATGGCGAGAGCGAAAGCGCCCTCGAGTTTCGCCAGCGTCTCCGCCGCTGCGGCCACCGGATCGAGCCCGCGGGCGAGTGCCAGAGTGATGAGATGCGCGACAACCTCAGTGTCGGTGTCGGTCTGCAGCGTTCGTCCGGCTGCCCGGATTTCCGACCGCAATTCCTGAAAATTCTCGATGATGCCATTGTGGACGACAGCGACGCTTTCCGTTGCATGCGGATGCGCGTTGACTTCCGTCGGCGCTCCATGGGTCGCCCAGCGTGTATGGCCGATGCCGATCAAACCGGAAAGCGGGTGCTGGTGCAGGCGGTTCTCGAGATTGACGAGCTTGCCCTTGGCGCGCTCGCGCGTGAGCTCCTTGTTCTCCAGCGTCGCGATACCAGCCGAATCGTATCCTCGGTATTCAAGCCGCTTGAGTGCATCCAACAGCCGCGGAGCGACCGGGGTCGTTCCGACGATTCCGACAATGCCACACATATTTAGAAGTACTCCCCTTCCATCGGTGCGATCATGCCGAAGCTGTCGGCACCGAGGAAATCAATTGCCATGACACAGTGTGACGAAACCGTCCGGCACGCTGGTCAGCAGCTTCACTTTTTCCCGTGGCGCGCCCGAAAGGACTTCGCCCAATCCGGCTTTTGCACCTGTCGACCGCGAGCGATCGCAAGCGCATCTGGAGCAACATCATCGGTAATCACGCTCCCGGACCCGACATAAGCGCCGTGGCCGATTGAGACCGGCGCGATAAGAGACGAATTGGAACCGATGAAGGCGTCCTCTCCGATCTCCGTGCGAAATTTGCCGAAGCCATCGTAATTGCAGGTGATCGTGCCGGCGCCGATATTGGTTCCAGCGCCGACCAAGGCATCCCCGAGATAGGTCAAATGGTTGACCTTCGCGCCATCCCCCAGCGTCGTTGCCTTCACCTCGCAGAAATTTCCAACCCTTGCCTTCGCACCGATATCGGCCCCCGGTCGCAAGCGTGCAAACGGCCCGATCTCCGCCCCGGCTTTTACGACGCAGCCTTCGAGATGGGAAAAGCCCCGGATCTTGACCCCCGCTTCAACGCGGACCCCAGGGCCGAAGATGACGTTCGGCTCGACGGTGACGTCGCGCCCAAGCTCGGTGTCGTACGAAAAGAACACCGTCTCCGGCGCAACGAGGCTGGCGCCCTCCATCATCGCCTGTCGACGGCGGCCGGTTTGGAAACGAGCTTCGGCCTCGGCAAGCTGCACCCTGTCGTTGACACCGAAGACCTCGTCGAAAGAGATCTCCGCGGCTTTGACCGCAAGGCCTCGCTGATTGGCGATCGCAACCGCGTCCGTCAGATAGAACTCGCCCTGCGCGTTGTCGCTGTCGATCGCCTCGAGCAAAGACAGCATGTCGGCGGCACGGAACGCCATAAGCCCCGCGTTGCAGAGCCCGATTTTCTTCTCTTCCGGTGAAGCATCCTTGTCCTCGCGGATCGCGAGAAGGCGGCCCTCTTCGGTGACAAGTCTGCCGTAGCCTGCAGGAGACGGCGGGCGCATGCCTGCGACGGCGAGGGCGGCCCCCTCGTCGATCAGACCGACAAGACACGAGATCGTCTCAGCCGTCACAAAAGGCGTGTCTCCGAAGAGCACCAGCACCACACCTTCCGCACGCACCAAAAGCGGACGTGCCTGCATGACGGCGTGTCCCGTTCCGCGTCTCTCCTCCTGCACGAAGACTTCGGCTTGCGGCGTTTCGTTGGCAACCAGGGCCCGGACAGAGTCGTGTCCCGGCCCGATGACGACGCCGAGACGCTCCGCTCCGGCCGCCTGGGCCGCACGCATCGCAAAGGCGAGCATCGGAAGTCCGCCGATCGGGTGCAGAACTTTTGGATAGGCCGAACGCATGCGGGTGCCCTCGCCCGCAGCGAGAATGATGGTCGTAAGCGGAGACATATGTCCCTTTCCTGATGCAGCGTTCCTTGAGGGGCCGCAGCTTGCGCAAATTCTGCCAGCCCGTTAGCGCAGGTATGTCGAAGCCGAAAGCCCCTCCGAAACAATGCAAGCTTCCTCAAACCGCCTGCGCGACATCACTCTTCTGGCGCTCATGCCGCTCTTCTTCTCTTCCAATCTCGTGATCGGACGCGCGGCGGTGACCACGGTCGAGCCATTCACCCTCGCCTTCTTGCGCTGGACGATGGCACTTCTCCTCCTGCTCCCACTCGCCGCCTCGGGATTGAGACAACACCGCAAGACGCTCATGGAAAACTGGCGTCTGCTTCTTGTTCTGGGCTTTCTCGGCATGGGGGTGTGCGGGGCGATCGTCTATCTCGCTCTCCGCCACACCAACGCCACCAACGCGACACTGATTTACACCTCGTCCGGCGTGATGATTCTCGTGCTCGAATGGCTGTTCCGCGGCAAGCGCATTGCACTGCGCCAGGCAATCGGAGTGGCGCTTGCCTTCATCGGCGTCGCCGTCATCGTACTGCGTGGAGATCTCGGCCGGCTCATCGCTCTCGAACTGAATGCAGGCGATCTGTTGATCGCGCTGTGCGCCTTCTCCTGGGCCGTCTATTCGGTCCTGTTGCGTCGCGGCTCACTTCACACCGTGCCGACCTTGCCGCTCTTTACAGCCATCGTTGCGGCCGGGGCGCTCGTTCTACTGCCGTTCTTTGCGGTGGAAGCCGTCGTGCAGGAGGCATTTCCATCTTCCGTGTCCGCGTGGCTGTCGATCGCGGGTCTCGCTTTCATCTCCTCCGTCCTCGCCTTTCTTGCCTACCAGCACGGGGTAAAAGTCTTTGGACCGGGGGTCACCGGCATGTTCCTCTACCTGCTGCCTCCCTACGGGGTCCTGCTCGCCATGATCTTCCTGGGGGAGGAATTCCACACCTATCATGCGCTGGGGCTGGGGCTTGTTCTCCCCGGCTTGATACTCGCGACACTGCCGTCCACATGACCACGACCTTGGCTCGGCATCCGGCGATGGACAAAAGCCCGGTATACGGGGCTCTCCTGAACCAAAACGGCTTGACCCGCCACGGCCTGTTCCATAGGGTCCGCCCGCGCTGAGAGCCCTTAGCTCAGCCGGTAGAGCAACTGACTTTTAATCAGTAGGTCGTGGGTTCGAGTCCCACAGGGCTCACCATTTTCCTCGTGTCCGCACCGGAGGCACGGGGACAGATCGTACCTAAGATACGGGTGACGACCTCGACCCGAGCGGCTCTGTGGCCTCAGAGACGCCAGTGTGTCGTCTGCGTCGGATCACAGATTTGTGTAGATGCGTCAGGCCGCAGCCTCCAAGGTCACCATACGTCTATTTGGTAACCCCTACACTGGAATCGGTACTCAACTGTTTGCTTTTTTGATGGCAGGAATTATGTCATCGCCGGAAGTGAGCGCACCGAACGTGGCGCGTGCATTCGAACTGGTAGCTCCTAGATGATCGATCTTCGCCTTCCCTCCCCGGCAACGGGGCGTCGCACCTTTCCTATGCGCGCCGCGCTCGCACTGGCGCTGGTGCTCTCACCTGCCCCGCTGTTGGCTCAGGGAGCACCTGGGGCCGGAGCTCCGCCTGCGGTCAACGTCGAGCAGGTTAAACTCGGTGATGTGACCGAGCAGCAAGTCTTCACCGGTCGGATCGAAGCCGCAGAAAGCGTCGAAATCCGGGCGCGCGTGCAAGGGTATCTCGGGCCGCGTCAATTCGAGGAAGGCGCCGAGGTCGAAAAGGGCCAGGTGCTCTTCACCATCGGCGCGGCATCCTACGAAGCGGCAGTCTCCCAAGCCGAGGCGGCTGTTCAGAATGCGCGTGCCGCCCTCGAGCTCGCCAACCTCAGCTACGAGCGCCAGCAGACGCTGCGGGAGCGCAATACCGGCTCGCAGGCTTCGCTCGACGAAGCGCGCGCCAACCGAGATCAGGCCGAGGCCACTCTTCGTCAGAACGAAGCGTCTCTCAAACTGGCGCAGCTCGATCTGGGCTACACGAAAATCACGGCGCCGATCAGCGGGCGTATCGGTGTTGCAGCCTTCTCGGAAGGCGCATTCATCGGTCCCGATAGCGGAGCTCTTGCACGAATCGTCCAGCAAGACCCGATGCGCGTTGCCTTTCCTGTGCCGCAGCGCCGTCTCATCAACATCGGTCAGACCGAGAAACAAAGGAACGACGTCGTCATCAAGTTGCGTCTCGCCGATGGCAGCATCTACGACCAACAAGGCGAGATTCTCTTCACCAACATCGAGGCGAACGAGGGTACGGATTCGGTGATGGTGCGGGCGGGCGTCGCAAACCCCGACCGCGTCTTGTACGACAAGCAGCTTGTCGACGTGATCGTCGCCGCACGTAAGCCCGAAGAAAAGCTCTTGATGCCGCAATCGGCCATGCTCATCGATCAGCAGGGCACCTATACGCTCATCGTCAATGACGAGAACAAGGTCGAGCAGCGTCGCATCGAAACAGGTGAGCAGCGCGGTCCTGCGATTGTCGTCACCGAAGGCCTTGAGGCCGGTGACAGGGTGATCGTCGCAGGTCAGCAGAAGGCACAGCCGGGCATGCAAGTCGCACCACAGGACGTCACCCCGGACGAGCAAGCGTCGACCGCAGCTCCTTCAACCAACAAGTAAGCCACATCGCGTGACACTTTGAAGGCCCACACGGCATGATCTTTGACGTCTTCATCCGCCGGCCTCGACTGGCCTTCGTCATCTCGATCCTGATCACACTGGTCGGGCTCATTTCGATCGCGGTGATTCCGGTTGCCCAATATCCGGACATCGCGCCTCCGACGATCAGCGTCTCCACGCAATATATCGGTGCAAGCGCCGAAACCGTCGAACAGGCGATTGCGCAGCCCCTCGAAAGTGCCATCAACGGCGTCGAGGACATGCGCTACATGAAATCGACGTCGAGCTCGGATGGTTCCTATGAGCTCAACGTCACCTTCGAGCTTGGCACAGACCCCGACGTTGCCGCCATCAACGTGCAAAACCGGGTGGCACAGGTGGAAAGCCAGCTGCCGGCCGAAGTCCGTTCGGTCGGCATCAACGTGGCGCGTGCCTCGCGCGACCAGCTCCAAGTCTTCCTGTTCTATTCGCCGGACAATCGCTTCGACGAATTGTTCATCGCCAACTTCGTCGCCCTCAACGTCATAGACGAGCTGAAACGCGTCAACGGTGTCGGCAACGTTCAGGTCTTCGGCGAGCGCGATTACGCCATGCGGATCTGGCTTGACCCGCAGAAGCTTAGCAATCTCGAGCTCACGCCGGCCGATATCGCCGCTGCGGTCGAATCGCAGAACGTGCAGGCGGCCGCGGGTAAGGTTGGTGCAGCCCCCCTCGTCGACGCTCAGCGGCTCGAACTGACGATCAATACCAAGGGACGGCTGACCGACGCGGAGGAGTTTCGCAATATCATCCTCCGCTCCAACCCGGACGGATCGGTCGTCCGGCTAGGTGACGTGGCGAGGGTCGAGCTGGCGTCGGAGAATTACGGCGTCATTGCCCGCTACAACGGCAAGCCGATGGCCGCCGTTGCCACCTATCTCTCCCCCGGCGCCAATGCTGTGACCGTCGCAACCAACGTCACGAATCGGCTCGAAGAGCTGTCGGAGCGCTTCCCCGAGGGGCTTGAGTACAAATACATCTACAACGCGGCCGACTTTGTCGGAACGATGATCGAGAAGGTCGTGTCGACCCTTATCGAGGCCTTCGTTCTGGTCGCGATCGTCGTGTTTATCTTCATCGGACGTTTCCGAGCGACCCTCATTCCGATGATCGCCGTGCCGGTTGCCATCATCGGTGCGCTCGCGATCATGTACGCCTTCGGCTACAGCGCGAACACGATCTCACTTCTCGCTCTGGTGCTCGCCATCGGCATCGTCGTCGATGACGCCATCATCGTCGTTGAGAACGTCGAACGCGTGATGGAGGAGGATCCGCATCTCACGCCGAATGAGGCCACTCATAAGGCGATGAGCGAAATCGTCGGACCGATCATTGCCATCACTTTGGTGCTGTTGTCGGTTTTCGTGCCGGTCGCCTTCTTGCCGGGCTCCTCGGGCGCCCTCTTCCGCCAGTTTGCCGTCGCGATTTCGGCCGCCATGGTGATTTCGGCCATCAACGCACTGACCTTGTCGCCGGCGCTGTGCGCCCTTTTCCTGCGGTCTGGCGAACCGATCAAGATCATGCGCGGCATCACCCATGCCGTCGACAAAGTCGGTCATGGCTATGCCTGGATCATCAGCAAGCTGATGAACGTGGCCGTGATCTCGCTCGTGCTCCTCGTCGCGATCGGCGCGGCCACGGGCTACATGTTCTTGCGCACGCCAGCCGGCTTTCTCCCGAATGAAGACAAGGGCTTCGTCATTGTCATCATGAACCTGCCGCCTGGCGCCTCGCTGAACCGCACCGATATCGCGGCGCAGAAGGCGGAAGCCATCATCCGTCAGGATCCGGGCGTGGAGAGCATCGGCACCGTCCTCGGCTTCGACCTTCTGGGCGGCGGCGCGGCCTCCAATGCAGGCCTGATGTTCCTGGGATTGAAGCCATACGACGAGCGCCAGTCACCCGACCTTGCGATCGGCTCCGTCATCGGACGGCTTTATGGCGGCCTTTCGACCATTCCGGACGCGCAGTTCATTCCTCTGCAGCCGCCGGCAATTTCGGGCGTGGGTTCTTTCGGCGGCTTTGAGTTCGTGCTCGAAGCTCTGCAGGGACAAGAGCCCTCGGAGCTTGCGGCCGTGATGCGCGGTTTGCTGGTCCAGGCCAACCAACAGCCACAACTGACGCGTGTCTACGCGAACTTCGAGGCCGAGACGCCGCAGATCCGTCTGGATATCGATCGCACGAAGGCGCAGACGCTCGGCGTACCGATCAACGAGATCTTCGCCGCTCTGCAGTCCACCTTCGGCGGATATTATATCAACGATTTCAATCTGTTCGGCCGCACATGGACGGTCCGCATGCAGGCGGAGAAGGAATTCCGCACATCGATCGATGACATTTATGACATCGAAGTGCGCAACAACTCCGGCGAGATGGTGCCCCTTTCGACCTTCGCGCGTGCCGAACTGACCGTCGGCCCACGCAGCCTGACGCGCTACAACAATTACCGCTCGGTCTCCATCCAGGGCTCCCCCGCGCCGGGCTTCGGCGACGGTGATGCGACTGACGCCATGGAACAGGTCGCGAAATCCCTGCCAAGCGGTTACGGCTATGAATGGACGGGCCAGGCGCTTGAACAGAAGCAATCGGCCGGCCAGACACCAATCGTTCTTGGCGCGGCAGTCGTCTTCGCCTTCCTGTTCCTGGTCGCACTTTATGAGAGCTGGAACGTGCCGATCCCGGTGTTGCTGTCAACGATCAGCGCCATGTTCGGTGCCATCTTTGCGATCTGGTGGGTTGGCGCGAACTTCAGCCTCTATGCACAGATCGGTGTCGTCGTTCTGATCGCGCTGTCAGCGAAGAACGCCATCCTGATCAACGCCTTCGCGTTGGAACAACGCGAATTCGGCATGGACCTTCACGACGCGGCGGTCGAAGGCGCAAGGCTGCGTTTCCGTCCCGTGATGATGACAAGCTTCGCCTTTATCGCCGGTCTTATCCCGCTCGTGCGAGCGACCGGCCCGGGCGCTGGATCCATGCAGGCAGTGGGTATTCCGGTCTTCGCCGGTATGATCGGTGCGGCGACGATCGGCATCTTCCTGATCCCGCTCCTCTTCGGCGTCTTCCAATGGATGCGCGAAAAGACCGGGTGGAAGCCGCATCCGTCGGCTTCCGAACGGAGCGAAGAAAGCCCGGAACCTGCCGAATAATCAGATCGCGGGCTCGTTCAGCCCGCGATCTGGCCTCTGGGAGTAACCTCTCCGCGACGGCAATGCTGACGCCTAGCCTGCGGCGTCAGCCGTCCGTAACTCGATCGGTCGAAGGGTCGTCTTGCGGATCTCGAAGGGACGAAACGGGCCGTTGAGCACCAGGCCATTCGCCTCGTCACGATGTGCGAGCCCTTCTTCGACAAGCCCATCCATCACCCAATTGGGAAGCGCGCCCCGGGGCGTATGCGCATAGAGCTCGAGCAGGATTGTCTGGTAGAGGGTCGTTTCGGTCATTGCGCCAAAACCTCTGCTATTTTTGGGGAACGCAGAACAACGCAACTGACTGCGCCCAAGATAGCTGAGTCGGCGCGTAGATCGTATCCGCCTCCCAAACCGCTCCTAAGGCTGCTGCCTCAGGCGTCGTGACGTGGTCCGCTCTTATCGCCGTGGCCCGATCCCGATTCACGCGGAAGTGAACAGGCGCAAAGGCAAGCTCAGGGCCTTAGAAACAGAGGTTGCGCCTGGGCAGCTAAGGCATTCGCCGGACGGCGAGAATTCAACTTCTTAACGACGACCACATCTTCACGGAACTGAACGACGGGTTAACGAATTGTCCTGTCGATGTTCTTGAAGAGGTGCAATCCCATGTTCAGTCTGAAAGCAGGCTGGGGGCGAAACCTGGCAATTGCTGCGACAGGCGTGCTGGCAACTGTGCTGATCGGCACGGTCCAAGTGAATTCGTTAAACGCACCTCTTCCCAAAATCCTCCCTCAGGCCGCTCCGAAAGCCGATCGCCTCGACCTCGCGGCCTACCACCCAGAAACCCGGGCGCTTACCAAGGGACAGGAAGATGCCGTGCGTGGCGCCGTCGAGACCTTCGTCTGGGGACTATCGAATAAGCAGCCGAAGGCCGTGTGGCGCTTTGCGACGGAGTACGAGCAGGATCGCTTTGGAACCGAAGAAGCGGCCTACACGTTTTTCTCCAAGATCCACCCGCCGCTCGTCTATGCCAAGCGGCTGACGGTGGACAGCGTTACCCAGGATGGCGAGGCAACGATGGTGAAGACCTATGTGCGTGATCGCATTGGCTTGCAATGGTCTGCCGATTTTGCTCTCCTGCAGGATGACGCAGGCGACTGGAAAATCGTCGACTGCAAATTGAGGCCGGCTCCGGGAGAATTGATCTGATGCCGAAAGCACGTGCAAAAGCCATCGCCGTTCAGGCCGACAAGGAGGCCCGAAGCGCGCAGCTCTTCTGGTGGAGCTCCCTGGGTGCTGTAGCGGCCATCGCTCTCGCCGCTGCCATCAGCCGCTGATTTCTGGAACGTATGAGCCCCGGCACCGCCGGGGCTTTTTCATATCCGCGCATCCGCTCCACGACGCATCTCTGCCACGTGCGCCTTCTGATAGGGTTGCCGCTTACGGCTCTCCCCGCTCCCAGTTTTCACGAACCTCCGCCACGTAGTCCGTGTAGCGCCCTTCGCTGATGGCGTGCCGGGCTTCTTTCATGAGCGTCTGGTAATAGGCGAGATTCGACCACGTCAGGAGCATCGCTCCAAGCGTCTCCTGCGTGCGGAAGAGATGATGCAGATAGGCGCGTGAATAATCGCGCGCGGCCGGGCAATCGCTCGAAGGATCGAGCGGCCGCAAATCCTCCGCATGCTTCGCATTGCGCATATTGAGGCGCCCGTAGCGCGTGAAGCCCTGGCCGTGCCTGCCGGCGCGGGTCGGCATCACGCAATCAAACATGTCGATGCCACGCGCAATCGACAGCAAGATATCCTCGGGCGTCCCAACCCCCATCAAATAACGAGGTGCGCCATCCGGCAATGCAGGCACCGTCTCCTCGAGAATTTCCAGCATAACCGCCTGTGGTTCGCCGACGGCAAGGCCCCCGACCGCATAGCCATGAAAACCGATCTGCCGCAGCCCCTCGGCCGAACGCAGTCGCAAGTTAGCCTGGTCGCCGCCCTGCACGATGCCGAAAAGCGCTCGTCCGGGCTCGCCCCCGAACGCGGCCTTCGAGCGTTCGCCCCAGCGCAGCGACAATTCCATCGCCCGCTCGACCTCGGAATATTCCGCCGGCAGTTTCAGACATTCATCGAGCTGCATGGTGATATCGGCGCCAAGGAGCCCCTGAATCTCGACGGAGCGTTCCGGCGTGAGACGATGGGTCGATCCGTCGACATGCGATTTGAACGTGACGCCGTCCTCGTCGAGCTTCGTCAGCTGTGCGAGCGACATGACCTGAAAGCCACCGGAATCCGTCAGGATCGGATGCGGCCACCGCATGAAGGAATGCAGGCCTCCCAAACGTGCAACGCGCTCCGCGCCCGGACGCAACATCAGGTGATAGGTGTTGCCGAGGACGATATCCGCCCCAAGCTCCCTCACCTGTTCGGGATACATGGCCTTCACGGTGGCCTGTGTTCCCACCGGCATGAAGGCGGGCGTGCGGATGAGGCCGCGCGGCATAGAGATCACGCCGCGACGGGCATTGCCGTCGCGCGCCTGAAGAGTGAACGAGAATTCGGTCATTTGGGCCTGATGGAGGGCGTCGCGGGTTCGAGCAGCGAGGCATCGCCGTAGGAATAGAAACGATATTCGTCTTCGATCGCATGCGCGTAAGCGGCCTTCATACGATCGAGGCCTGAAAACGCAGAGACGAGCATGAACAGCGTCGAGCGCGGCAGGTGGAAATTCGTGAAAAGCCGGTCGATGATGCGGAAGCGATAGCCGGGCGTGATAAAGATCCCGGTCTTGCCGGAGAATGGGTGCAGGAGACCATTTTCGTCGCCGGCGCTTTCCAGGATACGCAAGGCCGTCGTCCCGATCGCGACAACACGCCCGCCGCGCTTGCGCGTCTCGTTAACGGCCTCGGCGGTCTCCTCGCTCACCTCGCCCCACTCTTCGTGCATGACGTGGTCATCCGTCTCGTCGCTTTTCACCGGCAGAAACGTGCCCGCCCCAACATGCAGCGTCACGAGGCGGCGCTCGATGCCCTTTTCGGCGAGAGTGGCAAAAAGATCTTCGGTGAAATGCAGACCCGCCGTCGGCGCAGCGACCGCCCCCTCCTTCGCCGCATAGACCGTCTGATAATCTTCCAGATCAGCCGCGTCGGCCTGACGGCGCGACGCGATATAGGGCGGGAGCGGCATAGCCCCCTGGCCGTGGATGGCTTCATCGAGAACGGGGCCGGAAAGAGAGAAGCCGAGCGTAATCGCCCCGGCCTCGCCTTTTTCGACAACGCGCGCATCGAGGCTTCCGGCAAGACAGGTCTCGCCCTCGCCACCGAAACGCAGAATGTCACCCGGCTTTAGCTTTCGGCCCGGTTTGGCGAGCGCCATCCAATGCGACTCGTCCAGCCGCTCGATGAGGGTCGCTTCGACGCGGATCGCCTGCCCATCTTGCGTGCGCGGCAGACGACGCCCGGCAAGCCGCGCCGGAATGACGGCCGTATCGTTCAAGACGAGAAGATCGCCGGGCTCCAACAATTTAGGAAGGTCGAAGACGTGGAGATCGCGGAAAGGCCCTTCAGTGGGCACGACGAGAAGCCGCGCGGAATCGCGCGGCCGCGCCGGACGAAGCGCGATCCGCTCTTCCGGCAACTCGAAATCGAAAGCATCGATACGCATGGGAAAGAGGCGGCGGAGAGAGACCGCCGCCAAATCATCAGGCGTCCGCAGCGACCTTGATCGACTGGACGGTGTCAGGCTGCCGCGGCGGCTCGCCCTTGTTGATCTGGTCGACGACATCCATGCCGTCCACCACTTCGCCCCAGACGGTGTACTGGCGATCGAGCCACGGGGCCTCGGCAAAGCAGATGAAGAACTGGCTGTCGCCGGAATTGGGATCCATAGCGCGCGCCATCGAGACGGTACCGCGCGTGTGCTTCTCCGACGAGAATTCCGCTTTGAGCTTCTTGCCGGATCCACCCGTGCCGTTGCCGTTGGGGCAGCCGGTCTGAGCCATAAAGCCGTCGATGACGCGGTGGAATTTCACACCGTCATAGAAGCCGTCGCGCACGAGCTCCTTGATCCGCGCCACATGGTTGGGCGCCAGGTCCGGGCGCATGGCGATGGTCACCTGCCCTTTGCTGGTTTCCATGATGAGTGTGTCTTCGGGTTGGGCGGCCATTCGAATCTCCCTGATTTGGAGGTCTCGGGTAAGGTGCCTATTGGTCTGCGGCAACCTTCATGCTGATGATCTTGTCGGGGTTGTCCACCTTGCCATTGGCACTGGAACTTCCCTTCTTGATATTGTCGACGAGGTCCATGCCATCGGTGACTTCACCCACGACGGTGTACTTGCCGTCGAGGCTCGGTGCCGGCGCGAACATGATGAAGAACTGCGAATTGGCGCTGTCAGGATTGCTGGAGCGCGCCATGCCGACGACGCCGCGCACGAAAGGCTCATCCGAAAACTCCGCCTTGAGGTCTGGCAGATCCGATCCCCCCATCCCGGTGCCGGTCGGATCACCCGTTTGCGCCATGAAGCCGTCGATCACACGGTGAAACGGCACGCCGTCATAGAAGCCCTGACGCGTGAGCGTCTTCAGGCGCTCGGCATGGTTCGGCGCGAGATCCGGGCGCAGGTGAATGCTGACGGTACCGTCTTTCAACTGCATCAAAAGCGTGTTCTCGGCATCCGCCGATTGCGCGAGCACGGGCTGCGAAAGCGTGCAGGTGACGGCAAAGGCGAGCGTGGCCAGCCATTTCAGCATGAAAATGTCCTTCCTTGAGATCTGAACCCGCAGGCGGTGCAATCGTTCAGCGTTCGGCGAGTGCCACACGCACGGCATCTGCAGCCGAAGCCGGCACGAAGGGCCCGATATCGCCGCCCATGGCCGCGATCTGACGCACGAGCGTGGCCGTGATATGACGGTGGTGCGGGCTCGCCGGCACGAAAACTGTCTGCAGCCAATGCGCCATGGTGCGGTTCATACCGACCATCTGCATCTCGTAATCGAGATCCGTCCCGTCGCGCAGACCGCGGATCAGGATGGTGGCACCGACCTCCTGGGCAAGGTCAACAACGAGATTGTCGAAGCTCAGCACCTCGAGCGTGACCTCGCTGCTTTCCGCCAGCGGACCCGCGACTTCTTCGATGAGCGCAATACGCTTGTCGATGTCCAGCAGGCCAGACTTCGTCGGATGCCGTCCGACCGCGACGATCACCCGATCGACCAGCCCAAAGGCCGCCTGAAGGATATCGATATGGCCGTTCGTCAGCGGGTCGAATGAGCCCGGGTAGAGTGCAGTGCGAATCATTGGGCCCGCTTAGCGTCACCTGCGGCGAACCGCAATGTGTGGGATGTCGGTTCGAAACGCTTCACCGGCGGCTCAACGCCATCCAAAGGCCGCCTCCGACCAGACATGTTCCGCCGAAGATCTCCACGAGTCGGACGTTGCGCCTGGACAAAAGCAGGCCTGTCCGCCCGGCGGCGATTGCGTACATGCTATCGAGGCATGTCGCCACCACCATGAAGGTGCCGCCAAGCAGAAGCGTCTGCATCACCGCCGAGCCGGTCGGATCGATGAACTGCGGAATAAGGGCGCCGAAGAAGAACAAAGCCTTCGGGTTCGACCAGATGACGATAAAACCCTGCCAGAACCAATTGCGTGTGGCCTTGGCGGCATCGGCATTTCCGAGCGTTCCATCGGAACGCCAGAGCTTGATCCCAAGCCAGATGAGGTAAGCGGCCCCGAGAAGCTTAAGCCAGAAGAACGCCTCTCCCAAGAGCGCGACGATCGCCGAAAATCCGAAGGCGAGGATCGCGACCATCACCGCGATGCCCGCTTGCGTACCAGCGACGTTCATCAGGCCAGCCCGGGCGCCGTGGCGCATGGAATTGGCGATAATGACCGTCACCGTCGGTCCAGGAACAATCACAACGGCAATGCACGCCGCAAGATATGTCAGCCAGCTTGCAAGATCGATCATCTGCCCCCTCGCCCTCTATTCCGTTGGCGGCTCCCCCTCGGATCCACCGCTGTCGTCGTTCTGCGGATCGGATTCAGGGGCATCCTCTTCGCCACCTTCTCCATTTCCGTTGAGCTCGTCCTGCGCGCTCGCCTCCGTGATCCGCTCGACGGACACCACTTTTTCGTCCTTCGCGGTGGAAAAGACAATAACGCCCTGCGCCGCGCGTCCGGTGATGCGAATGCCGGCGACCGGCACACGGATGAGCTGGCCGCGATCGGTGACGAGCATGATCTGGTCACCTTCCTCCACGGGGAAAGACGCCACAAGCGGCCCGTTCCGCTCGTTCACGACCATGCCAATGATGCCTTTGCCGCCACGTCCGGAGATCCGATATTCGTGCGACGACGTCTGCTTGCCGTAGCCATGTTCGGAAACGGTGAGGATGAACTCCTCTGCAGCGCTCATCTCGGCGTAGCGCTCAGACGACAAGGCCCCGGCTTCCACCTCGACCTCGTCTCCCTCCTCGATGACGTCTCCGGCATCGCCGTTGTCGGCCTCTCCGGCGACGGCGCGCCGCATCTTCAGGTAAGCGCTGCGCTCCTCCGGCGTCGCCTCGAAGTGACGCAGGATCGACATGGAGATGACGCGATCACCCTTGCCGAGCCGGATCCCGCGCACGCCGACGGACGAGCGTCCGGCAAAGACACGCACATCCGTCACAGGGAAGCGGACCGATTGCCCGAAAGCCGTCGTCAGCATGACGTCATCGTCTTCGGAGCATGTCCAGACGCCCGCGATCGCATCGCCGTCTTCGAGCTTCATGGCAATCTTGCCATTGCGATTGATGTTGACGAAATCGGCAAGCGAATTTCGCCGCACCGTTCCGCCCGTCGTAGCGAACATCAGATCCAGCCGCTCGAACTCCTTGTCGTCATCGGGCAGCGGCAGGATCGTCGTGATCGTCTCGCCGTCTTCCAGCGGGAGGATATTCACGAGCGCCTTGCCGCGCGCCTGCGGTGCGGCAAGCGGCAGACGCCAGACCTTGAGCTTGTAGACGATGCCGCGTGAGGAGAAAAACAGCACGGCCGTGTGAGTATTGGCCACGAAGAGGCGATTGACGAAATCCTCCTCGCGGAAGGACATGCCCGACCGTCCCTTGCCGCCGCGGCGCTGAGCCCGATAGGTGGCGAGCGGAACGCGCTTGATGTAGCCGGCATGGGACACGGTGACGACCATGTCTTCACGCTGAATCAGATCCTCGTCTTCGAGATCGCCGCCGCCCTCTTCGATCACCGTCCGACGGGGCGTTGCGAATTCTTCCTTCACCGCCGTCAGCTCGTCTTTGACGATGCCGAGGATCCGCGCCCGCGAAGCCAGAATCTCGAGATATTCTTTGATCTCAACCGCGAGCTTATTCAGTTCGTCAGCGATCTCGTCGCGGCCGAGCGCAGTCAGGCGCTGCAGGCGCAGCTCGAGGATGGCACGCGCCTGCTCTTCCGAAAGGCGCACGGTCCCATCTTCGAGAACCATGTGGCGCGGATCGGCGATCAAACGCACAAGAGGCGCGACATCCTTGGCAGGCCACGCCTTTGCCATCAGCTGCTCACGCGCAGTCTGCGGATCGGGCGCGGCCCGGATCAGTGCAATCACCTCATCGATATTCGCCACTGCGATGGCGAGACCGACGAGGACATGGGCGCGATCACGCGCCTTGCCGAGCAGGAACTTGGTCCGGCGACCGACCACCTCCTCGCGGAACGAGATGAAGCTCGACAGGATGTCCCTGAGGCCAAGCTGCTCGGGGCGTCCACCGTTGAGCGCCACGAAATTCCCGCCGAACGTCGTCTGAAGCGGCGTGAAGCGATAAAGCTGGTTGAGGACGACATCGGCCACCGCGTCGCGCTTCACCTCGATGACGACGCGCACGCCCTGCCGATCGGATTCGTCGCGGATGTCGGAGATGCCCTCAAGCCGCTTCTCTCGCACGAGCTCGGCGATCTTTTCGATCATCGCCGCCTTATTCACCTGATAAGGCACCTCGGAGATGATGATCGCTTCGCGATCTCGCGCCCCCGTCTCGACAGCCACCTTGCCGCGCATGACGATCGAGCCGCGGCCCGTTTCGTAGGCCGAGCGAATGCCCGCCCGCCCCAGGATGACACCACCCGTCGGAAAATCCGGACCGGGAATGAGATCCATGAGATCGAGATCGGAGACCGTGGGGTCGTCGATCAGAGCGACGCAACCATCGATCACTTCGCCGAGATTGTGCGGGGGAATGTTCGTCGCCATGCCGACGGCAATGCCGCCTGCGCCATTGACGAGGATGTTCGGGAAGCGCGCGGGGAGAACGACGGGCTCCTGCTTGCGCCCATCATAGTTCTCCTGGAAATCGACGGTATTCTTGTCGATGTCCTGCAGCATCGATTCCGCCGGCTTCGCCAGGCGGCATTCCGTGTACCGCATCGCCGCGGCAGGGTCGCCATCAAGCGAACCGAAATTGCCCTGCCCGTCGACGAGCGGCAGGCGCATCGAAAAATCCTGCGCCATGCGCACGAGCGCATCGTAAATCGCCTGGTCGCCGTGCGGGTGATAGTTACCCATCACCTCACCGACAACGCCCGCGCATTTGCGGTAGGCTCGGTTCGAGGCGATCCCCATTTCGTTCATCGAATGGAGAATGCGGCGGTGAACGGGCTTCAGGCCGTCGCGAACGTCAGGCAGCGCACGACTGACGATCACGCTCATCGCGTAATCGAGATACGAGGTGCGCATCTCATCTGTGATGGAGATGGAACGGATGTCGCCGCCGCGGCGTCCGTCGGAAGGAGTCTTGGCGTCAGTCAAGGAAAGAATCGAATGCTGTGATGTGTGGCCCTCTTTCTAGCTGGAATCGGCCGATAAGCCAAGTCGAGGGCGAGAGTAATACATTAATCAAATCAAAGACTTATAAAGCTGTCTGACAGTTTCGTTGCGCGGAGCTCCGCCAAAGCCGCGATTCCGCCCGCAAAAGCCGGCCGGAACGACGATGACAGGCGCGAAGCCGTGGCTTTTCAGGGGATCTCCGCCGCAGGCATTTCTCCCTTATCAAGGGAGTGATAGGAGCTCGCGCATGGAACAGCTCGTTACCGCTTTCGTCACGCTTTTCGTCACCATCGATCCCGCCGGATTGGCGCCACTCTTCCTGGCACTGACGGCGGGAATGAACCGTGACCAGCGTCAACAAGTGGCGTTGCGGGCGACGTTGATCGCACTTCCCATTCTGGTGATCTTCGCACTCGCCGGATCAGCAATCCTGACGGTCTTCGGCATCACGCTGCCCGCATTCCGGATCGCAGGCGGCATTCTTCTCTTCGTCATCGCGTTCGAGATGATCTTCGAAAAACGCCAGGAACGCCACGAGCGCAGCGCAACACGCGTCCTCACCTCGGAAGATATCGGCCACATCGCCGTCTTCCCCCTGGCCATTCCGCTCATAGCCGGCCCCGGCGCCATCTCCGCGACGATCCTCGTCGCGGGCAAGAATCCGGGATTTGTGGGCATGGCAGAGCTCATCCTGGTCATTTTCGCCATTCTGGGGCTCACCTTCTTCGTCCTCTCGCTCGCAGAACGCATCGAGAAGCTGATAGGCGAGACCGGGCGTATCGTGATCACGCGGCTTCTCGGCGTCATTCTGGCGGCGCTCGCAGTCCAATATGTGGCCGACGGTGTGCTCGCATTCCTGGATGCGCATCAGCGCGCTCTTTGAGCTCAAAAGAAAAGGCCGGCGTAACGCCGGCCTTCCATCTCCTCTGACGAGGCTGTCTTGCGAGGCGAGCCGCCCCTACGCAGCCTGACGCTGCGTATGCCGTCCCTCGGCGATTTCTTCAGCCACCTTCGCACAGAACGCGTCGAGATCACCGGGGTTACGGCTGGTGACGATACCCTGATCCACGACAACTTCCTTGTCGTGCCAATTGGCACCGGCGTTCATCACGTCGGTCTTGATCGACTTGTAGCTCGTCATGTCACGCCCCTTGGCGACACCCGTCTCGACAAGCAGCCAAGGCGCGTGACAGATGGCGCCGATCGGCTTCTTCTGCTCATAGAACGCACGGATGAGAGACAACGCCTTCTCTTCCACACGCAGCAGGTCGGGATTGATCTGGCCGCCCGGCAGAACGAGCGCGTCGTAATCGTTGGCGCTCACCTCATCGAGCTTCCGGTCGACAGGGACTTCGCCGCCCCAATTGTCCTTATCCCAGCCCTTGATGGAGCCCTCCTGCGGAGAAACCACATGGACTTCGGCACCCGCCTCACGCAGCTGCTTCAGCGGCACCTCAAGCTCGGACTGCTCGAAGCCGTTCGTTGCGAGGATGGCTACTTTCTTTCCGGTGATATTGTGCATGTCTCAACTCCTTGAATATCGTTGGATATTTCGACGAGCTTGCCCGTCTCTTCGATGATTCAACGACATACCCGGATACGAGTTCCGGCCTTTTCTGATTGCGCCGGCTCACCTAAACTGCCCGGTATGTGGCGGTGGACGATCCTGTTTCTTGTGCTCGCCGGCGTCACCATCGCCGGCTGCACGAGCGATTCCGCCGCGATGCGGACGCGCTGGTACGAGGCCCGCAAGGCCCAGCCCCCAAAGGGGGATAAGATCTATGTCTGCCACGCCTTCAGCTGCCTCCTGACGACGCCGGTGCGGTTTTCACCGAAGGAGATCAGCAAACTCTCACGGCCTTTCCGGGACGTCTCCAATGCGCAGGAGGAGCGCCGTTCAATCTCCAAAGCCGTGCAGATTTTCGAGGAGAACGTCGGACACAAGATCGGCACATCAGGCGATTTGGGCGGCTTTGAGAAGGTCGGCGGCGGGGATCCCAGCCAAATGGACTGTATCGACGAGGCGACCAACACGACGAGCCTGCTGATTTTCCTGCAGGAGCACGGGGCGCTCAGATATCACACCGTGGCCGAACCGGTCGCCAGGGGATTCTTCCTCGACGGCCGCTATCCCCACGCCACCGCCGTTGTGATCGACACCCAGTCGAAGCAACGCTGGTCGATCGATTCCTGGCCCAACGCCAACGCCGAGCCGCCCGTGATCATGCCGCTCAAGCAATGGTTCGCCTCGCGCTAGGGCTGCGACGGAACCGCTCCACAAACGAAAACCGCCGGCGATTGCTCGCCGGCGGTCTTCAACCCAAAACCTGGCCTCGGAGGCCGAAAATCAGAACGTGGCTTCGCGCGCCACGCGGCGGATTTCGCCCGGAGTGATGCCGATATCGTGCAGCTCACGAACGGAGAGCCCCTGCAGCTCCTTCAGAGTGCGCTGATAGCGGCGCCAGCGGCGGAAGCGACCAAGCAGGCCCTTGGAGGACGTGCCCATAATGAACCTCGGAATGTTTTATCTAGTGTTTGACGAGGCGGATATAGCGATACCGGGAGCAGTTTTGCAGTGCACAAATCGCATGGCTGGAATGCCGAAAAGGAAGGCAGTTGCCGCAATTTTGTAACGGTCACCGCCTGCGTAAGAGGCAGTTTCCGTTTGGGGCGGGAATGCGCTCAAAAACGCCCCTCATCCGGGATGTTGAGGAGCTCTCCGCAGGCCTTGCAATGAACCGCATCGACCTCGTGGCGTTGCAGCCCACAGCTTGGGCACGTGAAACGGATCTTGCGGGGGCGTAGGATCACCTGCACGAGGCGCAGGAACAGCGTGACCCCAAAAATCATGATCACGACGGCAATGAGCCGCCCGCCCGTTCCGCCGAGCGTGATGTCGCCAAAACCTGTGGTCGTCAATGCGGTGACGGTGAAATAGAGCGCATCGACATAGTTGCTGATTTCCGGGTTCTGCCGGTGTTGGGTCTCGTAGACGATGCCCGTCATGACAAAGAGAAACACAGCGAGATTGGCGAGCGCGATGATCGCTTCCTCATTGTGCCGGAAGAAGCGACTGCGTCCTCGAAAGCGCATCAGCACATGATACGTGCGCAAAAGTCGCAGGGTTCTAAGCACCCTTAGGAAGCCAGCCCCTTCATCAGCGAGGGGCAGGAGAAACGAGACGATCGCCGCGACGTCCGCCCAGGTTGTCGGGCTCGCGAGATCGGCCAGGCGGCGGCGACTGACGAAAAGCCGCGCCAGAAAGTCGGCGAGGATGACAAGGCCGAGGACGAAGTCCGTCCAGATGAGGAATCTCGAGTAAGTCACGAAGGATGTGAGGACGACGAAGAGCAGGGTCGCGCAGTCGAAGATCAAAAGCCCAGCACGAAAATGGTGGGATCGGCGGCTATCGCCCTCGTAAAGCTGCGTCAGAAAGCGGCGAAGCCCCTGCGGGCCGCTCTCTGAAGAGGCGCCTCGCCGTGGCTTATCGGGCAATCCCCTCTCTCGTCTTTCGGCCAAAGCGATTCCCCCTCGCCGCCCTACTGGCAATGCGCTTGTCCATCATGGGCGCGGCGTCATGGCTGCGCAACGCGCCAGGGCGACAGAGCGGGCTCTGAGACAAGTCCATGATCCGCCACATCCCCGTGATCGCCGCGGTGCCTGAACGTGGCACTCATGCCTCCGGAGTCCGGGCGAACCTCTCAAATCACCTCTTCCAAGGCGCCGAGGATCGGCTGCTGGCTCTTGAGGATCTTGCTTCGCGCCGCCTCGATGGAAAACCACCCTGCCCGATCTGCCTCGGGAAAGACCCGGCGCTTACCCGAATGCGGCGGCCATTCCATTTCGAAGAGGTTGCTCTTGAACCCGCCGAGGTCGAAATCCCCCTCCAACGCGAAGGCCTCGACACGCTTGCCACCCGCCTGTCTGAACTCCCCGAGCAGGATGAGATCAACATCCGGCACGCATCCCGTTTCCTCGTAAAACTCGCGTCGGGCGGCCACCTCCGCAGCCTCTCCTTCTTCTCGCAGACCTTTGGGGATCGACCAGGCACCGTCATCCTTCTTCGCCCAGAACGGGCCGCCCGGATGAACGAGCAGCACCTCCGGGCCGGATGGTCTTCGGCGGAACATCAAAATACCTGCGGACCGGGGCATCGCATGCCGCGCGAGCGACCGCTCTATTCCGCCGCTTCGGAGCGCCGCATACCACGTTCCAAAATCGGCTTCAGAAACTGCCCTGTGTAGCTCCGCGGCTCCGCCACCACGTCTTCCGGCGTACCGGCGACCACGATTTCGCCGCCGCCATCTCCGCCTTCCGGCCCGAGATCGATGATGTAATCCGCCGTCTTGATGACATCGAGATTGTGCTCGATCACCGCCACCGTATTTCCCTGTTCGACCAGTTCGTGCAGCACCTCCAGAAGCTTCGCCACATCGTGGAAATGCAGACCCGTGGTCGGCTCATCGAGGATATAGAGCGTGCGTCCGGTTGCACGCTTCGACAATTCCTTCGCAAGCTTCACGCGCTGCGCTTCGCCGCCCGAAAGCGTCGTCGCCTGTTGGCCAATCCGCACATAGCCGAGGCCCACACGCGCGAGCGTCTTCAGCTTGTCGCGCACCGCGGGGATTGCCTGGAAGAAGCCGACGCCTTCTTCGACGGTCATGTCGAGGACATCGGCGATAGACTTCTCCTTGAACGTAACTTCCAAAGTCTCGCGGTTGTAACGTTTGCCGTGACAGACGTCGCAGGTGACATAGACGTCGGGCAGGAAGTGCATCTCGATCTTGACGACACCGTCGCCTTGGCAGGCCTCGCAGCGTCCCCCCTTGACGTTGAAGGAGAAACGGCCCGGCTGATAGCCACGCGCCTTCGCCTCCGGCAGACCTGCAAACCATTCGCGAATGGGGGTGAACGCGCCCGTATAGGTCGCAGGATTGGAACGCGGCGTGCGTCCGATCGGCGATTGATCGATGTCGATCACCTTGTCGAGATGCTCGAGCCCGGCAAGGTCCGCATGCGGGGCGGCCTGTTCGCGCGCACCGTTGAGGCGGCGCGCCACCGATTTATAGAGCGTGTCGATGAGGAGCGTCGACTTGCCGCCACCCGAGACACCGGTCACGCAGGTGAACGTGCCGAGCGGGATTTTCGCCGTGACATCCTTGAGATTGTTGCCCGTGGCGCCGGAGAGCTTCAGCCAGCGCTTTTTGGAGGCCTTGCGGCGTGTCTGCGGAACCTCGATCGCGCGCGCCCCAGAAAGGTACTGGCCCGTAAGCGAAGCCGGACTTGCCATGACATCGCCAGGCGTTCCTTCCGCCACCACCTCACCGCCATGGATGCCCGCGCCGGGTCCCACATCGACGACATGGTCGGCCGCCATGATCGCATCCTCGTCATGCTCGACGACGATGACGGTGTTGCCGAGGTCGCGCAAATGCTTGAGCGTCTCCAGAAGCCTGGCATTGTCGCGCTGATGCAGACCGATCGACGGCTCGTCCAGCACATAGAGGACGCCGGTCAGGCCCGATCCGATCTGTGAGGCAAGCCGAATGCGCTGGCTCTCGCCACCCGACAAGGAGCCCGAATTGCGCGCCAAGGTCAGATAATCGAGCCCAACATCGTCGAGAAAGCGAAGCCGCTCGCGAATTTCCTTGAGAATGCGCAGCGCGATCTCATTCTGCTTTCCGCTCAGCTTTTCCGGCAATTCCGTGAACCAGCGGTTCGCCTCGCGGATCGAAAAATGCGAGACCTCGCCGATGTTGAGGCTCGCGATCTTCACCGCGAGCGCTTCCGGCTTCAGCCGCAGGCCGTTGCAGGCGGCGCATGGCGTCGAGGACATGTATTTGCCGATCTCCTCGCGCATCCACGCAGAATCGGTCTCCTTCCAGCGCCGCTCCAGATTGGGGATGATGCCTTCGAAGGTCTTCTTCGCCTGATATTTTCTAAGCCCATCATCGTAGACGAGCGCAACCTTCTCCTTGCCCGTCCCATACAAGATGGCTTGGCGCGCGTCCTCAAGAAGCTCCTCGAACGGAACCGTCAGGCTGAAGCCGTAATGCTGGGCGAGCCCCTCGAGCGTCTGCAGATAGTAAGGCGAGCTCGATTTCGCCCAGGGGTGGATCGCCCCCTTGCGCAGGCTCAAGCGCGGATCGGGCACCACAAGATCGGGATCGATGCGCAGTTCAGATCCGAGGCCGTCGCAGGTCGGGCAGGCGCCGAAGGGATTGTTGAACGAAAACAGCCGCGGTTCGATCTCGGGGATCGTGAACCCGGAAACGGGACAGGCGAATTTTTCGGAAAAGACAATCGGTGCCGACGGCTTGCCGCCTTCGCCCATATCCGCGAACTCGGCGACGGCGATTCCATCGGCAAGCCGCAGCGCCGTCTCCAGAGAATCGGCCAACCGGCTCCCGGCATCCGCGCGGACGACGACGCGATCGACGACGATGTCGACGTCGTGCTTCAGCTTCTTGTCGAGCGCCGGCGCCTCGGCGATCTCGTAGAAGGTTCCATCGATCCGCGCGCGCTGAAAACCGCGCTTCATATACTCGGCGAGATCCTTGCGGAACTCGCCCTTGCGGCCACGCACGACCGGTGCGAGCAGATAAAGTCGCGTACCGTCCGGCAAAGCCAGAATACGATCGACCATCTGGCTGACCGTCTGGCTTTCGATCGGCAAGCCCGTCGCCGGCGAATAGGGAACACCGACGCGGGCAAACAGCAGCCGCATATAATCGTAGATCTCCGTCACCGTGCCGACGGTGGAGCGGGGATTGCGCGACGTCGTCTTCTGCTCGATGGAAATTGCCGGTGACAGGCCGTCGATCTGGTCGACGTCGGGCTTTTGCATCATCTCCAGAAACTGGCGCGCATAAGCCGACAACGACTCGACATAGCGCCGCTGCCCCTCGGCATAGATGGTATCGAATGCGAGCGAGGATTTGCCGGAGCCAGAAAGGCCCGTCATCACGATCAGACTGTCGCGCGGCAGATCGAGATCGACGTTTTTGAGATTGTGTTCGCGCGCGCCCCGCACGGAGAGCGTCTTTTGCGGATCCGTCATGGCCGTTCCGGATGATGGTGATGCGGGCAGGCTTGCCCGATGCTTATTTAGTGCAGCGGGCGTGATGGAAAAACCCCGTCCTTCCCGCTTCGCGCCATACCCGCTCTTCGATCCCAGTCATTCACCGAGATGGACGCGCCCTTCCGCGTCGATTGACCAAAACGGGTTGTGGGCGACTTCCCACAAATGCCCATCAGGATCGGCAAAATAACCCGAATAGCCGCCCCAGAAGACTTCTTCGGCCGTTTTGACGATCTCGCCTCCTGCCGCCTCCACCTCCTTCAAGACGACATCGACCTCCTCGCGGCTTCTCGCATTGAAGGCGAGCGTGACGCCCGAAAAGCCGTCTCCGTCCGGGTCGACTTTGGCATCTGCCGCCAGCGACGTCCTCGGATAGAGCGCCAGGACAAAGCCGTTCAGATCATAAAATACCACTTCCTCGTGGGCATTCGCACGTTGCCAGCCGAGCCCATCCTCGTAAAATTGCCGTGCTCGCGACAAGTCCGCGACGCCCAGCGTCACGACACTCATTCTCTGTTCCATACGCCTGCCCCCTCGTTCGTGGATCTTGCACGACGTCCATATGGAACATACAGTGAACGCCCAGCGGCGACAAGCGTGTTTGCAAGGGCCCGTTTACAGTCCGGCGGCGCTTGAGTGAAAAGGGGCAACCTTTGGCCGCTCTCGGCGGCTCCAGAAACCAGGGAGAATTTCATGGCCGGCAGCGTCAACAAAGTCATCTTGATCGGCAATCTCGGGGCCGATCCCGAAATCCGGCGTCTGAACGACGGTCGTCCGGTGGTCAATCTGCGCATCGCGACCTCGGAGAGCTGGCGCGACCGCAATTCCGGAGAGCGGCGCGAGCGCACCGAATGGCACCGCGTCGTCATCTTCAACGAGGGGCTGGCAAAAATCGCCGAGCAATATCTGCGCAAGGGCTCCAAGGTTTATCTCGAAGGCCAGCTGCAAACGCGCGAATGGGATGATCAGTCGGGCCAGAAGCGTTTCACGACCGAGGTCGTGTTGCAGGGCTTCAATTCGGCCCTCACCATGCTCGACACGCGCGGCGGAGGCAGCGGTGGCGGCAGCTATGACGCCCCCTCCTCCGACCGTGGTGGCCGCTCGGACTTCGGCTCGTCCGGTCCGATGGAAGGCGGCCGCGGCTCCTTCAAGGACGACCTGGACGACGAAATCCCGTTCTGAAGTCTGGCGGGAAGAGACACGGCAGACAAAATGAAGGGCCGCTCACGCGGCCCTTCGCTCATCTGCCGGGGGAGGCTTTTCGGAAAACCTTTAGCTCAGTTGTTTTCCTGTCCCGGAATGGTCAGCACCGGACGCGGGGTATCGGCCGTGCTGGCCGGCAGAATCGGATAATCGACCTGCGGCTGCTCGCCCGTGAGGGTGTGCAGGAACGCCACCATGGAATCGACTTCCTCCTCGGTGAGCTCCGTTCCAAGCTGGGCCGTCGCCATCACCTGCACCGCCTGACGCAGGCTCCACACTTGGCCACTGTGGAAATAAGGCGCCGTCAGCGCGATATTCCGCAATGTGCCGGCTCGGAAGACATACTCATCCGTCGCCGTGTGCGTCACCGCAAAGCGGCCTTTGTCGTCCGGTGGCAGAATGTCGGCACCTGGCTTCTCCACGACACCGAACGGGAAATAATCCTGACCGCCGACATTCACGCCGGAATGGCAGGACACGCAGCCCTTTTCCATGAACAATGAGAGACCGTGCTTCTCCTTGTCGTTCAGGGCATTCGTGTTGCCGTCCAGGAATTGATCGAAGCGGGAAGCGGGTGTCACCAGCGTCACTTCGAAGGCCTCGATCGCCTTTGCGACGTTGTCGAGAGTGATCGGATCCTCGTCGCCGGAAAACACGACGTCGAAGCGATCCTTGTACTCGGGCATACTGTTCAGGACCGCGACCACCTCATCGGGAGTGGAGTTCATCTCCACCGCTGCCTGCATCGGCCCGACGGCTTGCGCTTTCAGGTCGGCCGCCCGTCCGTCCCAGAACTGGGCGATGTTGAAGACGGAATTGAGGACGGTCGGCGCGTTGCGGGGACCGCGCTGCCAGCCGTGTCCGACAGAGGTTGGCTGCAGATCTGTCCCGGCGAGGCCGAGATTGTGGCAGGTGTTGCAGCTCAGAAGGTGAGAAGAAGACAGCCGCGGATCGAAATACAGCATCTTGCCGAGCTCGACCTTTTCGCGGGTGATGGCGTTGTTTTCGGGCGCCTGCACCATCGTCGGAATCGGATCGAAAAATCCGTTGGCGTCTTCCATCAATTTCTGGTCGTCCGCAGCATAGGCCGCAGTGCCTAGCCCGGCCGTAAGTAGGAGCGAGACCAGCAAACGTGTCATCGCGCTCTCCATTCATTTGCGAGAGAGTCACGGGAGATGAGACGTCAAGGCGAGCGCAACCGGCGACCATCGGGTCGGCTCGTGGCTTTTGGCGTTCAAGGCCCGCGACCCAGATCGCTGCCTCAGGTCGCGGGCCAACTCTAGCAGTGCGGGATGGGCTACTTTTGACTTAGATCAATTCTAAGGTAGTCTCGCTATTCTGTCGCATCCGGCCGCTCCTCGAGCTAGTTGGAAGCCGACGCGTTGACGGCCCGCAGTTCTTCTTCCACCGCGATTTTGTGATCGCCCGCAGATTGCACCTCGATGAAAAGGCGGCGGATCGTGGGAATGCGCGCCTTGATCGCCTTTTCCAACCGCGTGATGGCGGCTTCAACGCGCCCGGCCGGCATATCGTCCTCAAAATCGACTGAGAGCGCCAGCAAGATGTCGTTGGGCCCCCGATGCAATGTCCTGAGCTCGTTCAGTGCGCTGACGCCTTCCTCCGCTTCGACGATCTCGCGCACCGCGGCGACCGTCTCCGGTGCTGCCGATTCGCCGATGAGAAGGCCCTTGGTTTCGATCGCCAGGAGCACTGCGGTCGTCCCAAGAATAATGCCGATCCCGATCGAGGCGGCACCGTCCAACCAGGCAAGGCCGAGATAACTGGCGAGGAACACGCCGATCAACGCGACGACGAGACCGAGCAGGGCGGCGGTATCTTCGTAAAGGACCGTGAAAACAGTGGGATCCTTGGAGTGGCGAACGGCTTCGAAAAAATTGTGCCCTTCGTTCCTCTGGCGACGAAACTCGCGGTAGGCAACGGTCCATGACACACCTTCGAACACGATCGCCAGCGTCAGAACGATGTAATTGACGAACGGAGACGTAATCTCGTTAGCGTCGGTGATCTTGTGCACGCCCTCATAGACGGAGACGCCAGCGCCAACCGCAAAGATCAGGATCGCCACCACGAAGGCCCAGAAATAGATCTCCGCGCTGTAGCCGAAGGGATGCGCACGATCCGCTGGACGAGATGCCCGTTTCATCCCGTACAACAGAAGCCCTTGATTGCCGGTATCGACAACCGAATGGATGCCTTCCGACAACATCGCCGAGGAGCCTGTATAGGCGGCGGCACCGAACTTCGTTATCGCAATCGCTAGGTTTCCGACAAGCGCCGCATAAATCGCCTTTTTCGAGCTTCCCGCCATCTCAATCCCCGTTTTGTCGCCTTCGACGGCTGTTGTTGCGCTGCCTGGCAAGCATCATATGGATTCGCGCAGGCACCCTGCCTCTCCCCTTGCGATCTCGCTGGCAAGCGTCAACATGCGCGGGCGTGATGCGTTGCATGCGAGATGGTTCCGCCTCGCAACGAACGATGCAGCAAAAGCTAAGAGACACGAAATGACGAGACCCATCCATGTCATCGGCGGCGGCCTTGCCGGCTGCGAAGCCGCCTGGCAGATCGCCGAAGCAGGCATTGCCGTCGTGCTGCACGAAATGCGGCCCGAGGTCGAGACGCCAGCGCATAAAAGCGACGGCCTCGCCGAGCTCGTCTGTTCGAACTCGTTCCGCTCCGACGATGCGACAAGCAACGCGGTCGGTGTTCTCCACGCAGAGATGCGGGCGGCCAATTCGCTCATCATGCGGGCGGCCGACCGCCATCAATTGCCCGCCGGATCGGCGCTTGCCGTCGACCGCAACGGTTTCTCCGAAGCCGTGACACAGGCCATTGCCGACCATCCTTTGATCCACATCGAGCGCGGCGAAATTTCCTCGCTTCCAAGTTCGGACCAGCCGACCATCATCGCCACCGGCCCTTTGACGAGCGGAGCGCTTGCAACCGCGATCCGTCAGGCGACGGGCGAAGACCAGCTTGCCTTTTTCGACGCCATTGCGCCGATCATCCATCGTGACAGCATCAACATGGATATCGCCTGGATGCAGTCGCGCTATGACAAACCCGGACCTGGCGGCGACACGGCGGCCTACCTGAACTGTCCGATGGACCGCGCACAGTACGAGGCCTTCATCGCGGCCCTTCTTCAGGCCGAGACCGCCGATTTTCGGGAATGGGAGAAGGATACGGCCTATTTCGAAGGCTGCCTTCCGATCGAGGTCATGGCCGCGCGCGGAGCCGAAACGCTGCGATGGGGTCCGATGAAGCCAGTCGGCCTTACCAACCGGCACCGTCCGGAGGAAAAACCCTGGGCCGTGGTGCAACTCCGCCAGGACAACAAGCAGGGCACATTGTTCAACATGGTCGGCTTCCAGACCAAGATGAAATACGGCGAACAGACACGCATTCTCCGCATGATCCCGGCCCTGGAAAATGCCGAATTCGCCCGTCTCGGCGGCATTCACCGCAACACGTTCCTACGTTCGCCGAAAATCCTCGACGAAACGATGCGCCTGAAGGTACAGCCCCATATCCGTTTCGCCGGCCAAATCACAGGCTGCGAAGGCTATGTCGAATCGGCATCCATCGGGCTTCTCGCCGGCCGCTTCGCTGCCGCCGAAGCGCTGGGAGATCAACCGGCCCTGCCCCCAGACACGACGGCCCACGGAGCGCTCCTCGCACACATTACCGGCCGCAATCTCGTGGATAAGGAGAATGGCGACTTCCAGCCGATGAACGTCAATTTCGGCCTTTTCCCCGAGATCGCGGCGCCCGTGAAAGGCGAGGACGGGCGCAAAATGAAGGGCAAAGAGCGAGGCGTGGCACGCAAGCGTGCGCTCGCCGCACGTGCACTTGCCGATTTCGCGACGTGGCTTGCAGCGAACGAATTGCGCAAGGCAGCCTGAGAGCCGAAGAGGCTTTCTGCCAACCTCAGATCGTTCAGCGGCCCATGCCGAAACCGGCAAACACCATCCGGCTCAACACGCTGAGCGCCGGCATGGGCTGAGGTGAAACGAGAAATCTGGTCGGATCGCGCGCAATTCGGGCGAGGAGGACATCCGCCGCATGCAATGGCAAGAACGCTGAGCGGGCGCGCCCCCGAACGTTCCTGAGCGCCGCCGCTGCGCGGCTTCGATGCATGCGCCCGAAAGTGACGAGCTCGCCGATTGGAGCGACGAGCTCTTTCGCCTCGGCGGAATAAGCCTCCTGCGGGGAGAGACCCACCGTCTGGAGAAGCTCAGAGGGTATGACGAGACGCCCCCTCGCCCGCGCCCGTGCGCCATCCCAAAGGCTCATGGCGACCCCATAGGCGATGCCCGCATGCCCCGCAGCCTCGGCAATTTCGCCAGCCTCTCCCCCGAGAAACAATCCGCCCAGCTGGAAGAGGCTCGACTGCGTCTCTCCCATCCGACCTTCGAGATCGGCAAGCGTTGCGGGAGGATCTGCGTATAGGTCGCCGTGCCGCGCTTCCGTGAGGGCCACAAGGGCATCGGCGGAAAGTCCTCGCTCGCGCAGTGCCAAAGCGAGCCGATCGACGATCGGAGAGCCGCTCGCCTGCCCCGCAACCGCAAGGTCGAGCGAATCGCGCCACCACGTCAGACGGATCTCTCCGAGAGTCGCCTCTTGCACGACATCGGCAACCTTTTCCGCCTCGACTGCGAAGGCATAGAGCGAAAAGAGTTCCTCACGCACATTCTGCGGCGCGAACAAGACCGAGTAGTAGCGCGGAAGATCGCGCTCGCGCACGGGCTCAACGAGGGTGGGATCGGGCTCGGCCATGAGCCGGAGCTAGGGTTTCATTCTGGATCGTCGACAGCAATCAGCGCCGCAGCAACAGCCCGCTTTTCCGCAAGCAGGATGTTGTAGGTCCGCGAGGCGGCGCCTGTCGCCATCACTTCCGGCCACACACCGGCAGCTTCGAGATCCGATTTCACTTTTGGATCGAGCGGAACGAGATTGCGGCCCGTCCCGATCAGAAGCACCTCGATCGAAGACGCTTCGGCAAGCGCTGGCTCAAGTGCTTCGAGGCTGATCTCATCCGGCTTTGTGACATGCCAACCGATGATCGCCGAAGGCAGCATCAGGATCGACCCGCGATGCGACATGCGGGCAAACCGAAAACCGCCATTCCCGTAAGCATCGACCGGTGCACGCCCGGGGAAACGGCCGCCCTCAGGCGGCACCGATTGTCTGTCTCCGCCGGCCGGCATCAGCTTGCCGCGGGTTTCTTTGCGGCGTCCGGTGCGGCGACCTTCTCAGGACGCAGATTAAAGAAGATCAGCATCGGCGCGGCAATGAAGACCGTGGAATAGGTGCCGATGAAGACGCCCCAGATCATCGCGGCTGTGAACGACCGGATGACAGCTCCGCCGAAAAAGAACAAGGCTGCAAGGGCGATCAGCGTGGTGAGAGACGTCAACAAGGTCCGAGAAAGGGTCTGATTGACCGACAGATCGATGATGCCCCGGATCGGCGTCTGCTTGAATTTCCGCAGCATTTCACGCACGCGGTCGAAGATCACCACGGTGTCGTTCAACGAATAACCGACGATCGTCAAAATCGCCGCGATCGAGGACAGATTGAACTCGATCTGGGTGATCGTGAAGAATCCGATCGTCAAGATGACGTCGTGGAGAAGCGAGGCGATGGCCCCGATGGCGAACTGCCATTCGAACCGGAACCAAATATAAAGCAGCACTCCGACGAGCGTCACGAGAACGGCGATCGTCCCGGTCTCCGCGAGCTCCCCAGAGACACGCGGCCCAACGACCTCGACCCGACGATAATTGTAAGCGTCGAAACCAAGAGCGTTCTGCACCTTCTGCACGGCCGCCTGCTGCGCCTCGTCTCCCCCCGGCTGCGTCGCGATGCGGATGATCGCCTCGTTGCCAGAGCCGAAACCCTGAACCTCGAAATCGCCAAGCTCGAGCGGCTGCAGCGTCTGCCGAACCGCGCCGATGTCGACTGCCCCGCTCTGGCTTTGCACCTCGATCAGGGTACCGCCCCTGAAATCGATGCCGAGATTGAGGCCGATGACAAAAAACAAGACGAGCGACGCCACCATGGCGACCACTGAGGCGGGAAAGCCCCAGCGCGCAAAGCGCATGAAAGGAATCGTCGTTTCGTCAGGAACGATACGGAATGGCATAGCGATACTCAGATCGGCACGGTCTTGGGGCGCTGCGAGCGAACCCAAATGGCGACGATGAAACGGGTCAGAACAAAGGCGGTGAAGACGGTCGTCAGGATGCCGAGGGCAAGGGTGACTGCGAAACCACGGATTGGCCCAGAGCCCAGGGCGAAAAGCGCAAAGGCTGCTATCAAGGTCGTGATGTTGGCATCAAGGATCGTACCGAGCGCCCGACTGAAACCAGCCTCGATCGCGTTGATCGCGGACCGCCCCAGTTTGGCTTCCTCGCGTATTCGCTCGAAGATCAGCACGTTGGCATCGACCGCCATACCGACGGTCAGCACGATGCCGGCGATACCCGGAAGCGTCAGCGTCGCCTGCAGGAGCGTCAAAAGCGCCAGTAGGAGCACGATGTTGCAGATCAGGGCAACATTCGCAAAGACCCCGAACAGACCGTAGACGAGCACCATAAAGACGATGACACCGGCCGTGCCGATCAACGCGGCGATCTCGCCCGCAGCGACAGAATCCCGGCCAAGGCTAGGTCCGACGGTGCGCTCTTCGACGATTGTGAGGTCGGCCGGAAGGGCGCCTGCCCGCAGCAGAACGGCGAGGTTTTGCGCGCTTTCGACCGTGAAATTGCCCTCGATCTGTCCAGAACCACCGAGGATGGGCGAGCGGATGACGGGGGCCGTAATGTATTTGTTGTCGAGGACGACAGCAAAGCGGCGTCCGACATTTTGCTGCGTCAGCTGTCCGAAAATCGAACCGCCGCGGGAATTGAAGCGGAAGGTGACAATCGGCGTATTCGTCTGCTGATCGAATGCGGGCTGTGCGTCGACGAGATCATCGCCGGAAAGCCGTGCCCGCGATTCAACGAGAACCGGGCCGTCATTGGGGTCAGCCGGCTCGACGATCTCACATCCGGCGGGCGGACGCCCTTGCTGCGCGGAGACGACATCGCCCTCCGGGCATTCCAGATGGAACGTCATCTTCGCCGTCTGGCCGAGGATTTCCTTCAGCCGGCTCGTGTCTTCAAGACCCGGAACCTGGACGAGAATGCGATCGTTGCCTTCCCGCTGAATCGTCGGCTCGGTCGTTCCAAGCGCGTTGATACGCCGCCCGAGAACGGAGAGGCTCTGCTCGACTGCGGAGCGGGTGCGCTCTTCGAGCCCCGCCTCGGTCAAGTTCAGTGTCACCTGCGCGCCGTCCCGGGAAACCTCCACCTCGCTCACGGAGCCCTGTCCAAAGAGCCCCGATTGCACGGGATTGGTCAGCGGACGCAGGAGCTGCATCACGCGATCTGCTTCGCTCGGTTCGCGCAACGTAAACGTCACGCTTTCGCCGCGGCTACGCAAATTGCGGTAGCCGATGCGTTCGTCACGCAAGGTTTGCCGAACATCGCCGACCAGCGTCTGAAGCCGATCTTTGACCAACGAATCGCGCTCCACCTGCAAAAGCAGATGGGCGCCTCCCCGCAGATCGAGACCGAGGACGATCTGGCGCTTTGGCATGAAAGACGGCCACGCCTGCACCGTCGCGGCGGAAAAAAGATTGGGAAGCGTCACGATGACCCCCGCCACAAGGACGAGGACGATGAGGACGATCTTCCAACGAGCGAAATAGAGCATGAAAAGGCGGGTCCTGGTGTCAGGCGGCTGAGCCGCTCACCGGCTCGGCCTTTGCTCGAACCTCATAAATGAGGCCTCTTTGCGCCCGCACCTTCACGCCTTCGGCAATCTGCACTTCGAGCTCGTTGTCGTCGATCACTTTGGTGACCTTGCCGATGAGACCGCCACCGGTCACCACCGTGTCGCCACGTCGGATCGCCTTCAGCATCTCTTCCCGCTTCTTCGCCTGCTGGCGCTGCGGACGGATGATGAGAAAATACATGATCACGAAGATCAGGATGAAGGGCAGAAGTGAAATCAACATCTCACCGCCGCCACCTGCGCCTGCGCCTTGCGCATAGGCCGGAGTCACGAACATAAAGGCCTCGGAATTTGCTTGCGGACCCGTCGGTCCAAACCGGCGCGGACTATAGCTGTGGCGCGCCCCTTTGCAACCGGTCCCGGCACGAGCGATCTGTCGAGCCCTCGATCCTTGTGTTACCGAGACGCCCCGCCTGTAGGACGTGAACCCAAGTGACTCAAGACCAAACGCAAAACCTCATTCCGCTCCTTGAACGGATTGCCGGTGCTCTCGAGCGCCTTGCCCCGCCCCTAGCTCCTCCGCTCGATCTCTCCGCGGACGCCTATGTGTGGGATCCGGAACCGCCTCGCCTCATCCCGGTGAAGCACGTCAACCGCCTGGAAATCGAGCTTTTGCAGGGCATAGACCGGTCCCGCGACACGCTTCTGGAGAACACGCGGCACTTCGCCAAGGGCTATGCGGCCAACAACGCCCTACTTTGGGGCGCTCGCGGAATGGGAAAATCCTCGCTGGTGAAATCGGTTCACGCGCAGGTCGCCGCCGAAGCGCCCGAGACGCCGCTGAAGCTCGTCGAAATCCATCGCGAGGATATCGACACGCTGCCCGATTTGATGAACACCATCCGCGAGCGGTCGGAGCGTTTCATCTTTTTCTGCGACGACTTGTCCTTCGACGCGGACGACACGTCCTACAAATCCTTGAAGGCCGCACTTGAAGGCGGCGTCGAGGGCCGGCCGCGCAACGTGATTTTCTACGCCACGTCCAATCGCCGCCACCTGCTCCCTCGCGACATGATCGAGAACGAGCATTCGACGGCCATCAATCCCTCAGAGGCGGTCCAGGAAAAGGTGTCGCTTTCAGACCGATTCGGCCTGTGGCTCGGCTTCCACCACTGCGACCAGACGCAATATCTGGCAATGGTGCGCGCGTATGTGGCGCATTTCGCCATTGATACGGCGGAAGAGGAATGGCGTCCTCAAGCCCTGGAATGGGCGACCACGCGCGGCAGTCGCTCCGGTAGAGTCGCCTGGCAATTCATCCAGGATCTCGCAGGCCGAACGGGTCAGTCGCTCGGATGACTGACCCGAGATTGAGCCCGGAAGGCATCCGCTTAAGCGGACGCCATATGTCCGACCGGGTTGACCGGGGTAGCTCCCTTGCGGAGTTCGAAATGCACCTGCGGCGAAGTCACGTTGCCGCTCATTCCGGACTTCGCGATGATCTGACCGCGCCGGATTTTCTCGCCGCGTTTCACCAGCAGCTCGCTGTTGTGGGCGTAGGCCGAAACCCAACCGCCCTCATGCCGCACGAGTATCAGGTTGCCGTAGCTCTTCAGCTCGTTGCCGGCATAGATCACAGTGCCGTCTTCGGCGGCCTTCACGGCTGTGCCCTCTGGCACGGCGAGATTGATGCCGTCGTTGCGTTCGCCGTTCGGCTTGCTGCCGAACTCGGCAATGATGCGTCCGTGCACCGGCCAGCGGAAGCCTGAGCCTCCGGACTTCGCCGTGGTATCGGCCGCCGGAGCGGCGCTTTCCTGCTTGGGCTCAGCGGACGGCGGCGTATAGCTCACCGGGGTCTTTTCAGGCCGCACCTCGGGCGTGGCTTCCGGCTGGGCATCCGACATCGTTCCGTCACCGGGATCGACCCGCGCGACCTGCGTCCCACCGCCGGACGGAATTCTTAGCGTCTGACCGGGGCGGATGTTGCCACCTTGAATGTTGTTGGCAGACGCAAGTTCGCTCGTCGTGACACCATGGGCATGCGCGATGCTCCACAGCGAATCACCGGAACGGACGGTATATCCCCCGCTCGAAGCAACATTGCTCTGCTGGCGCGACTGCGGCGTTGCCGCTTCGGTTCGAGCAACGGCGGGCTCGGCTCGGCGCGGCTGAGGCGTCCCCTGCGAATCAACAGTCAGCTTTCCGAGCGGCTTTGGCATACCGCTCGGCGCGTAAGGCTCCGGCGGCGTATAGGGTTTCGGAGCAGCCGCCTGCTGTTGCGGGGAGCTCGTCGGCGCACGCGAGTAGCTCTGCTGCGCCCCGGCCGAGCCCGGATAATTGTAGGCCGTCTGATAACCGCCGGAGGGCGGCGGCAATTGGCGAGACTGGACCGCCGGCGATGGAGCCGCGATCTGTTGCGGCGCCTGATAGGCATTCGCCTGGGCGGTAATCGTTTGCTGCTGATTCGCCGTAGAGCCGGTGTAGATGGGCTCAGTCAGACGTATGGCATCGGCGCTGCACCCGGCACCTAGCCCGGCAAGCAGGGCAAGCGCACTAATGCGGGTGAACCAGAAGCTGGCAGACTGACGGTATGACCTCATCGAACAAACTCACGCAGGCATTGGGGATGCTGACGTGATGTAAAAGCATTAACATTGAAAAGGCGTTAAGGGACGCCGGCAAAACGAAGCGAAAATCAAAGATTGCGGGCGATGCCTTCAATCAGCGGCACGAAACGGACGGCGCCGAGATCGCGGGTGTCCACCCGCGTGCCCTCTTTGCGAAAGAGCGTGAGGCGCTGCACGGCATCGACCGGGCCGACAGGCGCAACGAGAATGCCGCCGTCGACGAGCTGCGCGACGAGTTTGGCGGGGGCAACGGCCGCCGCCGCCGTCACCAGGATCCGATCGAAGGGGGCCTGCGTCTGCCATCCCTTTGACCCGTCTGCGACGATGCCGGCGATATTGGTAATGCCGAGAAGGTCCCAGCGCGTCTGCGCCAGCTCCAACAGCGTCCGATAGCGCTCGAGGGTCGTGACCCGACGAGACAACCTCGCGAGAATGGCGGCCTGGTATCCCGAGCCGGTACCGATTTCGAGAACATGGTGGCGCGGTTCGAGCTCGAGCGCCGCCGTCATCATCGCCACCACCGATGGCGCGCTGATGGTCTGCCCGCATTCGATCGGCAGGGCGCGATCGAGATAGGCATCTTCTCGATACACATACGGAACGAATGCCTCGCGCGGCACCGTCTCGATCGCCCCGAGCACTTTCCGGTCTGAAAGACCGAGTTCGCGCAACCTCAGAATGAGGCTCGCCAGCCGAATGCGGGCCTCCGGATCAGGTTCGACGACAGGTTCGTCGCTCACGAAGACGCCCGTTTTGCCCCGCTCGGAGCAGAGAAATGGCGCGCAAGCTCCTGGCGCGCAGGTTCATCGGTCATGTCGAGCGACAAGGGTGTCACCGAGATATAGCCCTGCGCGAGCGCAGCCAGATCCGTCTCCGGAGGCGGATCCATCTTCGAGTGCTTGAAGGCGATCCAGAAATACGGCCGCCCGCGCCCATCGCGACGTTCATCGATACGCATCCAGTCGGCGGCACGCTTGCCCTGGCGCGTGAGGAGAACGCCCGAGACGTCGTCGGCCGCGCGGTTGGGGAAATTGACATTGACGAGAACGCCTGGCGGCAGCTGCAGATCGAGCACGCGCGAGATGATTCCAGGAGCATGAGCGCGAGCGCAATCCCATCTCGGATCATCGACCGTGTCCGCCCCGAAGGCCTGCGACAAAGCGAAGGATCGGATCCCCAGGATCGTCCCTTCGATCGCACCGGCAACCGTCCCGGAATAACTCACGTCGTCGGCAATATTCTGTCCCCGGTTTACACCAGAGATCACCAAGTCCGGTTTTTCGCCGATGACGATCTTCAAGGCCATGATCACGCAATCCGTCGGGGTTCCCCGAACGGCGAAATGGCGATCGTCGATCTCTCGCAACCGCAGAGGGTCGCTCAACGTCAACGCATGAGCCACGCCCGACTGATCCGTCTCCGGCGCAACCACCCACACATCGTCCGAAAGCGAACGCGCGATCTCCTCCGCGACCTTCAGGCCGGGAGCAAAAATTCCATCATCGTTGGTGACGAGAATCTTCATGCGCCGATCCGCTCCATGCCGCCCATATAGCGCCGCAGCACGTCCGGTACGGTGATCGAACCGTCATCGTTGCGGTAATTCTCCATGACGGCAATCAGCGCGCGTCCGACCGCCACACCAGAACCGTTCAAGGTGTGCACGAAACGTGGCTGCTTTTCGCCCTCGGCCCGATAACGGGCGTTCATTCGCCGCGCCTGGAAGTCCCCACAGACGGAACATGAAGAGATTTCCCGGTAGGCTCCCTGCCCCGGCAGCCAGACTTCGATGTCATAGGTCCGACGCGCGGCGAACCCCATATCACCTGTCGATAGGACGACGACGCGATACGGCAATCCGAGCTTCTTGAGCACGGTTTCGGCGCAAGCCGTCATCCGTTCATGCTCTTCAAGGCTTGCCTGCTGACTGGTGATGGAGACGAGCTCCACCTTGTTGAACTGATGCTGCCGCAGCATGCCGCGCGTATCGCGCCCGGCCGAGCCCGCTTCCGATCTGAAACAGGGCGTCAGCGCCGTGAAGCGCAGCGGCAGTTCCGCTTCGTCCAGGATCGTCTCACGCACGAGATTGGTGAGCGGCACTTCCGCCGTCGGAATGAGCCAGAGACGCGCGGCCGAGGCCTCATCGTCATCGACCGCCGCGGTCGCGTAGGAATCCTCAGCAAACTTCGGAAGCTGTGCGGTGCCGAAAAGCGCATCGTCCCGCACCAGGATCGGCGGCGCGACCTCCGTATAGCCGTGCTCGGTCGTGTGAAGATCGAGCATGAACTGGCCGAGCGCCCGCTCAAGGCGCGCAAGCTGGCCCTTCAGCACCACGAAACGTGAACCAGAGAGTTTCGCCGCACTTTCGAAATCCATCAGGCCCAGGGCCTCGCCGATCTCAAAATGCTCCGGCGCGCTATCGCTCAACATCGGATCGCCGAAGAGCCGCAGCTCCACATTGGCCGCTTCATCGGGCCCCACCGGCACGTCGGGCAAGGGGACGTTCGGGATTTCGGCAAGTGCCGTCCGCAACGCCTCCTCCAGCGACCGTTCCTGGGCCTCGCCCTCCTGGATGGCACTCTTCAACTTGGCAACCTCGTCGATGAGGTTTTGTGCTGCGGCCTCGTCGCCGGAAGCCTTCGCCTTGCCGATCTGCTTCGAAGCCTGGTTGCGTGCGTTCTGCGCCTCCTGCAATTGCCGGATATGGGCGCGCCGCTCATCATCGAGATCGATCAGGCGTTGAGCGGCCGGTGCCGCCCCTCGATCAGCAAGAGCGCGGTCGAGCGCCTGCGGATCTTGGCGAATCCATGTGATGTCGAGCATCTTTCGCGAACCTCTGCTGGACGCCTTGCGGCGACTCCGCGTGCTTGTTTATCGCCGCAGGGCGTAACGCAACGACGGCCGCGGTCAAGTCTCGCTTTGAAGAAGATCCGCCGATCCGAATGACATCAGCCGCCACAGCCCAAGTTGGCCTGACTATGTCGCAGCTTCATCGGCCCTTGCAGCGTTTTTCAGCTCGACCCGCCGAACAGCGTAGATGGAGATTTCGTAGAGAAGAATTGTCGGCAACGCGAGACCGATCTGGCTGATCGGATCAGGCGGCGTGAGGATCGCCGCGAGGATGAAGGCGATCATGATGGCGTATTTGCGCTTGGCTTTGAGGAGCGCCGCATCGACGATCCCGACGCGGCCGAGGAGCGTCAGGATGACCGGAAGCTGAAACACGAGGCCAAAGGCGAAGATCAGCGTCATGATGAGGCTGAGATACTCGTTCACCTTCGGTAGAAGCTCGATCGATGCGCGGCCTTCGCCACCCGTCTGTTCCATCGACAAGAAGAAGGCGAGCGCAAGCGGCATCACCACGAAATAAACGAGCGCCGCTCCGATGATGAAGAGGATCGGCGTGGCGATCAGATAGGGGTAAAACGCCTGCCGTTCATGCTTGTAGAGCCCGGGCGCCACGAATTTGTAAATCTGATTGGCGATGACCGGGAAGGCCAGGAAAAGCGCGCCGAAGAAGGCGAGCTTCATCTGCGTGAAAAAATATTCCTGCGGGGCCGTGAAAATCAACCGGATGCTGCGGTCGGCGCCAGCCGCCCGCTCATAGGGAACAATCAGGAGATTGAAGATCTGGTCGGCGAAATAGAAGCAGACCACGAAGGCGATGGCGATCGCGATCAGGGCGCGCAGAAGACGCTGGCGCAGTTCGATCAGATGCTCGATCAGCGGCGCCCGTGAGGCTTCGATATCGTCGTCGCTCATGCTGCGTCGCTCGTACGCGGGCTTCCGCCTCTGTTGCCGGCGGCTTCTTCGGCCACCCCGTCATCTTTGCTCGATGCCACGTCTTGCGCCTGCTCTTCCGCCGGTGACGTCTCGTCGTTCTTGTCCGTCACAGGCTCGGCTGACACGGAAGGAGAATCCTCCGCTGCCACGAGCGCTGACGGCACCGTCTCCGGCGCCGGCTTCTGGCTCGGCCGGTTGGCGGCAGCCTCGACGTCCTTCTTGACGCCGGCAAGCGGGTCCAACTTGGAAATCGACTGCAGCGACTGGCGGGTCTCATCCAGGCCGGCCTGTCGCTCGGCCTCTTTCAGAGCATCGTCGAACTGGCGCTTGAAATCGTTCGCCGTACGACGGATCTGGCCCATCGTCTTGCCGAAGGTGCGCAGCATACCAGGCAGATCCTTCGGCCCCACGACGATAATCGCCACACCGGCGATCACCACCAGTTCGGTCCAGCCGATATCAAACATGGCCGAGCTCAAACATAGATTGTGTCGGGTTGCCGTGGCCGATGACGTTAGCCGACCTTGTTCTTCTTCTCCGCCGGCTCAACGCTGGCCGGGTCATTGTGCTCGATGGTCCTGGACTGCGTGGTCGACGTGGTGTCATCGTCCTCCTGCAAGCCAGTCTTGAAGCTCTTGATGCCTTTGGCGACATCACCCATCAGGTCAGAGATCTTTCCGCGCCCGAACAGGAGCACGATGATGATCGCGATGATAACGATCTGCCAGAAGCCTATCGACATAGGATAAACCTTTCAAAACTCGCCACGGCCGGTCGCGGGACTATTGCAAATCGTCGGATTCGCATCAACTCGCACTCTTCTCCGATCCCCCGCCCCGTCGCGCCAGAATGGTGGGGGCATTCAGGTCGGGTGACCGGCGTTTCCTCCAAACAGTCTTGGAGTGATATAGGTGGCCCGATCATTCAAAGCCACATCGAATTCTGCGCAGTCCTATCGGGCGAACCCTTCCGTCGGGTCCGCCTGGGCAAACGACGCGCGTCCACAAGAGCGGTGCGATTGAGGTCGGGACAGCAGACGTTTTGCCGCAGATCGGGAGCTCCTGAAAAATACGCGGATTCCCGTGGGCGTTGGGGTGGCGTATCAATTCCTCAGTCGCGATCCAAGGGCTCTTCGTCATCCCGCAGCTCGTCGCTCCCAAAGGCGGGAGGAGCTTCGAAGCCCGGCGGAATGTTGGCGTTGAGAAGCCCGGCCGCCTTCAGATCGACGAGACCGGGCAGATCGCCGATCGCCGCAAGCCCGAAATGATCGAGGAAATCGCTCGTCGTCCCGAAGGTCAAAGGACGGCCGGGCGAACGCCGACGCCCCCGCGGCCGCACCCAACCCGTCTCGAGAAGCACATCGAGAGTGCCCTTGGAGGTCGAAACACCCCTCACTTCCTCGATCTCCGCACGCGTGACGGGCTGGTGATAGGCGATGATAGCGAGCGTCTCCATCGCGGCCCGAGAGAGCTTGCGCTCCTCGACCTTGTGCTCCTGCAGAAGAAAGCCGAGATCGCTCGCGGTGCGGAATGCCCAGCAATCGCCGATGCGCCTGAGATTGACGCCCCGGCTCGCATAAGCGGTCTGCAATTCGTGCAGGAGCACGTCGACCGTAACGCCCTCCGGCATCTTGGCAGCGAGTTCCGCCTCGCTCATGGGCTTCGCCGAGGCGAACAGCATTGCTTCGAGCATACGCAAATGCAGCCGGCGATCCTCCGGCGACAGACTGGTGACATTGCTGCCGCTGGCAAAAAGATCAGGCACGCTTCGCCTCCAGCGAAACTGACCTCCGCCGCACATAGAGAGGTGCGAAATTGGACGACTGCGTCAATTCCAGCTTGCCCTCTCGCACCAGTTCAAGGCTTGCCGAAAGCGCGCTCGCCCGTGCAGTCGCCCGCAGTTCCGGCTTCGCCAAAAACTCAGTCAGATACGTGTCCATCGGCATCCAGGTCGCGTCTTCGCCGATCAGGCGCATAAGGCGATCGCGCGCCTCCTGCAGACCGATGACTTTGCGCTTCTTCACCTTGACGAAGCTCGCAAACTGACGCGCACGCAAAGCCGAATAAGCCTGCAAAAGGTCGTAGAGCTCCGCCCCCCATCGCATCGTTCGGTCGCTCGCGATGGCTTCCGGCATGCCACGTTCGAAGAAGCCGGAACCGAGCTTGTCGCGCTCCGAGAGCATCTCGGCCGCCTCGCGCATCGCCTGCAGGCGCTTCAGTCGAAAAGCGAGCCTCGCCGCCATTTCCTCACCCGACGGCTCTTCCATCGGTTCCGGATCAGGCAGGAGAAGCCGCGACTTGAGATAAGCAAGCCAGGCCGCCATCACGAGGTAGTCGGCGGCGATCTGCAAATGCAGCTTCCGCGCATGATCGATGAAGGAGAGATACTGCTCGGCCAACGCCAGAACGGAGATTTTGGTCAGATCGACCTTCTGACTGCGCGCGAGAGCAAGGAGCAGGTCGAGCGGGCCTTCAAATCCATCGACGTCGACAAGCAGCACGTCGGCTTCGTCGACGGGGGTATCTTCCTCGAAGGCATCCGCCGCAACGCTCATTCACACACCCTGTCCGACCCTAATAACTGCGACAACCGCTCGTGCAAGAAGGCTCGATTTCCGACCTCGTCGGCTACGCAGCCAACAAGTGACTTCTCGGCGCGCGTAAGCGCATCGCCGGAAAGCTCCGGAACGGAATTCGCCACGTCGCGCATCTCTTCCATCTCGCCATTGCAGTGAAGGACGATGTCACAGCCTGCGGAAATCGCACGCCTTGAGCGTTCGGCCGGACTGCCGCTCAGCGCCTTCATGGAGATGTCGTCCGTCATCAGCAGACCATCAAACCCGATTCGCTCCCGAATGATGTTAGCGATGATTGTCGATGAATGCGTGGCCGGCTGTGCGTCGTCCACTGCCGAATAGACGACATGCGCCACGATGCCGAGGGACGCACGCCCGGCCAGCATCCGAAACGGCGCGAAATCAACGGCTTCGAGCGCCGCCAAATCCGCATCGACGACGGGAAGCTCCTCATGGCTGTCGGAAGCCGCGCGACCGTGCCCAGGCAAATGCTTAATCACCGGGGTCACGCCACCGGCACTCAGTCCGGCCATGACGGCACCGCCGAGCGTCACCACCATTTCCACCGTGTCACCGTAAGCGCGGTCGCCGATAATATCGTGGCTGCCCGGCTCCGGCACATCGAGGACCGGAAGGCAGTCCACATTGATGCCGAGCTCAATGAGGTCGAGCGCCATCAGCTTTGCGGCAAGCTGTGCCGCCTCAATGCCGGAAACGGGATCTTTCTTGTAGATATCCCCGAAGCGCGCCGCTGGCGGGTACGACCGCACCACCGGTGGGCGGATGCGCTGCACTCGACCACCTTCCTGATCGATAAGGATAGCAGCGTCGGGACGCTCGAGCGCCTCGCATACGCTGTCCGTCAGACGTCGGATCTGTTCCGCATCTTGAATATTGCGGGCAAAAAGAATCACGCCCCAGGGTTTTTCATCGCGCAAAAACGCGCGTTCTTCCTCGCCGAGCGTGAGCCCGGCGAGGCCACAAGCGAAGGCCTTCGCCATCATTCAGATCAATATCCTGCGTGGAGTTCTACTGCGTTACGAAGCAACTGCCGCCTGCGCTCTGCAGATTCTCGCACAACGAGATTGCCGCTTCGCGCGAGGCCATCGGTCCGACCCGAACGCGGTAATAGATGCCCTTGTCGCCGAGATCGGCCTGCAGGATCATTGCCTCCTGCCCTCCGAGAAGCGACGGGAATCGACGCTGCAGATTGCTATAGGACGATCTTGCCTGCTCTTCCGAACGCTGGGAGCTGACCTGAACCGCCCAGCCGGCGGGCGCCGTGGAAGCGACCTGCGGCTCTGAGGCATTCGAAGCCGGAGCAGATGCGGTCAAAGCCGCGGCAGAAGCCGTGGGCTGCGGAGCGGTCTGCGCCGCACTGGGAGATGGCGCGACGAGATCCGGCACCGTCGGTCGTGCCTGCGGAAGGCTCGCAATGTCGAAACTCGGAGTTTCGGCAGAGGTCGGCGTTTCGCCCAGTCCGTTCGGTTCCGCGGACGCTTGCGCGTCGTTTCCGGCCGTCGCATCAGCAGGCATGCCCCCATCTTCGGGCTGCACGCGCACGCTCTGCACCTGAACGGGCTCCGGATCTGTCGCCGGCGCAGGGCCTGCAAGCTCCGTCGGCTCTTGCGACGTCGCGGCCCCGGCGCTGGGAGCATTCTCCACGATCGTGCCGTCTGGACGGACCGTCAAAGTGCGAACCTTCTTCGGCCCGATCGGCGTGACCTGCGGCCCCACCAATGGCTGAGCCGTATCGTCCGAAATGCGCGCCGAGATCTTGCCTTCGTCATCGCCCGTCGCGGCCGCACCGTCGGCGGTCTCGCCGTCCTGCGCATTCGGCAACACGATGCGAGCGATTTCGCGCGGCTCCTCGTTGCGATCAACGAGTTTCTCATCCGTCTCGGGACTGCGACCGGAGACGCGGTCGAACACGGCCTGGCCGACCTCGTTGTCTTTGTTGTCGCCTGGGCTTTCGACGGCGACTTTTACATCGCCCCCATCCGCGGTGATGACAGGGACGGAACCATCCGAATCGCCGTCACCTCCACCGAGCATGGCGATGACACCGCCGCCGATCACGACGACACCCAACACCCCCGCAAGCACCATCAATCCTTTGCGGCGTCCTTTGCGTTCACCGCCTTCGTCATCCATACGGATCTGACCGTCGGGATCACCGTCGGCGCGACTGACGAGCGGGTCACTGTCGACCAGGAAGGGAAATTCTTCGGGGCTCGGCTCGGGCGTGTCGGCAAGATCATCGCTTGCGGGCCAGTCACCTTCCGCTCGCGGGGCGCCCGATTGAACGTGCGGGACGTACGGATCGCGCGCCTGCGGGCCCCGCTCACCCACCAAAGAATCTGATCGCTCCGCCGACCGATAATCGGCGCCGCCTTGCTCAGGCTCCGTCCACGACGGCTCTTGCCTCACAGATTGGGCCGCGAGCTCACCCGGGAGTTCGTGCTCCATCCAATGGGCGAAATCTCGAGCCGCATCACGGTGGGATTCGGCGTAAGCGCCCTCGGGAGGGTCATAAGGCTCCTGCGAGGGCTCTTCATAACCCGGCGACTGACGCGGATCTTCATGCGCGCCATAGGGCTCAGAGGATGCATAACGATCCTCGGAGGCGGACCGCGAGTCGTCATACCCCTCCTCTGCGGCAGGACCACTCGGGAACCGTGTCACCAGGGATGCAAGCGGATGCTCGGCGCGCGGCTCATAACTCTGCCAAGACGCATCCGCTTCTGGCTCCTGGGGAGGTGCAGGCGCAAAACGGGGCTCTGCGCGCGTGTAGGTCTCCGGCGTGCGCGTCTCGGGCTGGCGCGGACGGTTCGACTGCTCGAACTCCCGCATGAGCTCGGCCTCGAGCTCAGACGAGAACGCATCCACCTCGGGCTCCCGCCTCGCAGGAGCAGCCTCGGCACGGGGCGACGGGCGATAATAGGAGCTGTCTTCGCTGACGATACGCGCCAGCTCGACGAGCGGATCTTCCTCCTCCGGGCCGGCAGGTCCACCGCCGGGTCCGTGATGTGAGTAGGAGGTTTTCGGACGTTCATCCGCCATCGGCAAACCTTACGCGTTGTTCTGGTAACGCCGGGCGCCCCTGAGATTCAGCGCATCTCCTTGGGCGCCTCGACCCCAAGCACCGACAAGCCCGCTCGGATCACCATGCCAACAGCATCCACCAAGCCAAGCCTCGCTTTTGATATCTCTACATCATCAGGCTTAATGAAGCGTAATTGCGGCGACTCCTTGCCCTTGTTCCAGTGAACATGAAAGGAATTCGCTAGATCGTAGAGATAATACGCAATCCGATGCGGCTCTCTGCTCTGGGCTGCAAGCTGCACGATACGTGGCCAGTCACAGAGATGTTTGATGAGCTGAAGCTCGCCCGGATCCTCCAGCCGGAGAAGTCGTTCGATTGAGGCGAGTTCTCCGGCGGTCTCGTTAACCTCCGGCATTTCCTGCGCAAATTGCCGCCGCACGGAGGCCGTACGCGCATGCGCATACTGCACATAGAAGACCGGATTGTCCTTCGACTGCTCGGTCACGGTCTGAAAATCGAAGTCGAGCGGCGCATCGGCCTTGCGCGTCAGCATCATGAAGCGAACCGCGTCACGGCCCACCTCGTCGACAACGTCGGCGAGCGTCACGAGATCGCCGGCCCGCTTCGACATTCTGACGGGCTCTCCTGCGCGAAAGAGCCGAACGAGCTGCGACAGCTGAACCTCAAGCTCGCCCTTGCCTTCAGAAATGGCTTTAACCGCGGCCGTCATACGCTTGACGTAGCCGCCGTGATCGGCACCCCAGACATCGATCATATGAGCGAAGCCGCGTTCGAACTTGTCGAAGTGATAGGCAATGTCGGACGCGAAATAGGTATAGCTGCCGTCCGCCTTCTTCAGCGGCCGGTCGACATCATCACCGAACAACGTCGCCCGAAAGAGAAGCTGCTCGCGCTCGTCCCAGTCTTCGTCATCGTTCTCCTGACCTTTGGGCGGAGGCAGCGTTCCCCAGTAAACGAGATCGCGCTCTTCAAGCCACCCAATGAGTTCCGCCACCCGGTCACGGCCGTTCGCGATCAGTGAGCGCTCGGAGAAGAAGACATCGTGACGGATATTGAGGCTGGCGAGATCCTCGCGGATATTCTCCATCATCGCAGCGATGGCGAAGTCGCGCACCAGCGGAAGCCACTCGCCTTCGTCCTGGTCCCGCAGCGCGTCACCGTATTTTTCGGCAAGCGCCTTGCCGACGGGAACGAGATAATCTCCTGGATAAAGGCCCTTCGGGATCTCGCCAACCGTCTCGCCAAGCGCTTCGCGGTAGCGCAGATGCACCGAGCGCGCGAGCTGGTCGACCTGCGAGCCGGCATCGTTGATGTAGTATTCCCGAGACACCGCCTGACCGGAGGCCGCCAGAAGGTTTGCGATCGCATCACCGACGACGGCGCCGCGGCAATGGCCGACATGCAGCGGCCCGGTTGGGTTGGCCGAGACGTATTCGATGTTGACGGCCGCACCCTGCCCCGGCTGCACGTAGCCATAACGGTCGCCGGCTTTCAGGATGGCTGCGAGTTCCCGCGCCCAGAAGGATTGCGCCAAACGCAGATTGAGGAAGCCAGGGCCGGCGATCTCCACGGCATCCACGTCTTCGTGCTGGGAGAGTTCCGCACCAAGCCGGGTCGCAAGATCGCGCGGCTTCATCGCCAGAGGTTTCGCGAGCACGAGCGCAGCGTTGGTGGCAAGGTCGCCATGCGCGGCATCGCGCGGCGGCTCGACCACCACCCGCGCAAGAAGCTCCGGCGCGATCTCGCCTTCCGTTACGACCCGGGCGATAGCGGCCCGGACCCGCTCCGCAAAATCATCAAAAAGGTTCATTTTGGAATATCCGTTGCCGTCTACGCGGCATACCGTTCGATAGGCTTGGCCCCTAGCCGAGATCGGGGGTGTGGTCAAACAGGCGCCGATGCTCGGCAACGGCAAAGCCATCGCTCATCCCGGCGATATAATCGGCCGCACGGCGTGCCCGCCTTCGTTCGTCAGCGATGTCGAGCTCCACCTGCCACACCTCTGGCAAGAGCTCAGGCTCCGACTGCAGGCGTTTGAAGAGATCCGTAACGATCGCCTCACCGGCATGGGCTGCCCGCATAACACTCTGATGGCGATAAAGCCGCGAAAAAAGAAAGCCTTTCAGCTCCTTCTCCTCGCGCGCCAGGTTCTCAGAAAAGCCGACCGTCGGCTCCCCTGCCTGGGTGATCGCGCGCGCTGACGCCACACCTCTTTCCTCGAGCCGCCTGGCCGTTTCGACGAGCACATCGGTGATCATCACGGTGATCAGCCGTCTCGTCAGCTCGGCTGCAAATCGGGAGCGCTCCAGAGCGGGGAACGTCCGGTCGAGCTCGGCGATGATGCGCGCCGTCAGCGGAACTTCAACGAGATCTTCCGAATGCAGGAGGCCGGAGCGCAATCCGTCATCGATATCGTGCGCATCATAGGCGATATCGTCGGAGATCGCGGCAATCTGCGCTTCCGCACCCGCGTAATTCTCCAGATCGAGATCGAGCGCCTCATTGAGCTCCACCACCACCGGAGAGAGAGCCGAAGCCTTCCCTTTCAGCGGCCCGTTGTGCTTGACGAGCCCCTCCAGAGAGGCGCGCGAAAGATTGAGGCCGTCATAACGCGCGTAGCGCCGCTCCAGCCGCGTGACGACGCGCAGGCTCTGCAGGTTATGATCAAAGCCGCCATATTCGCTGAGCGCCGCACACAAAGCCCGCTCGCCGGCATGGCCGAACGGCGTGTGCCCGAGGTCGTGCGCAAGCGCGATCGTCTCCGTCAAATCCTCGTCGAGACCGAGCGGGCGCGCAATCGAACGCGCGACCTGCGCGACCTCCAAAGAATGCGTCAGCCGCGTTCGGAAATGATCCCCTTCCGGCCGGATGAAGACCTGTGTCTTGTGCTTCAGACGCCTGAACGCGGTGCAATGCACAATCCGGTCCCGGTCGCGCTGGAACGGAGAGCGCAGCGGATCCTCCGTCTCCTCATGCACACGGCCGCCCCCCTCTTCCGGAGCTGTGGCGTAGGGAGCTTTCCAACGGGCGCCGTGTCTTAGGAGATGACGAGGAAGGCTCGCACTCATGAGCTTGCTGCGATTGACTTGCGGGACCGTGCTTCTTAGCTACGATGCATTGAGATGAGCAAGGTGGTCACCATGACCGAAGCCTCGACGATCAACGACCCTAAGACCGAACAAGCCCCGGAGACGGCGGTTGTTTTGACGGATCGTGCGGCAAAGCGCATCGCCAAGATTCTCTCCGGCGAGCCCGAGGAGACGGCACTGCGGATTTCCGTCGAGGGCGGCGGCTGTTCAGGCTTTCAGTACCGTTACGATCTCGTCAAGGACACGCATGATGACGACGATCTCGTGCTCTCGCGCGACGGGGCGACGGTGTTGATCGATTCCATGTCGCTCCCCTTTATGGAGGGGGCGGTGATCGACTTCGTCGACGATTTGATGGGTCAGTCCTTCCAGATCAAAAATCCGCATGCTACCGCCTCGTGCGGCTGCGGCACCAGCTTCTCAATCTGACACGAAGAACGCGCAGAGATCGGACAGGCCGTTGAAGATTGCCACTTGGAACATCAACGGCGTGAAAGCGCGTCTTGATGGCCTCGTCACTTGGCTCGGGGAAGCGAGCCCGGACGTCGTTTGCCTGCAGGAAATCAAATCGGTCGACGAAGCCTTCCCGCGCGACCCCATCGAAGCGCTCGGCTACAATGTCGCCACGCATGGGCAGAAGGGTTTCAACGGCGTTGCGGTTCTGTCCAAACGGCCGCTGGAAGACGTCACGCCCCGCCTTGCCGGCGACGAGGACGACGTCCAGGCCCGCTTCCTGGAGGCGATCGTACCGGACGAAAACAACGGTATCGTCCGTGTCGTCTCCGCCTACATGCCGAATGGCAATCCGCTCGGGTCGGAGAAGTTCTCCTACAAGCTTGCCTGGATGGAGCGCCTGGAGGCCTGGGTTGAGGAGCGTCTCGCACTCGAAGAACCCTTCGTGCTGGCCGGCGATTTCAACATCATTCCGGAGCCGATCGACGCCCGTCACCCGGAACGGTGGACGGAAGATGCCCTCTTCCAGCCCGAATCGCGCAATGCCTACAGGAAGCTGACGGCACGCGGCCTGACCGACGCTCTTCGTGCGGTGGCCGATGCTGGCGACATCTACACGTTCTGGGACTACCAGGCCGGCGCCTGGCAAAAGAACAACGGCATCCGCATCGACCATCTTCTCCTGTCGCCCGAAGCGGCCGACCGCCTCACCGGCGTCGGCATCGACAAGCATGTGCGCGCCTGGGAAAAACCCTCAGATCACGTCCCGGTGTGGAGCGCGCTCAGCTGAGCACCGACCTGAAAGTCAGGCATTCTCGGCAAGCCGCTTCAGCTTTGCGAACATCGAGTCGCTGTCCTCACCGTAATTGAGGGTCCCGACGAACTTTCCGTCCTGATCCATCAGATAGACGGAAGCGGTGTGGTCGATCGTGTAGTCACCATCCTCGGTCGGCACCTTCTTGTAGTAGATCTTGTAGGCCTTCGCGATTTCCTCGATCTGCTGCTCGTTGCCGGAAAGCCCGCGGATATGCGGATCGAAGGCGGAGACGTAATCCTTCATCTTCTCCGGTCCGTCTCGCTCCCAGTCGACCGAGACGAAGACGAAATTGAGCTTCTCGGCATCATCGCCCAGACGCTTGATCAGGCCCGAGAGCTCGTAAAGCGTGGTCGGACAAACATCGGGGCAGAAGGTGAAACCAAAATAGATCACCGTCGGCTTGCCGCGGAAGTCCTCCGCGGTAACCGTCCTGCCCTCTTCATCGACGAGCGTGAAGGGGCCGCCGATGGCGGCCACCCCAACGCTTTGCTGCAACCGTTCAGGAGGCGTTAGCAGAACGGCAAAGACCGCCGAAACTGCCAGGATCGCAACCACTCCGGCAACGAGCAGCCAGATTTTGCGCATCGACATCACTGCGCTTTGTCGTTTTCCGGCATTTCCATACTGTGCCCGTCCATCTTCATCCCATTGGCGTCCGGGCCGGGAGCGCCGACGGCCGTTGCGGACATTTCCACGTCGACCGAACCCGCCTTCTCGAAATTGAGCGTGGCCGGCACGCTCTCACCTTCTTCGATGGGAGCGGTCAGATCGATGAACATGACATGCAGGCTACCGGGCTTGAGTTCGACCGTCGCTCCGGCCGGCACCGGGATGCCATCTTCAAGCGGGCGCATCTTCATCACGCCATCCGACATATCCATGGTGTGAAGTTCCACCCGGGCGGCGATTGGCGATGAGGCGGAGACGAGACGATCGTCCTCGTCGCCGTTATTCGTGATCTTCAGAAACCCGCCACCGGCGGTGGCCGAAGGCGGCGTCGCCCGTGTCCAGGGATGCCCGATCTCAAGGTTGCCGAGCTTGTATCCGTGAGCGAAAGCGGGAGTGGCGGCAATGACGAGTGCAGCCGCAAAAAGCTTTGTAACGAGGCGCATCGATTTCTCCATCTGCGCATAAAGAGAACCGTCGACAGAGGTCGGACGGAAGAAAAAAAGCGTCAGTTGGAGAGAGCGGGTGGCGCTCGGGCTTCGGCTGCAAGACGCAGCTCGGACGGATGCGAGGCACTGCGCCTAACGTCGCGGCCGACCGCAAGAAATGGCCCGAAGCCTGCAAGGAGGATCGTGCCATCTTGCGGCACCGCGGGCTGCAAAAGGCTCGAGGAATGACAGAGCGCAGAACAACAGGGGCATACCCCGTTTTCGTGGCTCTTGTCTTGTCCCTTCTGGTCAGGTGATCCGAGCGGATTGCACAGGACCGTCGCGCTACCTCCGGCCATGAAGCCGATGGCATAAGCACCTGAAACACCTTGCAAAAGAAGCATATAGGCGACGACGGCGGCGACCAGGCCACCGACGAATCTGTCACCAAGCACTTGCCTCATAAAGCGCATGGCGAAGTCTTGCCCGATCACGGACAGGAAGCCAATGCCAAAAAGAGGAAACTCAGAGGAAGGAATTCAGTCCGGCCCGGCTGCCGGCGTGGACGAGACAGTCAGCAGAGAGAGAGAGAGAAAGAAAGAAAGGTGCTATCGAGACAGCCGTCGACGGGACAGCGGCAGTGTTGGTCGATGAACGTATCTGAGGAAACGGAGCTCGAGACGGCGGAGCGAAGAAAAGCTATTTCGTCTTGCTCTTGGCGAGGTAATCCTCCGCCAGAGCCATTGCCGTGCGACGGTCGTTCTCGCTTGCGGCCGCGAAGGCCTCCTCGTGGAGCGATTGAATGGCATCATCGCCACGGTAGGAATTGCGCGCGATCGAGAGCCACATCAGCCCCTTCACTGCATTGCGCCGGATGCCGATGCCGTCGAAAAGGAGCCGCCCGAATTCAGCCTGTGCCTGCGCATGTCCCTTATCGGCCGCGAGCTTCAGCCAACGCGCCGCCTGACGGTCGTTCTTCTCGCCGCCGCGGCCGTTCAAATACATCATGCCAAGCTGGAATTGTGCCTCCGGATCGGCGAAGTAGGAGGCGGCATAGGAATAAAAGCGCCGTGCCTTCCCCTCATCGGCGACGACCGTTCCCACAATCCCGTCGCGAAAATAGCCTGCAAGCGCGACGAAGGCATCGGATACGAAGCGCGCATCCGAGCCGCGCGGGTTGCCGTCGGCATAATCGTTGGCGATCTTGGCGAAGATCCGAAAGGCGTGCGCGTCATCCTCGCTGACGCCGTCGCCCGTGGCATAGATACGCCCGAGCTTCCACAACGCGGCGGTGTGTCCTTTGTCCGCGGCATAGGACAAAGCTTCCAGAGCCTCGGCAGTATGGCCCTGTTTGTATGCGAGATACCCCTCGCGAAACGCCTCGCGAGCCGACATATCTGGATCGAAGGCGAAAGCGGGCGTCGCCATCGCCACCGCCAGACACGCGGCAGGCAGAACACTACTGATCCGCATAGCACACCGTTTCCACCGCGCCGCCCGGATGCGTCACGGCACCTTTTCGCGCCGCTCCGACGGTCTGCGCGTATTTCCACAAAGCGCCGGAACGATAATCCGTCTCTCGCGGCGTCCACCTCTGGCGTCGCCGATCCAATTCCGTGTCGTCGAGCTCGACCGATATCGTACCGGCCTCAGCATCGATCTCGATAATGTCGCCATCCTTAAGGAGAGCGATCGGTCCGCCAACGGCCGCTTCCGGCCCGACATGGCCGATGCAGAAACCGCGTGTCGCGCCGGAGAAGCGTCCATCAGTGATCAACGCCACTTTGCTGCCCATGCCCTGCCCATAGAGGGCAGAGGTGGTAGACAGCATTTCACGCATCCCAGGCCCGCCTTTCGGGCCTTCGTAGCGGATCACCAGAACGTCTCCCTCCCGGTACTGACTGCTCCGCACGGCCTCAAAACACTCCTCTTCCGTATCGAAGCAGCGCGCCGGACCTTTGAAGCGCAGATTGGTCATGCCTGCGACTTTCACGATCGCGCCATCAGGGGCGAGATTTCCGGAAAGACCGACCACGCCGCCTGTCGGGCTGATCGGTTTGTTCGCGGGATGAACCACGTCCTGCTCATCGTTCCACTGAACATGTTCCAGATTTTCGGCAATTGTGCGGCCGGTGACTGTCATACAGTCCCCGTGCAAGAATCCGTTATCGAGGAGCGTTTTCATCAACAACGGGATGCCGCCCGCCTCGAACATATCCTTGGCGATATACTTTCCGCCGGGTTTGAGGTCGGCGATATAAGGCGTGCGCTTGAAAATCTTTGCGACCTCGAAGAGGTCGAAATCAATGCCGCATTCATGCGCAATTGCCGGAAGATGCAGTCCGGCATTGGTGGATCCGCCGGAGGCCGCAACCACCGTCGCGGCATTCTCCAGAGCCTTACGTGTCACGATATCGCGCGGACGGATCTGGTGAGCGATAAGCTCCATGATCTGCTCGCCGGCCGCATAGCAGAAACGGTCCCGGAATTCGTAAGGCGCGGGAGCGCCCGCCGAATAAGGCAGCGCCAGCCCGATCGCTTCGGAAACCGTTGCCATGGTGTTGGCGGTGAACTGCGCCCCGCAGGCGCCGGCCGAAGGACAGGCAACCGATTCCAGCTCGGCAAGATCCTCATCGGAAAACTCGCCACTCAGCCGCTTTCCGACGCCTTCGAAGACGTCGAGGACGGTCACCTCCTTGCCGCGAAAGCTCCCGGGCAGGATCGTGCCGCCATAGATGAAGATCGACGGCACGTTGAGCCGCACCATCGCCATCATCATTCCCGGCAAAGATTTATCGCAGCCGGCAAGGCCGATAAGAGCATCGTAGCAATGCCCCCGCATAGTGAGCTCGACGGAATCGGCAATCACCTCGCGCGACGCGAGGGAAGCCTTCATGCCGGCGTGACCCATGGCAATCCCATCGGTCACGGTAATGGTGGTAAACTCCCGGGGCGTACCTTTGGCCGACGCAACACCCTTCTTGACGACCTGCGCCTGCCGAGACAGCGCAATGTTGCACGGCGCAGCCTCGTTCCAGCAGGTCGCCACACCCACGAAGGGCTGATGGATTTCCTCAGCCCCGAGACCCATCGCATAGTAATAAGAGCGATGCGGCGCACGCGACGGCCCTTCCGTCACATGGCGGCTTGGCAGACGTGACTTATCAAAACTTTTCGCGTCCATGCCCCTACGCCCCATGAACTTATGCCCCAGGTGGAGCCTTCGTCATAAAGCTCCGCCTGCGCTTCGTTTATGACTGAAACGTGGCGCTTGTTAATGGGTCTAAGGGGCTGAGCTTCTTGCGCTAAGCGGCTGTTGCGCAATGGCCACAGCGGCACCCTGCCCTCGACGCCGGATCGCGTGACGAAACGAGAGCAGGACGAGAAACGCTTCGGCAGGTGGCCAAGGGCGTCGAGAGGGATTGGCAACGGGGCCGCCGCAACGGCCCCGTCAAATGCTCCGGTCAGTGCGTGTCGCTCAGCCGTCCAAGCGCAGCCGCCAGACGCTCTCGGTCGGCCACGTATTCGGCCCGCTTCTCGCGTTCTGCCGCCACGACTTCTTCAGGCGCCCGGGCGACGAATTTCTCGTTGCTGAGCTTCTTGTCGAGGCGTGCGATCTCACCATCGACCTTGCTGATCTCTTTCTCAAGGCGGGAGCGTTCGGCATCGAAATCGATCACGCCTTCAAGTGGCAACGCACAGGTCGCCTCACCGACGAGAAACTGCGCCGCGTTCTTGGGCACATCCGGCGCGGTCGAGATGGCATCCACCCGCGCCAGGCGTTCGATCGCCGCCTGATGACGGGCAAGCCGCTCCTGCGTCAGCTCCGAGGCCGCACAGACGACGAGTGGCGTGCGCGCACCCGCCGGCACGTTCATTTCCGCACGGACGGATCGGATTGACGACACGAGCAGAACCAACCAGTTGATGTCGTCAGCTGCAGCGTTGTCGTCAAAGACACTTTCCGGCCAGGACGCGAGAGCCAGAAGCCCGGCCTCCCCTCCACCGAGTTCATCCCAAAGCGCCTCGGTGATGAATGGGCTGAAGGGATGCAGAAGCTTCAGGATATCGACGAGAGCACGGCCGGCGACCGCCCGTGTCTCGGCGGCGGCCTCTTCATCGTCGCCCTCGAGAACCGGCTTGATGAGCTCCAGATACCAGTCGCAGAACGTGTCCCAGACGAAGTGATAAATCGCGTCGGCCGCCTCGTTGAAGCGGTAGGCGGTGATCCCTTCGGTGACCGCGGCGACAGTGCGGGCAGCTTCCGTCAGGATCCAGCGATTGACGGGCAGCTTCGCATCAGCCGGATCGAAATTCGCGTCCAGCCGACAGCCCTTCATCTGACAGAAGCGTGCGGCATTCCACAGCTTGGTGCCGAAATTGCGATATCCTGCAACACGTTGCGGAGAAAGCTTGATGTCACGTCCCTGCGCCGCCATGGCTGCCAGCGTGAAACGCAACGCATCAGCACCAAACTCCTCGATGAGTTCGAGCGGATCGATGACGTTGCCTTTCGACTTCGACATCTTCGCACCGTGCTCATCGCGCACGAGGGCGTGGATGTAGACGTCCGCGAAAGGCTCCTGCTTCATGAAATGCAGTCCGAACATCATCATCCGGGCGACCCAGAAGAAGATGATGTCGAAGCCGGTCACGAGCACGTTCGTCGGATAATAGCGGGCGAGCTCAGCCGTCTCGTCTGGCCAGCCGAGCGTCGAAAACGGCCAAAGTGCAGAGGAAAACCAGGTATCGAGCACATCCTCGTCGCGGGTGAGTTCCACCTTGCTGCCGTAATGACGCGATGCGGCGGCCTCCGCTTCCTCCTCGGAAGCCTCCACGAAGACCTTGCCGTCCGGCCCGTACCAGGCCGGAATCCGATGCCCCCACCAAAGCTGGCGCGAAATGCACCAGGGCTGGATGTTCTCCATCCACTCGAAATAGGTCTTTTCCCAATTCTTCGGAACGAAGGTCGTGCGGCCTTCACGGACGGAGGCGATGGCAGGCTTCGCCAAAGTGGCGGCATCCACGTACCACTGGTCCGTCAGGAACGGCTCGATCGGCACACCGCCGCGATCGCCGTGCGGCACGACATGGACGTGCTCTTCGACCTTCTCCAAAAGGCCCAGCACATCCATCATCGCCACGACTTTGTCGCGCGCCGTGAAGCGATCGAGCCCGTGGAGGGCCGCGACAGTCCCGGCGAGCTCGGCGCTCTGCGGCACGTCGCGCAGAAAGTCTTCGTTGCCATCGAGAACGAGATTGGCCTCGACATCCATGACGTTGACCATAGCGAGGTCATTCCGCCGCCCGACCTCGAAATCGTTGAAGTCGTGGGCCGGGGTAATTTTCACAGCGCCCGAGCCCGCTTCGGGATCGGCATAATCGTCCGCCACGATCGGGATCCTGCGCCCGACGAGCGGCAGGATCACGTGCTTGCCGATGAGATCGCGGTAGCGCTCGTCTTCCGGATGCACAGCCACACCCGTATCGCCCAGCATGGTTTCCGGCCGGGTGGTGGCGACGGTGATGGATCGGCCTTCCTCGCCCTCGATCGGGTATTTGAAGTGCCAAAGATGCCCCTTCATCTCGACCTGTTGCACTTCGAGGTCGGAGATCGCCGTCAGAAGCTTCGGATCCCAATTGACGAGGCGCTTGTCCTTGTAGATCAGCCCTTCCTTGTAGAGCTGCACAAACACCTTGATGACCGCGGCCGACAGCCCCTCATCCATGGTGAAGCGCTCACGCGACCAATCACAGGAGGCCCCGAGCCGTTTCAGCTGATTGAGGATCATGCCGCCCGACTCGGCCTTCCAGGTCCAGACCTTCTCCACGAAGGCCTCCCGGCCGATATCGCGTCGGCCAGGCTCCTGACGCTGCATCATCTGCCGCTCGACGACCATCTGCGTGGCGATGCCCGCATGGTCCATGCCCGGCTGCCACAGGACGTCCCTGCCCTGCATGCGGTTATAGCGCACGAGCACATCTTGCAGCGTGTTGTTGAGTGCGTGCCCCATGTGCAGGGAGCCGGTCACGTTCGGCGGCGGGATGACGACTGCGAACGTGTCTGCGCCGGGTTCCGCACCGGAACCGGCACGGAAGGCATCGGCATCAAGCCATTTCTGGGAAATACGAGGTTCGACGTTCTGAGCGTCGAAGGTCTTTTCTAACATGAGGGAAACGCACCATGGGCCCGGAAGCGGGCGCTGAAACCGCCGCGGTTAAACTGGTGCGCCCGCCGCCTGTCAACAAGCGGTCTGGATCAGCAGCCGTAACGGCTGCGAAGAAAAGGGTCGCCGCGACTGAGGGCCGCGACGGGTTTGATCAGCGACGTCCGCGGGAAACGCGCTCGATCTCTTCTTTGACGAGCCGCTCCACAAGCGGGGGCAGATTGTCATCGAGCCATTCTTTGAGCATCGGGCGCAGCATCTCGGAAACGAGATCCTCCAAAGTGCGCGCGTTCTGCGACAGAATGGTATGCGCCAACGAACTGAAGGCACCGGATACCGCCTCGTCCGCGTCCTCAGACAAGAGCCGATCATCGGCGCGCATACGCGCATCATAAGTCGTCATCGAGCTAGGCTCCTTCGCTGCCGGCCTTGCCGTCTCGAATGTCTCTGGCTCTGCGCGATGGCCAAAGGAAGGCTGCACGGCTTCCGTCATCGCCGGTTCGGCAGCCTTCGGCTCCTCAACCGGCTCAGGCTCCTCCGCCGGCTCAGGCTGCGACGACTGAGGTTCAACACTGACGGCAGTCTCGAATGGGGCGGAGAAATCCGGGAAATCATCCTCGTCATCGTCCGCCGCTTCCTCGGCGCCAGACGTTTCCGAGACGGCTTCCGCCTCGGCGGCGGCAGGTGCTTCAACAGGTTGCGGGGAGACAGGCTGAGGCGAACTCGCAACGGGTTCCGCCTCGTCATCCTCGATGGCAACACGCAGAGACCTCGAAGCACGCGCCTCCGACTTGTCGCCGTCCTCGGAAATGATCTGGCGGATCGACGCCAAGATCTCTTCCATGGTCGGTTCCTGTGCCGCGCTCGGATTAGCCATAAAATGCTCCCTGGGCAGAGGCCTTAGCCTCCACACATCGAATCGCTTTGGTTGTACATGCGCATTTGAAGGTTAAAGAAAGCCCATCGCCAGGGGCTTAAGAGCATAATCCCCAGGACGGGCGAGCCCGATGCCGGCACCATCCGACGGCACGAATCTCTTTAGGCTGGCTGCGGAGAGAGAGGGAGGCCTCTGGGCGCCGGGCGACACCGGCACCGATAAAGCAGCGCAGGAGCGCGCCAAACAGAGAAAATGCAACGTTTCTCCGGCTCTGGCAGGCCTACGCGCCTGGGGAGCCGGCAGCAACTAGGAAAGCAGCGTCGCTCGCCTCAGCGACCGTCAGGCGTTCTCAGCCCGAACCACTTGTCTTTCACGGCCTCGTAATGGGCTTCAGCGTGATAGCGCTCGACCGGCAGGTTGAGCCCATCGGCATTGAGCCGGCCAACGGCAGCGAGCAGTGAGAAAGCGGCCACGATGCGGTCGCGCTGGCTGACCACGCGATTGACATTGGCGTCGAGAAGCGTGCTGCGGGCATCCAAGACATCGAGCTGGGTGCGCTGTCCGACCCGCTGCTCCTCGATCACGCCCTGCAGGGCGATATCCGAAGCGGCGACCTGGGCCGTCGCGGCGAGAATCGAGGCGTTCGTCGCCTCCAGAGTTCCCCAGGCCGCAACGGTCGCGGCGCGCACCTGTTCGCGCGCCACATCCACCTCGATGCGTCGCTGGCCAAGGAGCTCCTTCGCCTGCCGCACCCGGGCCGAGACCGAGCCACCCTGATAGATCGGGATCGAGACACGGCCCATAATTTGCGCCGTCTCGGTATTGTCAGGCCGTCCGACTCCGATCTCTTTCTGCAGATTGCCGGTCACGCTGACCGTCGGCAGAAGCTCGCCCTCGATGCGCTTTGCATCATAGGCGGCAGCGTCCATGGAATATTGCGCGGCGATGATGGACGGATGCCGGTCGAGACTGAGCGAAAGCGCCTGCTGAAGCGAGCTCGGCAATTTATTCCGGAACGGGAACGTCAGCTGAAGATTTTTGGCCTCGTGGCCGACGACCTGTCGGTAGATCGCCTTGCTGGCGACGAGATTGGCCTCAGCGAGGCTGAGATTGGATTGGGCGAGACTCAACTCGGCGCGCGTCTGCGCCACGTCCGTGCGGGTATTCTCACCCACATCGAAGCGGTCTTGCGACGCCCGCAATTGCTCATCGAGAAAGTCGATATTTTGGCGCCGCAGACGCAACAACGCCTCGTCACGCAGCACATCCATATAGGCTTCGGCCGCATCGAGCAGGACACTCTGGACCGTGCTTTCCAGGGCGAAGCGACTGGCATAAACGTTCGCTGTCGCACCGCTCACGGAGTTGCGGGTTTGAAACCCGTTGAACAGGTTCTGCTGAACCTGGACGCCGACTGCGAGGTCGGAGGTGTTGCGGCTGAAATCAGCCCCGACGCGCCCAGAACGTGCATAGCCGCCGGTATGAGTGCCATCGATTTCGCCGTAGGCGGAGACCTGAGGGCGATTGCCGGCCTTGGCGATCGGCACGTTCTCGTCGACCGCGCGCGTTTCGGCACGCTGAGAGTTGATCGTCGGGTTATTCCAATAGGCTGAGGCGAGAGCCTCGGTGATGCTCTCTGCTCCAGCCGGAGAAGCCAGAAGCGTAGCGGCGAGAACAACGCCCAGGGAGTATCTACACGGGGTCAAAAGCACGACGTCTACCGGAAGCTGCGACCGCCGCTCGCGGTCATATGGGTTTTAACATCAGATGCACGAAACTCGTCGCTTTTGCTACGACCTCCGGCATTTCTATTTTCGCCTGCGGCCCTTCTGCAACACCCGGCAATCGGGCATCAAAGGCCTTAAAAAACGAATTCGCGCTTGCGTTCAAAGCCCGGAATGATTGGCGCACTCGCATCGAGGACCGGCCTGCCGCTGACATTGGTGCCAACCCGCGAATAGAGCATCACGCGCCCCGCCTCGCTGTTCATCTCGATCGCAGCAAGACGGCCATACTCGCTCAATTGCTCGAAAATAGCCGGTGGAATCACCTCGATTCCCCCTGCGATGAGAATCGCATCGTAAGGCCCCTCGGAAGGATAGCCCTCGGTGAGTGATCCCTCGACGATCGCGACATTATCGATTTTCAAAGAGACCATATTGGCCTCCGCAGCGTGACGAAGCTCCTCGTCCGGCTCGACGGCGACGACCGCTTCGGCAAGACGCGCCATGAGCGCCGAGGCATAACCGCGTCCGCAGCCGAGATCGAGGACCACCTCTTTGGGCGTGATTTCCATCGCCTGAATGATTCGGCCCATAAGCGCTGGATTGAGAAGCACGCGTCCTGGCGATTCGAGCGGCAGGTCCAGGTCGGAATAGGCAAAGGGTTGCTGCACGCCGGACACGAAACGCTCGCGGGGCACATTCAGAAACGCCTGAATGAGTTCACGATCGGTGACGTCCCGGGTACGGATCTGGTTGTCGACCATCCGCTGACGCAGGATTTCATTGTCTGTCATGGCTCGTTCCTGACCGTTGCGTCGTCTTTCCTAGCGGGGGCCGAGCGGTGCGACAAGCAAGGTCGCCTGCAAACATGGCGAAGCCCGCAGAAAGAGCTGCAAATCGTAGCTCGAGACCGTCTACGGCATCTCAACGAGAGGCTGTAAACTCGTCGTCGGAGGCTTGAGGCATCTCTGCGAGGATGGGAGGGCTCTGGAGGCCTCGCCCGGAATCGAACCGGGGTATACGGATTTGCAGTCCGCTGCGTCACCACTCCGCCACGAGGCCAGAGGCGCTCCCGTAGCAAAGCTTTGCCGGTCCGACAAGCACAAGCAGCCCCCGCGGCAAAAAGATGCTGCGAAGGGCTGCATCCCGCTTTTTGGGGAGCGCGGCTCTCGTCGCAGGACCTTTGTTTGCGCTATGAGGCCCGCGGGCAAAGGGAAACGAAATGTATCACGGCGGCGACCCGGCGGCGGCAGCGGCACTTTACGGCATTTTGCGCGATGACTGGCTCGATCTGTCGACGGGTATCAATCCCCACGCATGGCCGTGGCGGCAACGTGTCGAATTTGACGATGTCGCCCTCGAGCGGCTGCCTTCCCGGGGTGACCTGGAATCTCTCACCACCGCAGCAAGAGCCGCCTACCGGGTGCCGGACGAGACGGAGATCTTGCCCGTTGCCGGCATCGAGCCGGTGATCCGCCAACTCCCCTCTCTCGTGAGGAAGGCGGTTCTTCTCGACACATCGTACGCGTCCTATCGCACGGCTTTCGACGACGAGATCCCCGTCCTCCGCGGACCGAGCGAGATCCCTGCGCGATCCAGCGTCATCCTGGTCAATCCCAACAATCCCGACGGCCGAATTCTATCGCCGGAGACGATTCTCTCGCTCGCAGAGAGCCGGCAGGACGCTGATCTCGTCGTGGTGGACGAGGCTTATGAGGACGCGCTGAGCGAGCGGGCTTCGGTGGTCCCGCTCATGAGCCGGATGCAAAATCTCGTCGTGCTGCGTTCTTTCGGCAAATTCTATGGTCTGCCCGGGCTGCGCCTCGGCTTCATCATCGCTCATCCGCCAACAATCGCACCGCTGCGTGAGCGCCTCGGAGACTGGCCGGTCTCGCAGCTGGCGATCACCATCGGTCGTCATGCGCTCGCCGACCGGGAATGGCAGGAAAAGACACGCCTCAGGCTCGACACGCAGGCACACGAACTCCGGGCACTCCTCGCGGCCCATGCTCTGCAGTTCGAAAGCCAGTCGCCGCTGCTGGCCTTGATCCGCGACGACCGTGCGGCCGAGATGCACCGAGGCCTTGCTGCGCACGGCATTTGGACCCGCATCTTCACCGACCGACCGGGCTCGCTCCGCCTCGGGCTTCCAGGCGACGAGAGCGAGTTTCGTCGGCTTGAGGTCGCTTTAAAAGAGATTTTGCCGTCATGAGCCGTCTTGCCGTTCTCGCCCTCGGCCTTCTGATCGACCGGCTCGTCGGCGATCCGGACGAATTGTGGAAGAAGATCGGCCATCCGGTCGCCTGGATCGGACGCTTGATCGAGGGTCTGGATCAAGGCCTCAACGATGAACGAAAAACCGGCGAGGAGCGCCGCAAGCGGGGCATGCTGGCCATCGCCGTGCTGATTGGGCTAGCGGTCTTCGCGGGTGTCGTCCTGCAACGAATCGCGACAGCACTTCCCCTCTCCCTGATCGTCGAGGCGCTGATCGTTTCCGTCTTCCTCGCTCAGAAAAGCCTTTTGGAGCATGTTCAGGCCGTCGGCGACGCCATGGCAGAGGGCGGCATCGGCCCGGCACGGAAAGCCTTGTCCTGGATCGTCGGCCGCGACGTCACGCAGCTCGACGAAGCGGGCGTCAACCGCGCAGCACTCGAATCGCTCGCAGAGAATTTCTCCGATGGGCTGGTGGCACCTGCCTTCTGGTACCTTATCGGCGGGCTTCCCGGCCTCCTCGCCTACAAAGCGCTCAACACCGCCGATTCCATGATCGGACATAAGAACGAGCGCTATCAGGATTTCGGCTATGCCGCGGCGCGCCTCGACGATCTGGCGAATTATGTGCCCGCTCGCCTCTCTGCTCTCCTCATCGCGGCGGCCGCAATTTTTGCCGAAGCCTCCCCGGGAAAAGCCTTGAAAGCAGCACGGCGCGACGCACCGCTCCATCGCTCCCCGAACGCCGGCTGGCCGGAGGCTGCGCTCGCCGGTGCGCTGGGCCTCGCCTTCGGAGGACCACGGCGATATGGAAGCGAAGCGGTCGAGGGCGTTTGGTTGAATGCCGAAGGTCGCCGCGAGGTGACGCTCAAGGATCTCCGCCGCGGGCTGAGGCTCGCCGACGCGACATGGCTGCTCGGTCTGGCACTCGTGGCCGTCGGCGCGCTTCTGATCTGGGGGTAAACGGGCGCGACCACGCGCCCTCGCCGAAGCGTCACAGGAGTGAAGCACGGGCGACACGCAAAATCGCAATGACGGAGCGTTCCATCTCTCAGGAGACGCTCATGTTTCGAATCGCGTGTTGCTCCCTCACTGCCCTCCTCATTCTCGCCACCTCCGCCCTGGCGCAAGAAGGCATCAAAGAACCCACCGGCACGTTGTAAGAGCGAAACCATTCGCTCTTACAACGTGCCGGAGGCCAATCAGGCCGTCGGGGTCGACGAGGCATTTTTTTACGCGGTCGATAATCGCACCATCGCCAAATACGCCAAGGAGACGGGCGAGCGCGTCGCAATCTTCGCCCGCGCCAAGGGCGGCGCCGTGAAGCATTTCGACAGTGCCACCGTCGTTGACGGCAAGATCTATGTCGCCCATTCCAATTATCCGGAATGGCCGATGACGAGTTCGGTCGAGATCTTCGACGCCGCAACGCTCGACCATCTGGAAAGCCACAGCCTCGGGATCGATCGGGGCTCGCTCACCTGGCTCGATCGCAAGGACGGCGTCTGGTATGGGGCCTTTGCGAATTACAATCGTGTCTTCGAGCGCAGCCAGCAGGCCTATGGCAACAAATACGCCACCCAGCTCGTGCGTTTCGATGACGATTGGCGCGTCGCCGAAGCCTGGGTCCTGCCCGACGCGCTGCTGGAAAAATTCGACGACATGAGCAATTCGGGTGGCTCGTTCGCTCCCGACGGCAATCTCTGGCTGTCCGGTCACGATCCGGCCGAAATTTATAAGATGGAATTTCCCGAATTCGGCTCCGTCATGCGCTGGGTGGCCACGGCCCCGGCGGAAATCGCCGGCCAGGGCATCGCCTGGGACCGTTCCGAGCCCGGCGTCATCTACGGGATTGTTCGCGATGAACGCCGGGTCACGGCGACCCGCATCGACCTGCCGAAAAAGCAGGCCGCCACCGAATAATCTCAGGCGCTCTTGCGCTCGTGCGAATCGCGAGAGGCGCCGATCTCAAAAATCTGGTCGAGCGACAGATGCTCTTCGAGATGCTGCGCCAGGGCGTCGAGGACCTCTTCGACGCCCTCGTCATAGCGCGCACTGCTTGTCGCACCGAGATTGGCGAGGAACGCCCCTCTGAAAGCGTCGGAGCCGAAGAGGCCGTGCGCATAGGTGCCCATGACGCGCCCGTCATAGGCAACGGCTCCATCCGGGCGCCCTTCGAGCTTGGCGAAAGGTTCGGAGCGGCCGGGCCCCACGGTCTCGCCGACATGGATCTCGTAGCCTGAAAATTCGGCCCCCGAGGCCATGTGCACACCTCGCACCGGCACCGTCGTCTTGTCGGCGGTGAGGTTCGTGGTGACGTCGAGAAGTCCGAGGCCACGCACATTCTGAGGAGAGCCTTCGATGCCGTCCTTGTCTGCGATGAGACGGCCGAGCATCTGAAACCCTCCGCAGATCCCGAGAACGTGACCGCCACGGCGCACATGCGCCGCGATGTCGATATCCCAGCCGGCCTCGCGCAGCACCGCCAGATCCGCGATGGTGGACTTCGAGCCCGGAAGAAGCACGAGATCCGTGTCGCCCGGCAGAGCCTCGCCCGGCTCAAGAATGACGAGTTCGACGGCAGGCTCCTGCCGCAACGGGTCGAGGTCATCGAAATTGGCAATCCGGCCGAGACGCGGCACCACCACTTTCACCGTGGCAGCACCCTTTTTCGGTGTCTCCGCTGGCTCTTCGAGCCCGAGCACATCCTCTGCCGGGAGCTTCGCAGCGCCCGGAAAATGCGGCACGACCCCGAGCCCAGCCCAACCGGTACGCCCTTCGATGATCCGCATACCTTCGTCAAAAAGCGTAACATCGCCACGAAAGCGATTGACAATAAAAGCTTTTATGAGAGAGCGATCGGCCGCATCAAGAATTGCATGCGTGCCGACGAGGCTCGCGATCACGCCGCCGCGCTCGATATCTCCAGCGAGAATAACCGGCACGTCGGCTGCCAACGCAAAGCCCATATTGGCGATGTCGCCCTCACGCAAATTGACCTCCGCCGGGGAGCCCGCCCCTTCGACGACAACGATATCAGCAGCATCGAGCTGCCGATTGAAGCTGTCCATTACGGCGCCGAGGAACTCGGGCTTGCGCACCGTGTAATCGCGCGCCTTCAGCGTCGCTACGCGCTGTCCCTGCACGATCACCTGGGCGCCGATATCGCTTTCGGGCTTCAGCAGAACCGGGTTCATGTGCACGGATGGCGGCACGCGGGCGGCCAGCGCCTGCGTCATCTGGGCCCGTCCGATCTCGCCGCCATCCGCCGTCACGCCGGCATTGTTCGACATGTTCTGCGGCTTGAAGGGTCTCACCTTGAGACCCCGATTGCTGAAAGCCCGGCAAATACCGGCAACCAGAAGCGACTTGCCGACATGCGAGCCGGTGCCCTGGATCATAATGGCGGGTGTACGAGACACGGTAACTCCGAAGGGTTGGCGAGAGAACCTAGAATTCGATTCCGATCTGCGCCTTCACGCCGGACCGGAACGGATGCTTCACCTGCGTCATCTCGGTGACGAGGTCGGCGGCCTCGATGAGCTCGTCCTTGGCGTTGCGGCCGGTCACGACGACATGCTTCATCGTCGGACGCGCCTCGATCACCCCGAGCACTTCCTCGAGCGGCAGATAGTCGTAGCGCAGAACGATGTTGAGCTCGTCGAGGAGAACGAGATCGTGTTCTCCATCTTCGATCATCGCCTTGGCCTTTTCCCAGACCTCGCGCGCAGCGGCAATGTCATGCTCGCGATCCTGCGTTTCCCACGTGAAGCCCTCGCCCGTCGAGACGACAGTGATCTGATCGGAGAACTTCTCCAGGGCATGGCGTTCGCCGGTGTCGCGCTTGCCCTTCACGAACTGAGCGATGCCGACTTTCATGCCGTTGCCGAGCGCGCGGAAAACGAGACCGAAGCCCGCCGTCGTCTTGCCCTTGCCCTTGCCCGTATGCACGACGAGAAGCCCCTTCTCGATCGTCTTCGTGGCGATGATTTTGTCGCGCGCCTCTTTCTTTCGGCGCATCTTTTCGGCGTGCTTCTGGTTGAGCTCGTCCTCGCTCAGCTCTGCCTTGCTCATAAACTTCCTCCGTTCGCGAGCTCGTGTAGTTCATTGTGGACCGAGTTGCGCCGCGGCGCCCACAGGCCGCGCTCGATCGCTTCGTTGAATCGCGCCGCGATCTCTTTCAAGGCCGGCGCATTGTTGTCGGCCAGAAACGCACGCACATCCTCGTCTTCGAGGTACGCGGCATAGAGCTGGTCGAAATGGTGGTGTTTGACCGCGGGCGTCGTTGCCGCGAATGCGAAGAGATAATCGACGGTCGCCGCGATCTCGAAGGCGCCCTTGTAGCCGTGGCGCATAACCCCCTCGATCCATTTCGGATTGGCGGCACGCCCGCGCACGACGCGTGCGAGTTCTTCGTCGAGGCCACGGATCACCGGCCGCTCCGGACGCGAATGATCGTTGTGATAGGCCCGCGGCGCCGCCCCTTTCAGCGTTTCGACGGCGGACGAGAGCCCTCCCTCGAACTGATAATAATCGTCGGAATCGAGAAGATCGTGCTCGCGATTGTCCTGGTTTTGCACGATGGCATCGGTCGTCTTGAGCCGTCGCTCAAAGAGCTTCCGTGTGCGCTCGCCACCTTCGCCCTCCGAACCGCCGCCATAGGCATAGGACGACCATTCCAGAAAGGCTGTGGCGAGATCGCCCCGCTCCTGCCAGATGCCTTCATCGATCAAGGCCTGCAGGCCGGCACCATAGGCCCCGGGCTTGGAACCGAAGACGCGGAAGGAGGCGGCGCGGCGCGCATCGTCCTCCGCCATCCCCGCCTCACCCAACCGGGCGCTGTCCTGGCGGATACGTGCAGCGATCGGATTGGCGTCCTCCGGTTCCTCGCGCTCAGAGACGGCAAGCACCGCCTGATGGAAGAGATCGATCTGATGTGGAAAGGCGTCGCGGAAGAGGCCGGAAATCCGCAGCGTCACATCGATGCGCGGGCGACCGAGCTCCGAGAGCGGCACGACATCGATACCCGTCACACGCCCCGAGGCCTGCTCCCATACGGGCCGTGTTCCAAGAAGGGCCAGTGCTTGGGCGATGTCGTCACCGCCCGTGCGCATGTTCGACGTGCCCCAGACGGTCAGCGCCATGGCCGTCGGCCATTCGCCTTCGTCGGAGAAATAGCGCTCCGCCAGAAGCTGCGCCGAACGCCAGCCGAGATCGAAGGCGGCACGCGACGGCACGCCCCGGACATCGACGGAATAGAAATTGCGACCTGTCGGCAGGCAATCGGCGCGTCCGCGCGTTGGCGCACCGGATGGGCCGGGTGCCACGAAACGCCCCGACAGGGCCGCGAGCGTTGCCGCGATCTCAGCCCTGCCGGACCCGTCGAGCGTCGGCGCGATCGCGTCACTCAACTGAGTCAGGACGGCCATTGTTTTCGGACCAGGAACATCTGGAAGCGCGCCTTGCGCTTCCGAGCGGGCGCCATCCTCTTGCATCTCCGGCACCCGCGCCTCGACGAGCGCAGCCGCAAAGATCTCCAGCCGCTCCACCGTGTCGCCATTGGTGCGCCAGGCGGCGTTGGTGAGATCCGCCAGGAGCTTTGGCCGCTTTCCTTCCCAGCGCTCATGCAGCACGCAATCGAGCGGATCGAAGCGCAAGCCGAAATCATCGGCGAGAGCCCGCAAAAGTGAGGCATCGCCCGCCTCGCGCCCGCCGCGCGGCACACGTGCGAGCGCGGCAAGCGTATCCGTCCTCAGGCGTCCGGATGGCGACTGCCCGAGAATGTGCAGCCCGTCGCGGATCTGAAGCTCTTTCAGGTCGCAAATCTGCTCGTCGAGCTTGAGGATGATTTCCTCGCGCGATTCTTTGCCCGAGGTAATACCGAGATCGGCCAGGAAACCTCCGCTTTCTGCCCGCTCCACGATCGCTTCGGCAACGTTCTTGGAGCGCCGCGGATCGACGAGATCGGCGGCCGCATATTCGTCGATCAGATATTCAAGCTCGGCCGCCGCACCGTGGCTTTCGGCACGCGTCATCGGCGGCATCAGATGGTCGATGACGACTGCAGCTGCGCGCCGCTTCGCCTGCGCCCCTTCGCCGGGGTCGTTGACGATGAAGGGATAGATGAGCGGGACAGGCCCGAGAGTGGCTTCCGGGAAGCAATCCTGTGACAGCGCCAGCGCCTTGCCCGGCAGCCATTCCTGGTTGCCGTGCTTGCCCATATGGACGAGCGCATCGGCCGCGAATGAGTGCCTCAGAAAGGCGTAAAAGGCGAAATAGCCATGCGGCGGCACAAGCGCCGGGTCATGATAGGAGGTCTTGGGGTCGACGTTGTAGCCGCGCGCCGGCTGCACGCCGATTGTGATATGCCCGAAACGATGCAGGGCGAGCGCAAAGGCACCTTCGTCAGGATCGAAGAACGGGTCATCCTCGGGTCGCCCCCACGCCGCCTCGACCTCGCTCTGCACGTTCTCCGGCAGAGTGCGGAAGAATTCTCGATAATCGTCGAGCGAAAGCCGTTCTCCGCCCGTGCGCTCGACGCGTCCATCGATCGCGTTTGTCGGCCCGGCGAGAATCATCTGCATCAAGGCCTCGCCCGTCCCGGGCGCGCCCTCGGTGTTGAAACCGGCCTCGGCCATCGCAGACAGGAGCCGGACCGTCGATTCGGGCGCATCGAGACCGACGCCGTTTGCGAGCCGTCCGTCCTTGTTGGGATAGTTCGACAGAACGATGCCGACATGTTTCGCCGCGTTCGGCTTTGCCGAAAGCCGCGCCCAGCCCGCCGCGAGATCGGCAACGAAGGCGATGCGGTCGGCAAGCGGGCGATGCGCCATCGGCCGGCACTGCGTACGCGGCTCGAATGCCCCCTCTTCCTTGAAAGAGACGGCGCGCGTGATGAGACGTCCGTCGACCTCCGGCAGCACCACGTTCATGGTGAGATCGGAGGGTGAGAGACCGCGCGGATGCTCCCGCCAGATCGCCTCGGACACGCCCGCAAACGTCACCTGAAGAACCGGCCGCCTTCCGCCATCAAGAACGGTCTCGGCAGACGGATCGCCGGTCTTGCCGAGAGCAAAGGCAGTGGCGTTCAGGATAAGCGCAGGATCGTGCTCCTGAAACAGCCCCGTTACGAACTCTTTGTCCGCCGCCGCCTTGAGGCTTGAGACGAAAACCGGAAGCGGCCGCAGTCCCCGTTCGGCAAGAGCCGTAGAAAGCGCTTCCACCGGCGCCGTCTGACCCGATTGCACGAGGGCGCGGTAGAAGACGATTGCCGCAGTCGGTCCCTTGGCATCCGGCTTTAGGCCGGCCTCGTAAACGCCGAAAGCCGGCACCGTCTTCGGCGGCGGAGGAGCAGCGTCGTACCCGAGGAGATGGCCCGAAAAGCGCAACGCGTTTGCGAAATTCTCCGCCCCGCCCTCGGCCAGATAAGACCAGAGAAGCCGCGTTTCATCGGCGCCGAGCGTGCCCTCGGCGGCAAGATCGCCGTCCCATTTCGTATCACCCGGCATCAGCGCCACTTTGGCGCCGGAGCCACGCGCGATCCGCAGCGTCTCCTCGACGCCATAGCGCCAATAGCCGACACCGCCGAGAAGCCGGACGACGATCAGCTTCGCCTCGGCCAGCACCTTCTCGACATAGAGGTCGACCGAATAGGGATGCGCGAGCGCCATCCAATTGGCGAGCCGCGTCGCCGGAAAATCACCCGGCAGCCGGTTCGCCGCCGCAGCCAAGCCGGCAATCTCCGTATCAGCTGCAGAAAGGATGACGATGTCGCCCGGGCTTTGATCGAGATCGACCGCTTCGGAGGCCGCGTCGAGCCCCCGGCTCTGGCCCTTGAAGATATGCAATTCAGCCTCCGAGGGCCTCCGTGACGGCCGCCCGATCAACATCGGACAGGCCGATCACCACGAGCTTCGGTTCGCCTGACGAATCGCCGTCGCCACGGTCGAACCAGCTCTCCAGCCTCTGACCCACGGCCTGAACGACCAGCGGCACCTTTTTGCCGTCGACCGCGAGACGTCCCTTGATGCGCAGGACGCCGGGCATGGCAAGTGCCTTGGCGATGCGCGCTTCGGCCTCGGCCTTGTCGGGTGCGGTGACGGCGATGCTGAAGGAATCGAAATCGTCGTGCTCGTGCTCCTCGCCTTCCATCTCATGGTGCGAAAGCCGCGTCTCGCTATCGTCCTCCGCCCCGGCTCCGACGCCCAGAAGCACTTCAGGCGGCACGATGCCATGTATGGCGCGAATGAGCGACGCGGCCACGCGCTTGTCCTCTCCGACGCGCTTTTCCACGCGCATCATGCCCTCTTCATCGACGAGATCGCTCTTCGACAGGATGATGAGATCGGCACAGCGCAGCTGATCCTCGAACAATTCCTCGATCGGATCGTCATGATCGAGCGACTGGTCGGCTTCACGTTGCGCGACGAGCTTCGCTTCATCGCTCGCCATACGCCCGGCCGCGACGGCCTCGGCATCGACGACGGTCACCACCCCGTCGACGGTCACCCGGTCGCGGACAGCAGGCCAGGCGAAGGCTTTGACGAGCGGCTGCGGCAAAGCGAGACCCGAGGTTTCGATGACGATGTGGTCCGGCGCCTGTCCGCGAGCGAGGAGGCCTTCCATCGCGGGCAAGAAGTCATCGGCCACCGTGCAGCAGATGCAGCCGTTGGAAAGTTCGACGATGTCCTCCTCGCCGCAGGCGGGACTGCCGCAATCGGAGAGAATGCCTCCGTCGAAGCCCGTATCTCCGAACTCGTTGACGATGAGCGCGATCTTTCTGCCGTTCGCGTTCTCGAGGATATGGCGGATGATCGTCGTCTTTCCGGCTCCGAGAAAGCCGGTGATGATCGTCGCGGGGATGCGTTCCGAAGTGTTTGTCATGAAGGAAGCTGTCCTTTCAGTGCCAGAGGCAGACCGGCCGCCATGAAGACGACAAGCTCAGCCGAGCGGGCGATTTCCTGGTTGAGACGGCCTTGCGCATCGCGAAAGCGACGAGCAAGGGCGTTATCGGGTACGATGCCGAGGCCGACCTCGTTGGAAACGAAGATGACGGGCCCTTTCGCTGAGGAGAGGGCTGCACAAAGCTCACGCGTGCGCGCCGCGAGGTCCTCTTCGGCAAACAAGATGTTGGAGAGCCAGAGTGTCAGGCAGTCGACGAGCAGCGCGTGCTCCGGCGCGGCCTCCCTGGCGATGACTGCCGCAAGCGCGATCGGCTCTTCGACCGTGCGCCATGCCGGCCCGCGTCGCGCCTGATGCGCGGCGATGCGCTCACGCATCTCCGCGTCGTTCTGCGAAGGAGGACAGGTCGCCACATAGACGGGGGTGAGCCCGCTTTCCTCCACGAGACGTTCCGCGTAGGCGCTTTTTCCCGAGCGGGCGCCCCCCAAAACGAGTGCCGTCGTCATCATGAGGATTCCAGGGACAAGGCATGCAATTCAAGCGGCCGGCTGCTCGCCGTCGTGCCGGTTGGCATGAGGGCCGCCTGCCCCGCGGCTACACCTTGAATGGGAAGAAACATATCTGCCTCAGCGGCAGTGCGGCGAGGAAGAGCTTCCTGAAAGGTCAGGCGCAGGGCACCGCACGAGCATGCCCGCGAAACCAAACTCGACGCTCGCGCGATGTTCGCCCGAGGTCGATGCAGCGCTCCCGGCACCCGTCCTGGCTAGAATTGCCGAGGGAAATTTTCCCGAACCTTGCATGCTATCCCCTTTACCGTCCCTCCGACGGCGTTCGAGTTGCCCTGGTCCGGCAGGTCTCCTGGCTTGCGGGTCTCAGCCCCTTCTGCGCCTTCCCGTTGCCGGTGGCTTGTGCAGGGGGCTCGCCGCGTACAGTTGCGGGGGCAGCTGCGGATGAGGGACCCCGATCTGGGTCGTCCCTGTCGCATTCCCTTTTGATCCCCTGGTGCTGTGCACCTTTCGGGAACCGGAACCATTTCAAAGACTAAACGGAATCGGAAGACTGCCGCAAGCGCGATTCCGTCGACCGCTCCGTTTCGCTCGCGCGTGTCTCATCCGGCGAAACGAAGGGCGTTTCCGAATCGATTTTACCCGCGACAGCCGCTTTGCCATTACCCGCAGGCGCGGCGACGTCGAATCGCCGCGCCACACTAGGATAGTGCGTATAGATCCACACAGTGAACCGTCGCCGCCAACGCCGCACCGCGGGAATGTCGATCGACAACACGATCAGGCCGAGGGGCAGCATCCACACGCCGAGCACAGGCAGGAACGCGAAAAAACCGCCGAGAATCAGCAAAATCCCGATACCAACACGCAAAAGCGGGCTGTGCGGCAGAGGCATCTGCCGGCCAAAAAGATGGAGGCGCGAGCGCCGCCTGCTGTCGTTATTCACCACTTCGGCTTCCTGCCTGTTTTGCATGCGTCAAAAATGGGCTGCGAAAGGATGCTTGCAATGCCCGATGAGTTTGGTATATCGCGCCCCAATTCCCCGGTAGCTCAGTTGGTAGAGCAAGCGGCTGTTAACCGCTGGGTCGCTGGTTCGAGTCCGGCCCGGGGAGCCACCTTCCTTCTCTTCTCATCCCACGATATCGTCGAAACCGTGTCCGCACGGTGAGCGCCAGAAACCATGTGCGCCAGGATCTGCCCGCCTTGGGCAGTGCGGCCAGGCCACACGAAGCTCGGTCCCGTCTTCATCGACACAAAAAACCTGAAACGATCGCCTTTCGTCCTCAATGGCGAGAGTCCAATGCGATTCGCGGTGCGCACAAACCCCGCATGGTGTGATCTGAGCACCCAAGCCTCATTTAAGAAGAGCCTCTCGATCGCATAGAGATTCGTGACGCCGGCCCACGCGCAGTCAAAACCGCAGAACAAGAAAACACGGCTCATGTAGTCGCACGCACAGACGCGTGAATACTTTCCGAAATGAAGTTTATTCATATCGATTAGTTTTTCTGGACACAATAATTGAGCTGGAATAAAGGGGTATCCAATATTCTACATTGAGATACATCCCCCGATGCGATGACAGACTCCCCAGACCTCTCCAGCGACGAAGAGACGTCCGCAGCACACGTTTTCCGCATTGCCGCCGGCGACGCTCTCGTCGTGATTCTCACTTTCCTCGTGATGTTCATGGGCGTCGGCCAGCTTAGCGCCGAAGCCGGTCTCAACGCCGTGCAGACAGCGTTGATGACCAGCCTGACGGTCGCCGCGCCCGCTCAGGCTGCCGCCATGCAGATCCTGACGAGCGAAGGCGCAACCGCCGCCGCATGGGCCGCAGCTGTCGTCGCCGTCATCATCGTCAATCTGCGCTTCATCGTCATGGTCGCCTCGGTCCTGGCGCGCTTGCCGGAGACGACATTCTGGCGCGCCCTGGGCGGTGTCGGCCTGATTTCGGCGAGTTCCTTCGCCGTCATCCTCCCCCGCCTCATGGAGGAGCCGCCGCCACGACCGATTCTTTATTGCGGCATGGTCGGAGGCATGTGCTCGCTCTCCGCCGTCATAGGCGCCGTGGCTGGCCACCAGCTCGCAGCCTCCGTGCCAGTTATCGTTGGCGCCACCTTGGGAGCGATGATCCCAATCTATTTCGCCACGCTGATCGCCCGCCAAAAGAAGCTGCGACCATTGATGGTGAACGCCCTCTTCGGCGCACTTCTCGTGCCGGTCGGTGTGCCCTTCATGGGCGCATCCGCGCTTCTCGTCCTGCCCCTCGTCGTGGCAGGCCTCAGCATGCTGGTCGATCAAGGAAAACAAAAGAATGCCTGACGCTCTCTCTCACTGGCAGCTTTGGGCGGTTGCGGTCGGCGCCGGCCTTGGAACGCTGCTGTTGCGACTCGTACCGCTGTTTGCGCGCGAGGCGATCGGAGGTGAACGCATCCGCGAATTCTTCGACCGGGCAGGTTACGGCATTCTGGGCGGTATCGTCGCGACATCGGCGTTGCGCTCAGGCCAGGGCCTGTTTCACGATGCGCCGCTCCTCGGGTCCGCGGTCGCGATCATCTGCGTCGTCATCGCCTTCACGATCGCCGTGTGGAAGGGTGGTACCATCGTGCCGACCCTTATCGGCCTTGCGGGCTTCGTGGCGGCCGGCCTCCTCTATCTCGGCTGACCGCCCCGTTAGCGGAAACGCGCTATCTATGCCGTCCGCTGAATGATCGGATAAGAGCGCTTTACGGAAACCGCGATGATGGCGGCGAGACCGGCCTTGACCAGATCTCCCGGGATAAACGCTGCCGATGCGATCGCGGTCTTCGTCAGCGGCAGGCCGACATTGATCGCGGTCCACGGGATACCGATAGCATAAAGCACCACGATGCCGCCGAGCGCGCAGAAGACGAACGACGTGACGACATTAAGCCGGTTCCAGCCCCATTCGTGCAAAAGTCCGACGGCGAAGGCGGCCGCGACCCAACCGAAAAGGTAGCCGGCGGTCGGGCCGAAGAAGACGCCAAGACCGCCGCGACCGGCGGCAAGGAGCGGCAGTCCGACGGCGACGAGCGCGAGGAAGAGTAGAATCGACAGCGCGCCCCGGCGCGCCCCCAGGATGGCTCCAGCCAGCATCGGTCCCATCGACTGAGCGGTGATGGGCACGCCGATCAGCGGCAGCATCACCGGCGGGAAAATCCCAAGCGCAGCCATGAAAGCGGCGAAAAGGGCGATGTAGACTATGTCTTTAGTTGTGGTTCCGCGTCGTTGCATGACATCCTCGCATTGGACGTATTCGGCTCGAGAACGAAGCGCGGCGGCAGCTCGCCTTCGTCGCCAGAGTGATCACTGTAGGGCGAGCGCGCATCGATCGCATCGGCAACATCGCTCGCCATTCGAAGGGTCCGGACAATAAGCGGCAAGGCGAGCGCGACGGGATTGGCCCCAAGCCCCCTCGCCCGCTGCGCGTCACGGATATCGTTCGCCTGTTGCGCGATGACCGGAATGAACCGGAGCGCCAGAGAAAAGGCGAGACCGACCTTGGCGGGATTGACGCCGAAGCGCCGAAGCGGCGTGAGCGCCCTTTCAACAGCCGCTATCAGTGCGTCCGTGCGTGTCGTCAGCGTCACAAACGCAGCCAGAAGGATGAGCGTCGAGATCCGCAGGACGACGAGTCCCGCAATTTCCCATGACTGCCAGAAGCCTTGGACGACAAAGAGAAGCACCAACAGCCACAACAGCGGGCGCAATTGCTGGAATGCCTTCTGCTGCGAAATGCCTGCAAGCCAGTAAAGGATCAGGGTCCCGAGGAACGCTCCGGCGAGAACCGGAAGACTGCCGACGAGGACCAGCCCTGTGCCCGCGGCCGCCAGAACCAGGAGCTTTGCCGCAGCCGGCAGCGCATGCAGGAATGAGGATATCTCGCCGCGGGATTTCATTGCATACGCTCCACATAGCGCGCGAGCGCCGAATTCGGCGCGTCGTCGGCAATCACCCTGCCCTGGTCGAAGACGATGACGCGGTCGAATGATTCCAGTAGCGGCAAGTCGTGCGTGACGACGATGACGGTCTCTTCCATCTCGTCGATGACCTTGGCAACCCGCCTGGCGTTGCGCAAATCGAGGAGCGTCGTCGGCTCATCAAAAACGACGCAATCAGGCCGCGTGATGAGGACGCCCGCCAGGGCCAGAAGCTGCTTCTGTCCGCCGGAAAGCGTATGCGACGGATGCGAACGAAAAGGTCCGAGCCCGTAGCGGTCGAGCACCTCTTCGACGAGGGCGCCACGCTGGGCTGCGGGAAGCTTCAGCCCCTTGAGGCCGAAGGCGACATCTTCTTCCACGATCGGGAAGACGATCTGATTGTCTGGATTTTGGAAGACAAAACCCACCTTGCGACGAACCGCCTTGCCCGACTTGGCCGTATCGAGGCCGTCGACGAGAACCTGTCCGGAGGTGGGGATGAGAAGTCCGTTCAAGAGCCGGGCGAACGTGCTCTTGCCGGAACCATTGGAGCCGACGATACCGATACGCTTCTCGTCCAGCGTCAGGTCGATGCCCTTCAAGGCCTCGAAGGTCTCGAAGCGCTGATGAACCGCGCGGATCTCGATCGTCGTCATAATCTGCCCCTTGGAGCGTTGGCGCCGCCGGCATCTCTCGTAAAAGAGACAGGCCGGCGGCTGCAGGTTCGGAATACGAACGTCATTCACATATTCGTGCGCCAGAACCCTATTCGTAGCACCATCGCTTGAAACACTGTCTCAGGTGTCTCATTCTCAGGTGTGTTGCGCAGGATGAAACCCTGACTGGTCCTTCGGCAAAAGGTTCAACCAACCAGGGCAACGATCGCGGCGTAACCGAGTGAGGGGACGACCAGACAGCCAAAGCCCGTGTAGAACGTCGCCGTCATCGCACCATAAGGAACCAGCCGCGGATCGGTAGCAGCCAATCCTGCGGCTGTTCCGCTGGTCGTTCCCATGAGACCACCATACACAGCCGCTGCAGCCGGGTTGTTGAGGCCCGCCATCTTGGCAAGGAACGGGGTCAGGATCATCACGGAGATCGACTTCACCACGCCGGCGGCAACCGACAGGGCGATAACTTCCGAAGATGCGCCGAGAGCCGCACCGGTCACCGGACCGACGATGAAGGTCGCCGCACCGCCGCCGATCGTGGCCATGTCGACCGGGTTCGTGTAGCCGAACGCGTAAGCCGTCGCCGCACCGATCGCCGTCGACAGGATCATCGAGACGACAAGAGCGACCACACCGGGCACGCCCGCCTTCTTCAGCTCTTCCAGCTTCACGCCGAAGGCCGTGGCAACGATCGCGAAGTCACGGAAGACGCTGCCGCCCATCAGGCCGATGCCCGCGAACAATCCGACGTCGGAGATGCCATGCTTGCCGCCGGTGTATTTGCCACCGATGAAGGCCAGGATCAGACCAATGACAATGGCGATCGCGGAAGCGTGGATGCGGTTGTTGAAGATTTTGCCAATATAGCTCGACACCCACATGATGAGGCCGATGACGACGAAGGCAGTAACCAGAGGATATTTGGAGACTGCTTGTACCAGGATATCCATGATTATTTGACCTCCTTCGCGGATTCAGGCACCGCGACGGTGGCGGCGGGAGCAGCATTATCCGCGTCGAGGGGCGGAAGCGGATCACTCTTCGGGCTGAGCGCCGCAATCGGGCGGATCAGCAGGAAGCCGGCGAAGACGGCACCGAGTCCAGCCACGAAGGCCAGAGCACCGGCATCGAAAGCCGCGATGACGTTCTGGCGGGCGCACATGGCCACCACGATAGGAATGTACATCGCGCTCCAGAACATGATGCCGTCCTGGGCCAGCTTGGAAAGCTGCTCTTTGTCCATAAGCTGGCGCGAGATGACGACGAGCAACAGCATCGCGATGCCAACGCCGCCCACATTCGCGTCAATGCCAACGAGATGACCGATCAGGTAGCCGAGACCGGTACCTACGATCATGCATCCGCCCATTAGGGCTAGTCCGTAAATCACCATTTCACTTACTCCAGAGTATCGGAGCCTTCGTTTGAGGGGGCGGCGCGAGGCGCCGCCCCACTTCACTCAATCACTCGACGACCATGAGGACGGCACCTGGCTTCAGGCGCTCGCCGACGGAAGCCGAAATCGACTTGACCGTGCCGTCGACCGGCGAAGGCGTGTTGTTCTTCATCTTCATCGCCTCAACCACTGCGAGGCTCTGACCCTTCGTCACCGCATCTCCGACGGCGACCTCGATCGACACGACGGTCGAAGGCATTTTCACTTTGATATCCATCATTCACTCCATTGGTTTTCGATGGTTTCGGTTGTGGGGACCTTGCAATGCTCCCCCCAACGCCCGGCAACAGAGGCGTTAATTCGCGCCCCATCAGCCAAGCAACTCTGCAATTCAATCCGGTCTATGAGCTCCACATCATTAATCGTCTTCGCAAGAAGAACTTCTCTTCCTGAAATATATTCGGAAAGTTTGACGCCGACGGAACAATTAAATTCCAGTTCGACATCGGCCTTAACGCCTATCTCTCGCGAGATCGTCGCAAGAGATGCATGAAAAGCTTGGAAGTCGCCGCCTTGGTCGGCATCGATCAAGAGATCGAGATCCGATTGAGGCCGCACATACGGAAGGCCAGTCATCGCGGCGAGCGCTGCAGATCCGATGAGACCGAGCCGGATATCGAAGCGGCGAGCGAGCGATAGCGCGACCCGCAAAGCCGCATGCGGTGGGGGAAAACGGAGAGCCGCCCGCTCCATCACCTCGTAGGGCGACAAGAAAGACGCGATGTGCTCCGGCTCGACCAGAACCGAGCTCCGCACCCGTTCTTCACCGACACGAAGGGGGAAGGCAAAGCCGAGCTGTCCCTGCCCTTCGGTGCAACGCCTGGTCGGACGGCAGACGATGCCGGGAATCCGATCCGTCAGGAACCCGTGCAGCACCGCCGTTTCAGTGACGCTGTCGCGCATCGTGTGCGGCAGCGCTTCCACGAGTGCCGGCGCGAGCGCCTGACGAGCCTCAGGATGGAGATAAGCGAGGAAATGGCGCCGGTTCAGCATGATCAGCGCCTCTTGATCCACGCAGGATCCGTCTTTGCGGTCTTCTGCAGATTGGCCTGCGCCTCGACCACCACGTCGAAGAGGCGCGTCTTTTCAGGTCCGACGATCTCGACGCCGGCATGTGTGGCGGCATCACCGACCGGAAGACCGGGAATGAGCTTGAGCCGCGTCGCCGGGGCGCCCACCACGACGTCCGGCGCCACCTTCACGACCCGACCTTTGATCCGCAAAATCGTGCGAGCCGCCTTCTCCACCGTTTCGGCAGCCTTCGCCGTCGTGTGGGTGACGACGACTTCATATTCTGGATAGGTGCGTTCGCGGCGATAGGTGATGATTTCACCCGCGCGGTCGCACACATGCCCGGACTGCGAGACGATGAAGCTGTCGCCCATCGGCAGGCCGCCGACCACGAGTTCGCGATACGAAGGCCCGCGGGGTGATGCGACGAGGCTGATGTCGTCGCGCAGCGGCACGCCGTCGAGGGTGAGCCAGCCGAATTCCTGGCAGCCATAAAGGTCATGGACGGTGTAGCCGAAACGTTCCGCGACCGGCAGCAGGCCTTCGTCGAGCGGCGTTCCGGCCGTGAGGAGGACAGCCCCCTCCGGCAATTCATCTTTCAGTCCAAGCGGACCCGCCTGCTCCAGGCTTGCCCGCAAGAACGAGGATTCTCCAAGGATAATCGAAGGTTTCTCACGGCAGGCCGCGACGAGGAAGGCATCGCGGCTCGAGCGCTTGAGGAAACTCCATTCCACCCCGCATTGGCGCAGCGCCTCTGCGGAGAAGACATTGACGAGAGGCGGATAGCTGACAAGCATCCGCGCTCCTGGCCCGGACCCAAGTCTTTCGAACAGGGTCCGGGCCACCGCGCAGCGGCCGGAAATCTCGCCATGGACCACGCCGACGATATTCTGGAACGCCGAAGAGCCTGTCGTGAAGGTGAGATACGCCAGATTGAAAGGCGTATGCACCTCCTCGATGACATGGGCGGCGGTAGGACCGTCGATACCCTTGTCCGCCAATGTCCGCCGCGGCATCTCCTCCAAAGTCGGAGCTGTGCCGAAAGCGTCCAGAGCTGCTTCGAGAACCGTCAGATCGTCAGACATGATCGTCGTCCCTTTGGGGTCGTCAGCGAGATGGAGCGTATTTCTCGGCGACTGCTGCGAACTCTTGGTTCATCAGCTTGATGACTTCAGGCCGGACCTTGCGGCCATCGCGTTCGGCACCGAGCTGGCCCCGGCCCCACGGGCCGAGCTTCTCGGCTTCCCCGGCCGCCTTGGCGGCACGGATCGCCTTGATGTGCTCGATGATCGTCGGACGCATACCGTCGAGCGTTCCGACCAGCTCCTCGACGCCGCCGAGGGCGTAGAAGAAGCGCGGTCCTGCCGCGAAGACGGGATTGCCCTTCGACAATTCCTGCAGCGTCTCAAGATCCTTGCGGATGATGCGCGACACCGAGGTGAGCGGCATCACGTGGATCATCGTGCCAAAATTGGCGTCGAGGGACACGATGTGATCCGCCTGCAATCCGTGGCAAAGGAAGGCGCCCGAGATCGCCCGGCCGATGACCATGGCAACGATCGGATGACCCGCGAGCCGAGCCTCGGCGAGCGCCAGCTGATAGGCACCGGTCGCCTTGTTCATGCCGAAGATCTCTTCGACTTTGCCAGGACCGTTTCCTGGAGTGTCGACGATGAGCACGAGCGAACGCTTCTGCGCAGCCGGCTTGTCCTTATCGGCTTCGAGGGAGGCGTAGACGGCCTGAGCCATCTTGTAGCCCTCCTCCATGCCGATGATGCCGGCATAGACGACGGGGAACTTCTCGTTGAAGGCGTTGGCATCGGAGGCGATGATCGTCACCTCCTCGCCGTTGAGGGCTGCGGTCCCGACAACAGCACCCGGACCGAATTCGGGATCGTCGAAGGTTTTGGCACCGACGGTGCCCTCGTTGAAGCTGTCGGCATCGACGATCATGTCGATCGCGTCCCGACCTCTTCCCATCATGGTCTCAGTGGCTTCCATGATTGTCTCCTGATTATGGGATTTCTGACCGGGCTCAGACGGACAGCCGCTTCACGTCGGCGATGAACTCGTCGAGCGGAATGTCGGTGAGAGCGACGGGATCGGGATTGCCGGCTTTGGCCCAAACGTCACGGGCGTCCTGCGGCTGCATCTCGGCAGCAAGCGCAACAGCACGCAGCTGGCGTTCGACGGCCTCAGGCGAGCCGATGCGGCGCATCTTCTCGAATTCCGAAACCGGCAGAACGGCGAGCTTGGCGACGGCCTCGCGGAAGGCGGCGATCGTGTTGTGCACGAGGACGTTACAGTCGCCCATGATGTATTTGTGCCGACCACCCGTGGTGCGGAAAACGAGCGCACGATCAGAGGAATCGAATTCCTCCTTGCCCATCTCCTGTTCGATGACCTCAGGGCCGGTCAGGCCAAGACGTCCGAACTCGCTCATCACGATGGCGTCCGTCGCAGCCGCAACAAAGCCCATGCCGCCGAAGCAGCCGACCTTCGAGCCGATGAGCGTGATGACCGGCACCTTGTGGCGCGCCTTCTGCAACTGGTCCATCACCTCGGCATGCGCGAGAAGACCGGCATTCGATTCATGCAGGCGCACACCGCCGGTCTCGAAAGAGATGACGACGACCGGCTTCTCCTCGTCGGAGATGTCCGGATACTCCGCCACCAGCTTGTCGTGGAATTCGATGGCGAGACGGATGGTGTTGACCATCTTCGCGCCACCGACTTCGCCCACGGAACCGCCGATGAACCGGCCTTCCTGCGAGATGACGAAAACCGGGGTCTTGCCGATCTTGCCAACCGCGGTGACGATCCCGTCGTCGAATTCGACGGCTTCGCCCAGGACTTCCAGGTGCGGGCTGTAGAACCTGTCGAACGGACCTGCGAGTTCCGTATAGGTGCCCTCGTCGACCAGGCCGACGGCCCGGGCGCGTGCATCAGATTCCAGGAAGCTCTGCTCCTGAAGATCATTCCATTTCGGCATCAGATCTCTCCTTACTCGCCGGTCGCTTCCGCAAAGCCCTGGCGCAGGCGCAGCAGGACGACGGCGGGCGTCGCGTTGTTGTCGTTGATCTCGAGGTGGACATCGCCGAGGAGCGTTTCGGAGACGAACTTCTCCACCACGCGCTTCCACAGATCGTCGAAGCCAGCGACGGGGGTGACGATGCGGACCGAGACGGCGCCCTTTAGATCCTTGGGCTCCATCAGGACTTCCATGTCGCCCGAGCCGACGACGCCGAGATGGATCGGCGTGTCGATCGAATGCGTCACCTCATCGAGCTTGAGGTCGAATTCCAAGGTATTCAAAGCCATGATTCAAAGGTCCTTCGTCACCAGTTGCGGAACCGGGCCGGCGGGTTGTAGAGGCCGCCCGACCAGCTCACGAGGTCGCGGATGTTGCGGGCTGCAAGCAGCGAGCGGTTGGCACGGGAGCGGTCGACGCCCAGGTCTTCCGGTGTCTTGACGATGCCGGCTTCACGCAGCTGCCGGGTTTCGTCCGGATTGGCCTTGAGGCCGATCTCGGTGTAGCCGGCGACGGCACGAATGGCGGCCATGCGCGCCTCGATGTCCGCGCAGCGATTGAGGTAGGCGATGCCTTCCTCGGTCACGATGTGGGTGAGATCGTCGCCGTAGATCATCACCGGAGGCAGATCGAGATTTGCGTTCTCGGCAAGCTTCCAGGCGTCGAGCTGTTCCACGAACACGGGCGCCCTGCCCTCGCCGAACGTTTCAACACCCTGCACGACCAGACGTTTGCCGCGCGGCATGTTGCCGATCTGACGATCAAGCGTCGGCATCTCCTTGCCGACCTTCAACCAGCTGTCGGTGGCATGGCGACGGCCTTTGGCATCGCAACCCATGTTGGGCGCGCCACCGAAGCCAGCGACACGCGATGCGGTCGCCGTGGAGGAATTGCCGAATTTGTCGATCTGCAGCGTGCCGCCGATGAACATATCGAGGGCGTAATGGCCGGCGGTCTGTGCGTAAGCGCGGTTGGAGCGCAGCGTGCCGTCGGGACCCGTGAAGAAGACGTCCGGGCGGGCCGCAACGTACTTCTCCATGCCGAGCTCACCACCAAAGCAGTGGATCGTGTCGACCCAGCCCGATTCGATCGCCGGGATCATCGTCGGATGCGGGTTGAGGATCATGTGCGTGCAGGCTTTGCCCTTGAGGCCGAGCTCTTCGCCGTAGGTGGGCAGAAGCAGCTCAATGGCTGAGGTCAGGAAGCCGATGCCGTGGTTGATCCGCTTCACCTCGTACTCGGCGTAGATGCCCTTGAGGCACAGCATCGCGAGGAGGATCTGGCTTTCCGTGACGAGCGCCGGGTCGCGGGTGAACAAGGGCTCGATGAAGAACGGCTTCGGCGACTGCACGACGCCGTCGATCCAGTCAGCCGGAATGTCGACACGCGGAAGCTTGTCGACGATCTCGTTGACCTGGGCAATCACGATGCCCTGACGGAACTTCGTCGCCTCGACGATCGTCGGCGTGTCTTCGGTGTTGAAGCCGGTGTAGAGGTTGCCCTGCCGGTCCGCCTTGTAGGCGCAGATGAGAGACACCTTTGGCGTCAGGTCGAGGAAGTAGCGGCCGAAGAGCTCCAGATAGGTATGGATGGCACCAAGCTCGAGCTTGCCTTCGCTGATGAACTTGGCGACGCGGCCGGCCTGCGGTCCGCCGAACGCGAAGTCGAGCTTCTTGGCGATGCCGTTCTCAAACAGGTCCAGATGAACGGGCAGCGGCACGGCCGACTGCACCATGTGCAGATCGTGGATCCTCGACTTGTCCACCTTGTTGAGGCACTCGGCGAGGAAATCGGCCTGCTTCTGATTGTTGCCTTCGATATTGACCCGGTCGCCGGCGCGGATCACCGCTTCAAGCAGCGCGACCGTGTCCTCCGGCTTGAACTGCTTTCCCGGACCAATGTACCGGGAGGCAGCCTCCAGCCTCTCCGCAGTATCTGCAGAGCGGCGGTCCCACTTCTTTTCTGTAGAGTTAGTGGACATGGAACAACCTCTGTTTCCTTTTATTAGCGCACAATGCTCGCAATGGCGGGCGAATGACACGCTTCTCCGTAGTAGAAGCGGTGTAGAGAGCCACTTCCGTCTCGAATACTTAAGCTGCCGTCAGGGCCGAGGTCGGTCGCAACGCCTCGGCAGCGCGCTTCGCCCGCATCGAAGGAGATCTCCCGCCCGATCGTGCAAGAGCGCGCAATCCAGGCCTGGCGAATGGGGTCGAAGCCCTCGTCTTCCCAGCGCTTCATCCACCGCTCGACCGAGACGAGGACCGCCGACAGCACCGCTTCGGCATCGATCGCCCGACCGGCTTCGATCGCGAGCGATGTGGCGATGTTTTCAAGGACCGGGGGGAAGTCGGAGGCCGCGACGTTCACGTTGAGGCCGATACCGGCGATCACGTGAGCCATGTCCCCTTCCGGGGTCAGAACGAGCTCGCACAGGATGCCGCAAAGTTTGCGACCGTCGACGAGGATATCGTTTGGCCATTTGAGCTCGGCTGCGACACCGGTCGCCTGCACGATGGCCTCAGCGACGGCCACACCCAGCACGAGGGTAAGCTGGGAGACTTCTTCAACCGGCCGTGTCGGCCGCAACAGCAGTGACAGAGCGAAACCCTTGCCCGGCTCCGAAAACCAGAAACGCTTGCCCTTCCCCCGGCCCGCCGTCTGATGCTCCGCCACCACTGCAAGACCTGGCGCCACCCCTTCGGCAGCGAGATCCCGGATAAGCCGGTTCGTCGAATCGACGGCGGAGATACGGTAGACTGGGTCGATCCCGCCGTTCCGACGCTCGACACCGCAATGGCTTGCGAGGTCGGTGGGCGTGGCAGCGAGGGCGAAGAAGGTGGACATGGTTTCGTCCGGAGTAAGGGTTTCGATGCTTTGAAAACTGGCGTCCGGTGTCTGCAGGGTTGGGGGGCGCGCAGACACCGGACGCTCCGTCATCCGACCAGGCCGATCGTCGAAGCGAAGACGCCGACGGCGATGGCGGAGACGATGACGCCGCAGATCGAAGCACCCATGGCCAGAGGCATAATCATGGCGTAGGGGCTTGCCTCGAAGGCGCAGCGTTGGGCGATCTTGGCGGTGGACGGCATGCAGGAGACACCTGCGATGCCCGTGGCCGGGTTGTAGTTGCCCTTGCTCAGGAACCAGACCAGCCAGCCGCCACCGATACCCCCGAGAGCGGAGACGGCGAGCGCCGTGATGCCGAGGACGAGCAGGATCGCGACCCGCGGATCAAGGAGTGTCGAAGCCTCGCAAAGCACGCCGAGCACAAGGCCGAGGAACAGGGTCGACCCATAGGTGATCGTGTTCTCAAGGAGCTTCTGGTAGGGCTCAATTTCGGCTTCCTTGATCGCAACGCCCATGAAGAAGGACAGGATCAACGGAGACGCCACCGGCAGGAGCAGGCAGAGGAGTCCCGCAGCAACGATGGTGAAGATGAACTTCGCCTGCGGGGAGACGTCAGGGAAGTCGATCTCGACCTCGATGCCACGGTACTTCTCAGGCACCAGCCAGCGCACAAGGTACGGATAGCCGGCGTAGCACAGCGACAGATAGAGATAAGCGATGATGGAGATCGGGACGAAGAGGTCTTTCGCCATGATCAGCGAGGCAAACAAAACCATCGGGCCGTCGGCGCCGCCGATCGTGCCGACCGCAGCCGCCTGCCCCGGCGTCAGGCCGCAGTAGTAGCCGATCACCAGCGTCACGAAGGTGCCGAGCTCGGCGCAGACCGCAACCGTGATCGAAGCCCAGGGGCGCGCCAGAATGAAGGAGATATCGGCCATCGTGCCGATGCCCATGAAGAGCATGCAGGCGACGAGCGAGTTCACGAAGGTGAAGTTGTAGATCGGCTGCAGAAAGTTGATCTGCATGATGTCGACCAAGGGGCCCGTCTCGGAGACCATCGGCGCGATGATGAGGGTGCCGATCTTGCCGGCCTCCAGGAACATGACGCCGGCGTTGACCGCCATCATGCCGAGACCCATCGGAACCATGATCAAGGGCTCGAGCGTCCGCTTGAAGCCGAGATAGGCAAGTGTGAAGCCGAGGATGATGAGACCGATACGCGAGAACGCGATAACCGGATCCTGAACGAAGAGCGTCCCGATGCCCGGGAAGATGCTAAGAAGTTGATGTAACATTGTTTTCGCCGGTCTATTCGGAAGGCTGTGAGAGGAATTTGGAGATGCCGACGATCACGCCGATCACGCCGAAAGCGATGATTGCGGTGATGAGGTAGGACATCCCGGCATAGAGAATGATGTTCATGAGATCCTCGGGGGGTTAGGAGACTGACCCGCCGTGAGGGGCCGGTCGGTGAAAGCGGCTCCGGGGGCAGGATGGCCGCTCAAGAGCGCATCGACGCCGAAGGTGATGGCCAGAAGATCGGCCGAACCTCCGGGGCTGATATTTCGGGTGATGCATGCCGCATCGAGACGGCGGATCGCGGCCATGCCGACCTCGCTCAGCGCCCCGCCGAGACGAAGCACTTCGCGGGCTTCCGCGCGCACAAAGTCGAGCGCGGCAAAGCCACCGCGCCACAAGAGCGTCGTGTCTTCGGCGACAGCCATCAAAGAAATGAGCGTATGGATGAGCGCCGTCTGGACAGACGCTCCCTTTTCGCGGGCTGCTCGGAAGGCCGGCAGCCCGGCTTCGGCGACGGTCGGAAAACCCGCCTCCACTTCGCCGCGGATGCCCTGGACACCGTAGCGCTGATAGAGCCACTCGCCGGCCGTCGTAGCTTCGCGACCGGCAAGACTGCAGAGCTCGCGGGCGCAAAGCCCATCGACCATCAAGGCAGCAGTCGCGAAGAGAGCATCGGCAGTGATAGGCGCCGGTTCGCGCGCCAGCAGACCAGCCGCAGCGCTCAAGATACCGGCGGAAAAGAGGAAACCACGTTGTGTGTTGACACCGCCTGTTGCGGCAAGAAGCAGGCCCTCATAATGCGAGCCGATGTTGCGCACGCTCGGCAGAAGGCTGCTCACAGGCCCTTCATGACGCTGGCCAGCGTCGGCACATTGGAAGAAACAGGGAGCGATCGCAGCCGAGGACACCATGAAGGTGGAGATGTCCATGTCGCGGTGCGCACCGTTGGAGCGCGCAGTCACCAACCCGGGCTTCGGATGCGTGGCGACCTCGAGCAATGCGCCGGCGAGGAACGCCGAGCCGATGCGCCAGGTGATAGCGCTTACTCCGACCTCGAAAGCCGGCGTCTGCCCGGATTTGTTTTCTGTAAGTTGCTGAGAGGCTTGCATAATCTCGCACTCATTTCGCCTCCCCAGGCTGCGCTTTGACGGTGGTCGCAGTTCGCGCAAAACCTGCTTTGGCGATTTCGCCGCGTCCGAACGTCGCTCGTAGCGGGCGGCGCGAGGGCGCAATTCCCCGTTGACCTCGAACGCCGGTAAGCGCCGAAAGCCGCAAGGAGATTCAGGAGTTCACCGACACGGAGAACACTGATTCACTGGTGAGGAATGGGTGTGAGCAAAGGATGAGACGAACTCCCCGAAGGGGCGCCCAAGCTGCTCCAATCACGAGATCACACGCCCCAAAGGGGCTTTCAAGATAGGCGCCCGCCTCCGCGAATGCGGTTGGCGTCACCCCTGATCACTGTATCACTAGCTCCCGAAGGAGCAGTACATCTCCGCCAGGCGGAGCATCACGTGGCCCGAGGGCCCATCGGGTTCCCGTTTTGGTACCCCCGACTTAAGTCGTATATCTCACTCTGAAGCCGAAGAGTCCAGACCCCTGCCCGGACATAGGTTGCGGCAAAATGGCATCATTATAAGCCAGGCGCACAAAAGATTATTATCGTTGTTTTTCAATAAATTACGCGAAGAAGCCCGAAGCCCGCCGGCGCGCAGAGCGCCCTCCGATGCGGTTGTGGCGGCATAGAATTGCGACTTCTAATAATCGTCGCAAATATCTGAAAACGCGACGTTTTCACCGCTCGTCAGCCCCAAATTGAACACGATCGAGGCAGTCGTTCATAGTTATGCACGTACAATCCTGTGATCATCGATCGCTGTCTTCCCTCATCCGCCGTCACGCAAAAGGGTGACAAGCATCGGCGGGAATGACAGGCGGATCCCACAGACGATCGGTGTGGCGTTCAGAAACAAGGGCGGAGAATGCGCTCCTCCACCCTCGGGACAGCCGGAGGCTCACACGACCAACGATCAGGCAATTCGCCTTTTTCGGTGCGCGCTCTCCAGCGAAGTGACACCGCTGAAGGTGGAGAATGTTTCCGGATTGCAGCTGTGACACAGACAAGGCCACCTGGCATGCCACGCCCGACGACCGAGACGGTCTCAGAAAGCGGCGGCTCTGCCGCTAGAGATGCATGACCCCGAAGCCCATCCGCTCATGGTTTGTTTCGGGATGAAAAGCAGATTCGCCATGTGCGGCAATCGCGAGCCACCTCCCGTCTGAAACGATGGCCACCTTGAGCTTCAGGCTTGATTCTGCCGCAACATCCGAGCTGACGCCCTTCAGGCATTCGAGCCCGGCATGGATGACCGCGTGGATCTCGTTGTGATGGTGGTGAATGATATGGCTTTGGAGAGCGCAGGCGACGAGCGACTTCACGAATGTCTTCGTCACATCGGTGCGGATACCGCTGACAAAGGTGATGCCGAGCTTCAAGCGCGTACTCGCCGCGATATACTGCTTGAAGACCTCTTCCTCCTCGCGCGAGCTGATCGCGGCAATGATCGCGACCTTACCCAGACGGTCAGGATTGATGTCCATTGGGGGAGTTCCTTGTGCGAGAACATGCCCGGCCCGCGATAACCCAAGGTTATCGCGCGAAACCCTTCCGCTATGCTGCCCCCCAAGGCGTGCAGTCGGGCCGGTGCCGAGAGGCATCTCGATAGGGCGTCGCTTGGTTCCAGTAAACCCTAAACATCGCTCCAGGCTTGCAATCGAGATTGTCCTTTACGGAGCGTGCGAGGGGCATAAATGTGAAGATAGACGCCCCGAGCGAAGGTGAGTTCGCCTGCGCCATCCCCCATAACTCTGCGGCCGCAACCCCTGATCCGCCGCGGGAGCAAGACGCGAGGAAAACCGATGCCCGCTGCCATCACCCCGTCCGTCCTCGAAACGGTCGGCAACACGCCGCTTTTGCGGCTGCGACACGCATCGGAGATAACTGGCTGCGAAATCCTCGCCAAAGCCGAGTTTCTCAACCCAGGCCAGTCCGTCAAAGATCGAGCCGCTCTTGGCATCATCCGCGATGCGGAAAAGCGTGGATTGTTGCAGCCGGGCGGAACCATCGTCGAAGGTACGGCCGGCAATACGGGCATCGGGCTTGCCCTCGTCGCCAAGGCGCTTGGCTACCACGCCGTCATTGTCATTCCGCAAACGCAGTCTGAGGAGAAGAAGCAGGCCCTTCGCCTCCATGGCGCGCGCCTCCTTGAAGTTCCGGCTGTGCCATACCGCAATCCCAACAACTACATCAAAGTCTCGGGCCGGCTTGCAGAGAGGCTCGCCGCGGAGGAGCCCAGCGGAGCGATCTGGGCCAATCAGTTCGACAACACTGCGAACCGCAACGCCCATATAGAAACCACGGGTCCGGAGATCTGGCGGCAGACGGACGGCAAGCTCGACGGCTTCATCTGTGCGGTCGGAACGGGCGGCACGCTCGCTGGATGCGGCATGGCCCTGAAAGAGCGGGACAGTTCGATCAAGATCGGGCTCGCCGATCCGGACGGGGCGGCATTGTACAATTATTATGCCAATGGCGAGCTCAAATCCTCTGGCTCGTCCGTGACCGAGGGCATTGGCCAGGGGCGCATCACGGCCAACCTTGAAGGCGCGCCCGTCGATATGCCCTTCAACATTCCCGATTCGGAAGCGATGGCCGTCCTCTTCGACCTCGTCGAAAAGGAAGGGCTGTGTCTCGGCGGTTCGTCGGGGATCAATGTCGCGGGAGCCATCCGCATGGCCCGCGAGCTGGGCCCAGGCCATCGTATCGTGACCATTCTGTGCGACCATGGCGCACGTTACGCCACGAAATTGTTCAATCCCGACTTCCTGCGCGCTAAGAACCTGCCGGTGCCGGCCTGGCTGTCACAGCCGCCGGCGATCGATATCCCATTCGAGGAGGTGCCCGAGTGAGTGCGCCGACTGAACTTCTCTTTCGCAACGATGCCTATCTGAAGGAATGCGAGGCGGAGGTTATCGCCATCAACGATCGCGGCGGCATCATCCTGGACAAGACCGTTTTCTATGCCACCGGCGGCGGCCAGCCTGGCGACACAGGACGCCTTCTCTTCGCCGACGGAGAGGCCGCGATCGGCGCCACCGTCTACGGCGACGACAAATCCGAGATCGTGCATGTGCCGGCTGGCGAGACAAAACTCCCTTCAGTTGGCGAGCACGTGAAAGTCATCCTCGACTGGGACCGACGTCACGCGCATATGCGCATGCACACCGCCCTGCATCTCCTCTGCTCGCTGATCGCCTTCCCGGTGACCGGAGGATCGATCGGAGCGGCGGAGAGCCGGCTCGATTTCGATATCGCCGAGGCGGATGCCATCGACAAAGACGCGCTGACCGATGCGCTCAACGAACTCGTGAAAGCTGACCACGCCGTGACAACACGCTGGATTACGGATGAAGAACTCGCCGACAACCCGGACCTCGTTCGGACCATGAGCGTGAAGCCGCCGACCGGCTCCGGCAAGGTCCGGCTCGTGGCGATCGGCGCCGATGGTTCGGTCGATCTTCAGCCCTGTGGCGGCACCCATGTGCGCTCCACCGGCGAAATCGGCGCCCTCAAGATCGGCAAGATCGAGAAGAAGGGCCGCCAGAACCGCCGAATCCGTCTGCAGCTGGCGAGCTGACGATGGGCACCATGCTGGTCAGTCCCAAGTGGCTCAACGAGCACTTTGCGGACGAAAAGGTGAAAGTAATCGACGCCTCCTGGTACCTCCCCGCCCATGCGCGCGATGCCAAAGCGGAGTACGGGGCCGGACATATACCCGGTGCGGTCTATTTCGACATCGACCGGATCGCCGATCCCGACACAGACCTGCCGCATATGCTGCCGAGCCATGAGGGTTTTGCGGAAGCCGCGGGAAAGCTCGGCCTTTCGGAAAAGGACACCATCATCGTCTACGATGGAATGGGTTGCTTCTCCGCTCCGCGGGTCTGGTGGACGCTCAAGACGTTCGGCGCCACAGATGTGCGGCTTCTCGAGGGCGGCCTGCCGGCCTGGCGTGCGGCGGGACTGCCGCTGGAGACGGAGACACCCTCGCCTCCCAAAACAACCTTTAACGTCCGGTTCGACCGTGACGCGGTTGCCGATCTCGAGCGGGTCCGCAATGCGATCGCCAACAAGAATGCGCAGGTGGTCGATGCACGCCCCGCGCCGCGTTTCAGCGGCGAAGCGGCCGAACCGCGCCCCGGTCTCAAGAGCGGCCACATGCCAGGCTCTTTCAATCTGCCTTTCGGCGCGCTTTTCGCGGAAGATGGCAAAAGCCTGGCCGAACCAGGCACCATCCGTCGACTTTTCGAGCAAGCCGGCGTCGACTGGCACAGGCCCATCATCACATCCTGCGGCTCAGGTGTGACGGCCGCCGTCTTGAGCTTCGCGCTCGCCACTGCCGGCAAACGGGATGTCGCTCTTTACGATGGTTCATGGGCGGAATGGGGCGGCAGAACCGACACACCTATCGAACGGGGAAGCGAATGACGCGTCTGGTTCCGACCACGATTACGGATCTGCGCATGACTGCGCCTCCGCGGCATCTGCCCCCGCCCCCGGCCGGCATTCGTCTGGCGCTGATGCGCGCCGAAAACTGCCCCTTGCATTTCTACCGCTATCTCTACGCCACGATTGGTCGGAGCTATCTGTGGGTGGAACGGCATGGGCTCGACGATACGACATTGGCCGAACGCATTCATGGTGACGGCATCGAAGTTTGGGTACTTTATGGGAACGGCGCACCGGCTGGCTTCTTCGAGCTCAATTTTTCAGACCCTATGACCGTCGACCTCGTCTATTTCGGTCTCATGCCCGACTGGAAGGGTCGCCGCATCGGACCCTGGCTCCTCGGCACGGCCGTCAATGAAGCCTTTTCTCGCGGCGCCGAAGCGGTCACCGTCAATACGTGCACGATGGATCATCCCGCAGCCTTGCCGCTCTACCAGCGCCTCGGATTTGAGGCCGTGGGGCGGCGAGAGCATCAGCTGCCGGTCCCGGAAGGCTTCAGCCTGCCGAACCACGTCCCGGCCGCGAATTCACCTTAAGACGGAACAATTCGCCGTCGACGGATTTAGCCGTGTCCGAGGGGGCTCGGAACACGGATACGTCGATGAGATTTGCAGCTATGCTCGCGGCGACGGCGCTCACGCTGCCGTTTGCCCACCCCGCTTACGCCGGCACCGCCGGCATGGAGGACCCCACCGTTCTTGCTCAGGCAGGACAGCCCGACTGGCCGCCTAATATCGGTCCGAGACGCGGCAACGGCGAGGATGAGAAGAAGCGCGAGCAAAACCGCGAGCGCCCAAAGCTCGGACAACCGGGCCCTCCTCCGCAAAAGGCTCCCCAACCGCAACCGAACACACCCCAAAAACCTCCCCAAGGCCCGGGTCCAAAGCAGCGTGCGGCGCCGACGCCCCAGCCCGAAAGGCCACAGCAGCCCCCACAGGCGCCGCAGAAACAAGTTGCGCCGCCTCAGAAATCCGCGCCTCAGCCCTCGCCAAAGCGTGCAGAACCGGCTCGTCCAGAAAAACCTGCTGCCGCGCCACCACGGCGCGAAGAGCAGCCTCGCGAAGCAGAGCAACAGCGAAAGAAAGCCGGACCGGGCGCGGAATTCCTGCGTCGGCAACAGGAGCAGGCGAAGGAACGGCGACAGCCGCCCGCGGAGGCACCCGCTAAGGCACCAATCCCGCCGAAACCGGACGCAGCACCACCGAAGCGCAACGTACAGCAGCGGCCGGAGGCGGAGCGGCCGGGCGAAGCGCCCTCTCCCCAAACGCCCCAGCTCGGCATTGCCGGCGAGAAGGAAGATCCGAGGGTGCGCGAGCTGCGCCAGAAACTGCATCAGCAGCGGCGCGACGCCGTGCGGCAGGCCGATAGACCAGATCGCGAAGACGCCCGCCGTCGCGGACAGGATGGTCGTGAATGGTCGGGCGAAGATGACCGGCGCGATCGGCGTGGCCCCCCCCGCGGTGCCGGCGGCTTCATGCTGCCCTTCGCCTCCGGCGATGTGGTCCAAGATTCGGGCGACCGCGTCATCGTTCGCCGCAACGGCCAGCTTCTCATTCGGTCCGACAGCGAAACCGACCGTCTTCTGCGTCGAGCCCGGGATGTCTCGGTCGACGAGTTGGGGGGCGGACGAACGCGCACCATCGTCACCCGTTCGGACGGAATCCGCGTCATCACGGAGCGGGATTATGATGGCGAGATCATTCGGCGCGTCCGCCAGTACCCTGATGGCGACCAGGTCGTGCTGATCGACGAACGCGGCTACGATCACAGCGATCGCGCATATGAGCCCGGTTATTTCGAACGCTCTCTGCCACCCCTCGACCTGCAGATGCCGCAAGATCGCTACATCGTCGAGATGCAGCGCGCATCTGAAGGCGAGCTCGAAGATACCTTGATGGCGCCGCCGGTCGAAAGCGTGGAGCGGGTCTATACGTTGGAGGAGGTTCGCGACAGCTCGCGTCTGCGCGACAAGCTCCGTCGCGTCGATCTGGATGCGATCACATTCGACACGGGCAGTGCCGCAATTTCACGCAGCCAGATAGGTCAGCTTTCCGCGATAGGCCAAGCCATCGAGGACGTGGTGTCGCGCAATCCCAACGAGATCTTCCTCGTGGAAGGACATACCGACGCCATCGGCTCGGATGTGTCGAACCTGGCACTGTCAGACCGCCGTGCGGAATCGGTGGCGATCGTGCTGTCGGAGAATTTCGATATTCCGCCGGAAAATCTGGTAACCCAGGGCTACGGCGAACAATACCTTAAAGTCCCGACGGAGACCGCGGAACGGGCGAACCGGCGTGTCGCCGTTCGCCGCATCACACCGCTCATCCAAAGCACAAGTCGGTAAGTAGCCTCTCTTCGAGCGCTGCCTCTCACCAATGGGTCCGCCACGGCGGGCCCATTTTCGTTGAGACCTATTTTCAGCGGGCGGTCGCACCATCCCGGAGCAGCTCGGGCGCGGCTACGGTAAGGAGGCGCAGCCCCTGCTCAACCTGACGTTCCATCGCGTCGGCAACGCTCCCGTGGACGAGATTTCCGATATCGTCCCGGTGCCGCTCCCCGATCACCAGGATGGGGGCATCGACTGCCTCTGCGCGGCCCAGAATGGTCTGTGCGACATGAACGGCGCCAGCCTCCACCACCTCTCCTTCTGCGCTCACGCCCTGCTTTTGCAGAAAGACGAGCGCGCGGTCCAAAACGGCCGCCGCCTCAGCCTCGCTCTCGGCATCGACTGCGTCTTCGTCCACCACCTCGAAGGGGCGCACATGCAGCACGAAGACGGTCTCGTCTTTCGGCGCGATCTCGGCAGCACGCTTGAGAACCCCCCAGTCCTGGTCCGTTCCATCAACCGCGGCGAGAGCCGCAATCGGCGGCACGGCTCCAAGAGCCTCACCGGCCCCTTCCCGCAATCCCGAATAACGGCCGAGACTGCTTCGCCGGGCAAAGAGCACGATCGGTGAAATGAGCGCGGCCACACAGGCTACGTAAAAGGCCATGTGGGCGCCAAAACTTTCCGCCAGAAGCGGCGCGGCATAGGGCGCGACGACGCCCGCGAACCACCGCACGAAGTTGTAAGCGGCCGAGGCGACCGGTCTTGGAACCGTCGAGACTTCCAGCGCCATCTCCGTGAAGACCGTGTTGCAGACCCCCATCAAGGCGCCCGAAAGCACCACGCAAGCGGCAACGATCTCAACCGAGCTGAAAGCCATGACCATGAGCAAGACAGCGAAGAGAACGAGACATGCTGCGAGCAGGAGCGGAGCGCTCAGCCGCGCCTGCAGACGCGGCGCGACGAGAACTGAAAACACCGCAAGCAGGAGCCCCCATCCGAAAAAAATCAATCCGACCGCATGTGCCGACATTTGCAGAACGAAGGGGACGAAGGCGAGGACCGTGAAGAAGGCGTAATTGTAGAAAGCTGCCGCAACCGCGGTCGTCAAAAGACCCGGCTGGCGAAGCGCCTTGAGAGGCGCGGTGATCGCGATCTTCTCCTTGGGCTTCGGCAGTTCCGGAAGAAGCACCGCGACGGCGACGAAGCCGATCGCCATCAATGTCGCCGTCCCGAAGAAGGGGTAACGCCAGGACATACCGCCAAGTGCGGCGCCGAGGAGAGGCCCGGCTGAGATACCGAGACCGAGCGCGGCTTCGTACATCAAAATTGCTGCCGCTGTGCCGCCGCGGGAGGAGGCAACGATGACGGACAGAGCGGTGACCACGAAAAACGCGTTGCCAAGGCCCCACCCGGCTCGGAACGCGACCAGCTCGCCAACCGATTGCGAGGTTCCGGCAAGAGCGGAGAACGTAACGATGAGGAGTGCCCCCACCATCAACGTCTTGCGACCGCCCAACCGACTGGAAACGAACCCCGTGACCAGCATCATCACGGAGGTGACGAAAAAGTAGCTGGTAAACAGCAACGATACCTGACTGGGGGATGCGTTGAGGCCCGCTGCGATCGAGGTGAGAATGGGATCGACCAGGCCGATCGACATGAAGCCGACGACACATGCGAAAGCCGTCGCCCATACAGCTTTTGGCTGATCCAAAAAATGGGGGGATGCGGAATTGGCGGACATACGAACCCTGAGTCAAAAGTAGGTGTATGATACAAGCATATGCGCGGTCGGCATCCGAGAACAAGCTGTATGATACAGATAGTTTAAAGGCCGCGCTGGGCGGGAGGTTGGTATGACTGAGGCGACAGCGGTGATCGAGAAGCTGGAACGCGAGCTGGCGTTCTTTGCGCGAAGGCTGGAGGCGGTCCACCGCAAGCGCGGCTATCCCCTTGAGCGCGCCCACTATCTTTTGCTGCTGCAATTGCGCGAGGGCCCTGCGAGCGTCACGGATCTCGCCCACCACCTTGATCTCGACGATTCGACCGTCACAAGGCAGATCGCCGCTATGCAGCGGCGGCGCCTGATCCGCCGCGTCAAGAACCCAGCCGACGGGCGCAGCACCCTGATCGAGCGGACGCGGCTTGGCGCCGAGAGCGCCGAGACGATGCGCCTTGCACGGCTTGGACGTATCGAAACGCTATTCGGAGCCTGGAAGCAGGCCGACCGAGAGAAGTTCGCGCAAATGCTTGCGCATGTGAACTTTGCCCTATCGGACTCCCTCAAGGAGCTGGCGGAAGACCACCCCACCCCGCCCCCGCAGCCCACCAGGCCTGCGAGGCAGCGAAAGGCGAAGCCCCGGAAAGAGTGACGCGTTATCCACTGCTCGGTGCACTCGCTTCGCCCTCGTCGTCATCCGGCTCCTCGACAGGCCGCCTCGGATCGCCGGAGAGAAACTCTGCAACCGCTCCAAGGCTCGGGATATTCGTGGCAAAGATCTTGATCGCCACCAGAAGCGGCACGGCCATGAACATGCCGACGAAGCCCCACAGCCACCCCCAAAAGGCGATCGACAGGAACACTGCCACCGGGTTCATCTCAAGGCGCCGACCGACCACCAGCGGTGTAATGAAATTGCCTTCCACTGCCGTGAAGAAGAGATAGACGAGCGGCGGGTAGAAAGCCTCGCTGAGGGTCGGGAAGGTCACGATGCCGACCACGACGGAAAGCACGATGCCCATCATCGACCCGACATAGGGGATGAAATTCAGCAACGTCGCCAAGATGCCCCAAAGCACGGGGTTGGGCATGCCGATAACCCACATGCCAGAGCCGATCGCAATGCCCAGCATCGTATTGATGAAGGTGACGGTGAAGAGATAGCGGGAGAGCTCGCGCTCGATGTCGTGAGCGATCCTCAATGCCCGCTTTTTGTCACTGAGGGACGGCATCGATCGAACGAGCTTGACGTAGAAGAGCTCCGAATACGCAAGTAGGAAGAAGAGCAGCACGAGGCACAGGAGAACGCGCGCCAGGATATCGGGCGTGCTGGTCGCGACATCCGACAAGAGCCCCGGCTCCCGCAGAACCACCTCCTGAGCCGCGCCGGGCGCAGCGCCCCCCTTGCCAGTGGTGAACTTATCCACCTCCTTGGACGCACGCTGCAGCTGCTCGACAGAGCCACGCAGATACCCGACTTTTCGCTCCATCTCCCGCGCGATGCTGGGCGCACGATCGACCCATTCCCCGATCGGATCGCTCAGTATGTAGGAACCGCCGACAAGCATGATGAAAGTGGACGAGACGAGAAGCGCTGCCGTCACCCACTCCGCGATCCCCCGGCGAGAGAAAAAGCGCACCACGGGGCTCAAGACGAGCGCGAACAGAAACGCCAGAACGACCGGCAGAAAGAAGCCCTTCGCCAGATATAAGGCACCGACGAGAGCGATCAGAAACAGACCGGTCAGCGGCCACGGCGCGCTCTGGCGCTGAGGTTCGACAGGAGCATCAGCTTGTGGGGGCGTCGCCTCCGAGGGACGATCGTCAGCTTCGGAATCGGTTAAAGTCATGGGCCTGGCGGGTGTCTGCTACCCGCTTCAAACGCCCTGCGAACTCCTCAGTTCCGCCATAATCGCCAGCAGTTTGAATAACTTCCTAGCTGCCTCAAATTGTGCTCGACGGTTCGCCGCCAACCTCCCAGGCCCGCAGCCGCGCAGACTGCGGAGAACAGGCAACAGCTCGTCTGCCGAACGTCGCAACGCGGCCGAGCCGCCGCCGGCTCGGCCGATAATCAATCGCCCCTGCCGACAATCAGTGCAGGATTTGCGACAGGAAGAGCTTGGTGCGGTCGTGCTGAGGATTCGTGAAGAACTGCTCGGGCTCGTTCTGTTCGACGATCTGACCGGCATCCATGAAGATGACCCGGTTCGCCACCTGGCGCGCAAAGCCCATCTCATGCGTGACGACGAGCATGGTCATGCCGGATTTGGCGAGATCGACCATCACGTCGAGCACCTCTTTGATCATCTCCGGATCAAGGGCGGAGGTCGGCTCGTCAAAGAGCATGATGCGCGGGTTCATGCACAAAGCGCGGGCAATCGCCACACGCTGCTGCTGGCCGCCTGAGAGCTGTCCTGGATATTTGTTGGCCTGCTCCGGGATCTTCACCCGCTCCAGATAATGCATCGCCGCCTCTTCGGCCTCGCGCTTGGGCATCTTGCGCACCCAGATCGGCGCCAGCGTGCAATTCTCCAAGATCGTGAGATGCGGGAAGAGATTGAAGTGCTGGAACACCATGCCGACCTCACGACGAATCTCGTCGATCTTCTTCAGGTCGTTGGTGAGCTCGATGCCGTCGACGATGATGTCGCCCTTCTGATGCTCTTCGAGCCGATTGATGCAGCGGATCATAGTCGACTTGCCAGAGCCCGAAGGGCCGCAGACCACGATGCGCTCGCCGCGGCGCACATTCAGATTGATGTCGCGCAACACATGGAACTCGCCGAACCATTTGTTGACGCCGCGCATCTCCACAGCCGGACCGGCATTCACATCCATCATGTCGGCCGCACCGTTCTCTTCTGCGGAGACGGGGGCGCTTGTCTCGGTATCACTCATTAAAGGGGCTCCTAACGCGCATGGCCAGTGCGAAGACGGTTTTCGGTGAAGATCGAATACCGTGACATGGAAAAACAGAAAATCCAGTAGACGCAGGCCGCAAAGAAATAGGCGGTCGTCGCCTGAACCGGCGTCGACCAGCTGGGGTCGGTAAAGCTCGACTGGATCTGGCCGAGAAAGTCGAACAGGCCGATGATCAAGACGAGGGTCGTGTCCTTGAAAAGACCGATGAAGGTGTTGACGATGCCCGGGATGACGAGCGTCAGCGCCTGCGGCAGAATGATGAGCCGCATTTTTTGCCAATAGGCAAGACCGACCGCGTCCGCGCCCTCGTACTGCCCTTTCGGGATCGCCTGCAGTCCGCCGCGGATGACCTCGGCCATATAGGCGGCCGAGAACAATGCCACACCGATCAGCGCCCGCAGGAGCTTGTCGAAGGAAACACCCTCCGGCAGAAACAGCGGCAACATCACCGAGGACATGAACAAGACGGTGATCAAGGGAACGCCGCGCCAGAATTCGATAAAGACGACGCAGACGAAACGCACGATAGGCATGTCGGATCGGCGACCGAGAGCGAGCACGATGCCAAGCGGCAACGAGGCGGCAATACCCGTGATGGCGATCACCAGGGTGACGAGCAATCCGCCCCAGATGGATGTCGGAACGAACTCAAGCCCAAGATCGAGGCTGAGCACGAAGATGACCGCAGCAAGCGCGAGCATAATCGTGAGGACGAGCTTCAAAAGTCCACCAGCCGGTGCTCCGGTTCCTCGCGCCCACGCATAAGCGATCCCGAGCACGATCAGGGTCAAAAGCGCATATTCGATCCAGAAATCGAGCCCGCTGCCGAGCGGCGCAAGCTCGCGCCCGATGCCGATCATGCCCGCGAATTCCATGTGGCCGCCGGTCAAAAGCAGGAGTGCCGCGACTGGAAAGACGACGGCCATATAGATCAGGTTCATGCTCTTGAAGGGTGCCGTCGGAATGAGGAGCGGCACGACGCCAATGACGAAGAGAGCAAAGACGATGTTGACCCGCCAACGCTCCTCCAGCGGATAACGCCCATAAATGAACTGGGCAAAATAGTCTTTCACATATGGCCAGCAGGCCCCGAACCATCCGTTCGGTTGGATGCCGCCCTGGTTGATCGTGGTGCAGACATCGCGGCTGTCGCCGGACCATACGGCCTGAACCAAGGCGAAATCGACAAGTGGCGGGACGACGATCCAGATCACGTAAAGCGCGATCAACGTCAAAAGGGTGTTCGACCAGCTCGAGAAGAGATTTTTGCGCAGCCAGCCCACGAGCCCTCTCTCGCGATGCGGCGGCGAAGCCTGTGACAGCATCTCGTCGCGGACAAAAACGAGGTCGGTTTGGGATTGGATATCGGACATGGCTCAGCGCTCCACCAGCGCGACGCTGCGGTTGTACCAGTTCATGAAGAGCGAGGTCACAAGCGAGATCGTCAGATAGGTCGCCATGGTGATGAGAATGAACTCCACGGCGCGCCCCGTCTGGTTGAGCGCAGTCCCTGCGAAAACCGAGACGAGATCCGGATAGGCGATCGCGACGGCAAGCGAAGAGTTCTTCGTCAGATTGAGATACTGGCTCGTCAGCGGTGGTATGATCACGCGCATGGCTTGCGGGATGACCACCAGCCGCAAAGTGTGACCGGGCCGCAATCCGAGCGAATAAGATGCCTCTGTCTGGCCATTCGGCACAGCGAGAATCCCCGCGCGCACGATCTCCGCGATAAAGGACGCCGTATAGAAGCTGAGCGCCATCAAAAGCCCGATGAATTCGGGAAAGACACGCAGTCCGCCACGCGGGCCGAAATTGCCCGGGGTCGGATATTCCAAAGAGAATGGCGGATTGGCGAACGTGAAGCCGGCTACAAAATAGGCAATGAGGGGCAACCCTACGATGAGAGCGAGCGCCACGCGGAAGAGCGGGAAGATCTCGCCGGTCGCCATCTGCCGCCGCCTTGCCCAGGCGCGAAGAACGAAAGTCGCGACGATGCCTATGACCAATGCAGCCACCACGAGCGCGAAGCCCCGCCCAAGAACTGGACTGGGCGCGTACCAGCCCGCGATGTTGAGAAGCCCGAAGGGTCCGAGATCGATCGCATCGCGCTTGGCCGGCAAGAGCCGCAGCACTGCGAAATACCAGATGAAGATCTGCAACAGCAGCGGAATGTTCCGCAACACTTCGATGTAGACATAGGCCGCCCGCGCCACGACCCAGTTCTTGGAAAGGCGAGAGATCCCGACGATAAAACCGATGATCGTAGCGAGGATCACGCCAATGAAAGACACAAGCAGCGTGTTGAGCAGCCCGACGAAGTAGACGCGGACGTAGGACGAGGTTTCCTGATAGTCGATCAATGTCTGATTGATCTGGAAACCGGCCGAATCCCGCAAGATGCCGAAGCCGAAACCGATGCCTTGTGCCCGCAAATTGGCGGCGGTGTTGTGGATGATCCACCAGGCGAAACTCACGATGGCGACGATCAGGAGAACCTGAAAAATCGCCCCACGCACGCGCTGATCGTTGAGTGCAGAAAATCCACTCGAGCCTTTGCGGCTCGGCAATACGTCCTGAACAGCCATGTCCCCTCGGCTAGCAGGTTCCATGCCACCCCGGATCGTGAGCGCCCGGTTTGATGGCAAGGGGCCCGGCCGATCGCTCGGCCGGGCCCATGTTTATTCTTAGCGGACCGGCGGCGCGTACTGCAGGCCGCCGTCGCTCCAGAGCTTGTTCAACCCGCGGTCGATGCCAAGCTCCGTATCCGGGCCGACATTGCGGTCGAACATCTCGCCGTAATTGCCCACGGCCTTGATCGCGTTCACCGCCCACTCTTTGTCGAGACCAATCGACTCGCCGAACGAACCTTCCGTCCCGAGAAGGCGCTTGATCGAGGGATTATCGGAGTTCTTCATCTCGTCGACGTTGTCCTGCGTGACACCGAGCTCCTCGGCGTTGATGAGCGCAAACAGCGTCCACTTGACGACGTTGAACCACTGGTCGTCGCCCTGGCGAACGGCCGGGCCGAGCGGCTCTTTGGAGATGATCTCCGGCAGAATGACGTGGTCATCCGGATTGGTGAGTTTCAGCTTCTGGGCGTAAAGGCCCGACTGATCGGTCGTGTAGACATCGCAGCGGCCGGCATCGTAGGCGGCCACGACCTCGTCGGCCTTCTCGAAGGCGACCACTTCGTAATCCATGTCATGGCTGCGGAAATAATCCGCGACATTGAGTTCGGTCGTGGTGCCGGTGTTGGTGCAGACGCTGGCGCCCGAAAGCTCCAGAGCCGATGACACGCCGAGATCCTTCGGCACCATGAAGCCCTGGCCGTCGTAATAGTTCACCCCGGTGAAATTCAGCCCGAGATCGGTATCGCGCGACATCGTCCAGGTGGTGTTGCGCGTGAGAACGTCGACTTCGCCGGACTGAAGAGCGGTAAAGCGCTCTTTCGCCGAAAGAGGCGTGAACTTCGCGGCATCACCATTGCCGAAAATTGCGGCGGCGATCGCCTTGCACGTGTCCACGTCGAGGCCGGACCAATTGCCCTGGGCATCGGGGTTCGAAAAGCCAGGAAGACCTTGGCTCACGCCGCATTGCACGGAGCCTTTGGCCTTCACGTCGTCGAGCGTCGCCGCAGACGCGGAGACGGCCGTCACAGCGAGGGCCGCTCCGGCTACGAGCGGTACGATGGATTTCTTCATATGACGATTCCTGTTCACCGGTTTGGTTCTTAGAACGGTGATTTGCAGTCATGCATCCAAAGCGAAGCAGACCCGCCTCGCTCTTCCCTGCCAGACGCCGCTTGACGCAACCCCGTCCATGCGGCCATCGAAAGCTATCTACTGGCCCCGGTCAAGCCTGCGACCCTGCGGTCGTCTGAGGCAAACAGAGGCAATTTCGAGAGGCGATCAAATGACGCGGAGATCCGCATGAGTGAAAACAAGGCCCGGACAGGCATGTCCAACACCCCCCGCAAAGCGGCAACTCTCGTCACCCACGGCGGCCGCCACCCCAAGGAATTTCACGGCTTCATCAATCCGCCTCTGGTTCGGGCATCGACCGTTCTCTTCAATGACGTGGACGAGATGAAAGGCCGGCGCGAGAGCCGCTACGCCTATGGTCTAATGAACACGCCGACGATCGAGGCCTTCAACGAGGTCTGGACCGAACTCGAAGAGGCCGCCGGAACGGTCCTCGTCCCTTCGGGCCTCGCCGCGGTCACGGTGGCGATCTTGTCGGCACTCTCGGCCGGAGAAGAGATCCTCGTGCCGGACAACGTCTATGGGCCGACCCGACGTTTCTGCAACCAGACATTGAAGCGTTGGGGGATGAGGACAAGCTATTACGATCCGATGGATCTCGAGACTCTGAAGTCGGGTCTCGAGGGCGGAGCGAACGCAGTCTTCGTCGAAGCTCCTGGTTCGCTCACCTTCGAAGTTCCGGATCTCGGCGCGACGCTCGAACTCGCCAAAGCCGCCGGCGCGGTCACGATGATCGACAACACATGGGCAACGCCGCTTCTCTACAAGCCGATCGCCGAAGGCTTCGACCTCTCCATTCAGGCGGGCACCAAATATGTCGGCGGCCATGCCGACGTGCTCATCGGCTCGATCAGCGCCAGTGAAAGGATGTGGCCGAAACTCTCCGCAACGCACGCCAATCTTGGCGTCCAGGCGGGTCCCGACGAGATCTACCTCGCCATGCGCGGCCTGCGCACGATGAAGCTGCGCATGGATCAGCACGAAGGTCAGACCCTTGAGGTTGCGAAATGGCTGGCGAACCAACCGAAGGTCGCCCGACTTCTCCACCCCGCGATGGAAAGCTGTCCCGGGCATGACAATTGGAAGCGCTATTTCGGTCGCTCGAGCGGGCTCTTCGCCTTTGAGCTCGCCGGCACCGAAGACGAAGCCGCGACCTTCCTGAACGCCCTGCGTCTCTTCGGCCTCGGCTTCTCCTGGGGCGGGTTCGAGAGCCTGGCCACCCTGGCGGAACTGCGGGAGACGCGAAGCGTCACAACCTGGCAGGCAGGCCCGGTGATCCGTCTTCAGATCGGCCTGGAGGCCGTCGAAGACCAGATCGCAGACCTTGAGCAGGCTCTTGCGGCGATCGCGGCCTGATCGATCTCAGGCCACGGAACGAGTGAATGGCAGGCCGGCTGAGAGCGTCTCAGCCGGCACTGTTCATGGGTGATTTCTCTTCGCGAAAAATCAGCCACAAGTTGCGGAAATAGATGAAAAGGCCGAGCCCCTGACCGAGGATGAAGACGGGGTCTTGCCGATGCAGCGCATAGATAAAGAGCAGGAACCCGCCAAAGACTGAGAAGAACCAGAAGGCGACGGGAACGACGGACCTCCCTGCCCTTTCGCTCGCCAGCCATTGGATGACGAAGCGCATCATGAACATGAACTGGGCGACGAAGCCGAGCGCGATCCACAGACTGAACTGCTCGACAAAGACCTCGTGGATCCAGTTCCACACCTCACTCATCCAGTTTCTCCTCGCTCAGCTGCGGACGCACCTTGCGCCGGCTGGCCAACCACCACACCCCGAAAAGATCGGCAATACCGACCCAGAGGCGATCGAAGATGCCATATTTGGAGGTGCCGTGCCGCCGTTCCCTGTCCGCCACATCGACGAGTGCGATTTCGTAGCCTTCGCGTCTCACCAGTGCCGGCAAAAAGCGGTGCCAACCATCAAAATAAGGCAGTCGCAAGAACAGCGTGCGGCGAACGGCCTTGAGGCCGCAGCCGGTATCCCGCACCTGGTCGTCAAGCAATGCCCGCCGCACCCGGTTGGCGATACGCGACCCGTAGCGTTTGGCAAAGCTTGCCTTGCGCCCGACACGTTGCCCGGCTGCAAGGCCAACCTGATCGCCACCGGCTGAGAGCGCATCGAGAAGCGCCGGAATATAAGCGGGGTCGTTCTGCCCATCTCCGTCGATGGTGACGACGGCATCCCCTTTTGCCGCTTCGAGAGCGCTGCGGATCGCGGCGCTTTGGCCGGCGCTCGTCTCATGCCGCAACAGACGCACCTGCGGGTGCTGGCGTGCGCTTGCGCGGACGGCTTCACCGGTCCCGTCACGCGACCCGTCATCGACGACGAGGATCTCGAAAGGACGCCCGGAAAGCGCCGTTGCGATTTCGTCGATCAGAAACCCGATATTGCCCGCCTCGTCCTTACACGGGACGATGACAGAGACTTCCGGGGAGAGAGGCGAAGTCATGACGTGCCTTTCTGGTGCACATGGCGCCTTTCAATGCGGCCAGCCTCGTCCAGGCGAAAGACGAGACGGCGTTCTGCGAAAAATCGTGCGGTGAGCCAGGCCACCGCTCCACCGAGAAGAAACCCGGCGACCACATCGGTCGGATAATGGGAACGCGTCGCAAGACGGCTGACGGCGATCCAGAAGGCTCCGGTCAGGATGACGATTCGCGCTTTCGGAAACAGCAATGCGAGCGCGACGCCAAGTGCGGCGACATTCGTCGCATGCCCAGACGGGAAACTCGCCCAGCTTGGATCGAACGAAAACGGATGAAACGCGGCGAGACCTTCCGTGTCGAAAAGCTTCGGCCGCGCCCGCCCGATCACATATTTCAGGACGACGACGATGAGACCGGCCGCCAGCACGGAGACGAAGAGATAGGTGGCCGTCGCAGACGCCCGCACGACAGCGGCTCGCCGCCTGATCCCATGCACCGAGATATCCCGAAAAATCTGGTAGATGAGAAACCCGCCGGTGGCGATCAGCATCCAGTCGGACTTGCCGATGTCGGTCACGAATTCGAGGACGTCGCGCACCTCTGGCTGCATCGTCGCCTGAAACAACGTCAGATAGGGGTCTGCCAGAATAAAAAGAATGACGAGCAGGCTCCCGACCAGGACAAAGCCGTTGAGAAAACCGATCGGGGTCGGACGATATGGCGGATGACGGCGATCGCGCTGCCTATCGTTCAGAAGACGCGAAAAGGCGAGCGCTCGTTCGCGTCCACGCACGAGATGCTGCCGCGCGGAATGGCTCCAGCGGTCCTTGAAATCACTCATTGGGCAGCCGGAGCCGTCTCGTAGATGCCGACCGTCACGGGCCGCCCGCGCGAATAATTGTAGCCGGAAACCTCGCCACGGCGCACGACCTTCAGCCCGGTCTCGGCGGCCGATGCGTGAAACTCAGCGTCCCGCCGCGCCTCCACCAGACCGATGCGACATCCGGGTTTCTGCAGGAATGCCGCAACCTCTTCCGGGGAGCCGAGAACGACATCCGTGCCCCCAAAGAAGACGAGGCTCGGTTCGGTGTAGCCCGTAGCCGCCAGCTCCGGATCGGGGCAGGAAGAAACGTCGTCGGCTTCAGCGACGGCTCGTTCCGAGACGCGAATTGCATCGAGACCCGGAAAGGCAAGCTGGAAAGCACCGACATAAAGGAGTGCAGCGGAGAGGATCGAGGCGGCCACGGCCCTCTCGTCGTGCCCCCTCATCAACGCTCGCGCGGCGAGAAGCCCCATGACTGCAGCAGCCACTGCGGCGACATCCGCCCCGGCGGGAAGGCGTTTCTCCAGATAGAGCGGCAGGACCACGATGCCGATGGCGACGAAGACCGGAACGGCCGCTGCCAACAGCCCGATGATGATCCGCAGCGAGGTCCGGCTGAGCACCGCCCCCCGGGCGATCGCGGCACCGGCAAGGAGCGCGAAAGCGGGATAAAGCGGCAAGACGTAGTGGGGAAGCTTGGTCGGCACGGCCTCGAAGACGAGCCACGCCGGCACGATCCAGACCAGGCAGAAGAAGATGTCAGGGTGACGCCACTGCCGGATCATCATGGGCAGAGCAAGCAGCGCGAAGGGGGTGAGAGGCCAGGCAGTCGCGAAGAAAAGTCCGAGATAGGTTCCCGGAGGCGCGCCGTGGCTCTCCTGCCCGCTTGCCACCTTGGCCATCAAATCATGCCCCAGCGAATCCCCGAAAAAGGCGCCGTCGGAGAGGAGCGTAATCGCCACGAACCAGGGGAGCGTCACGATGAGCATCGCGACGAGCCCGGGCAATGGCCTCAGCCGCAAGAGCGGGACGAACGAGCGCGAGCCGATCATCAACGAAATCAGCGTCAGGCCGCAAACCATGACGATGACCGGGCCCTTGACCAGGATCCCGACGCCAAGCGCAATCCAGAATCCGAGCGCGAGCGGCCAGGAAAGTGGCTCGCGCGAAGGCGGAGCCGATAGTCCGACACTTTCTTCTGTCTCGCCGCGCCCGCCCATCCAGGCACGCGCCATGATCGCCTGCGCGACAACGGTGAGCGCCAGCAGCACCGCATCGGTCTTGGCGAGCCGCGCCTCGACACCAAGAAGGATCGTGGCGGACATGAGCAGCGAGCCGATGAAGGCCGCGCGCCGGCCGAACAACGACAGCCCGGCAAGATAGGTGGCAAGAACGGCGAGCACGGCGCCGACAGCCGACGGAATCCTGTAGGCCCAGATCGGCGCCTCGGCTCCACCGAAAGGCGCGGTTGCAGCCGCCTGCAGCCAATAGATGCCGACCGGCTTCTTGTAGCGCGGTTCCGACTGGAAATGGATGTCGACGAAATCGCCGCTTTCATGCATCTGCTTCGTCGCCTGGACGAACCGCGCCTCGTCCCGATCGATCGGTGGCAGCGCCGTCAGGCCGGGCAAGAACAGGATGATCGCGACGAGGATCGTGATCAGTCCCGCAAGGGGCGCAAAGCGGCTTGGCCAGCCGATAAGCCGCGAGCGTCGCGCATCCAACGGAGCCTCAGACATCGAAGTCTCGCCTTTTGAACATTCGCGGCTGGTGCTAAGCCGGCAAGAGCCGGCACGCAAGCGCCGCGCGCGGCAGTGCTAAAGACAAGGGCCAGCGACGATGCGATCTCGATGTTGAGCGCTCCCAATCTTTCCCAGCCAAAGGCTTTCCTGCGAATGCTTTTTGCCGCGGCAGTTCGGGCTGCCGACCCGGTGACCTGCCTGCCGCCCCACCTGCCCTCGCCGCCTACCGGCCGCACCATCGTCATCGGGGCCGGAAAGGCTTCGGCGGCCATGGCGCAAGCCCTGGAAGACAATTGGGACGGGCCTCTCGAAGGCCTGGTGGTGACACGCTACGGCCATGCGGTGCCGTGCCGATCGATCGAGATCGTGGAAGCCGCCCATCCGGTCCCGGACGCCGCAGGTGAAAACGCTGCAAAACGCATGCTCGATCTTCTCCGTGATCTCACCGAGGACGATCTCGTCATCGCCCTGATCTCGGGAGGCGGTTCGGCCTTGTTGAGTGCTCCGGCGGACGGCCTGACCCTTGCCGACAAGCAGGCGATCAATCGGGCACTCCTCACCTCCGGTGCCCCGATCGGCGCCATGAACTGCGTGCGCAAGCATCTCTCCGCCGTCAAAGGCGGTCGCCTGGGGGCCGCGGCCTGGCCCGCTCCGGTTTTGACCCTCGCCATCTCGGATGTTCCCGGCGACGACCCCGCGGCAATTGCTTCTGGACCGACGGTCGCCGATCCGACATCGCTCGCCGATGCACGCAATGTCCTTGCCCGTTTCCGCATCGAGCTCCCCGCCGCGGCCGAGGCGTGGCTTGCACGCCCGCAGGCCGAAACGCCAAAACCGGGTGCCCTGCGTCTTTCCCGTAGCGCCTTCCGCCTCGTCGCAGCGCCGCAACGTTCCTTGGAGGAGGCGGCAAAGATCGCCCGCGATTGTGGCGTTACGCCACTCATTCTTGGAGACGACCTTGAAGGCGAAGCCCGGCAACTCGGCGCCGAGCATGGTCGCCTCGCCCGCATCAAGCTTGCCAGGGGCGAGTTGGAGCGGCCCTTCGTGCTTCTTTCGGGTGGAGAGACGACCGTCACCCTGCGCGGCGACGGGCGCGGCGGCCGCAATGTGGAATACCTTTTGGGGCTCGCGATCGCGCTCGATTCCGCAGAGGGGATCTATGCGCTCGCCTGCGACACGGACGGGATCGATGGTTCCGAAGACAATGCCGGTGCGCTTTGTGCGCCTGATACGCTGGCACGTGCCAGAAACCTGGGCCTCGACCCGCACGCCGCCCTGGCGCGCAACGACGCCTACGGCTTCTTCGAAGCCCTCGGCGATCTCGTCATCAGCGGCCCGACGCTGACGAACGTCAACGATTTCCGGGCGATTCTTGCTCTATAGCCTCGCGCTGACGAGATCGATAACTACGCCACATCAGCAGGTTAGAGACATTTCGTGATCTAAAATATCAATGGCGACCCCGGCAGGATTCGAACCTGCGACCATCGGCTTAGAAGGCCGGTGCTCTATCCACTGAGCTACGGGGCCGGAAGGCGCAAAACCGCGCCTAATGGGTCCACGGCACCTGCCGATTGAATTTGAAATTGTCGGAATAGGAGATCGTCGCCCGCTTCTTTTCCTTCGGCTCATAGACGCGGTAGACGATTTTGTTGCGCTGCGCATAGGCCACGGCCTCCTCCTTGGAGGGGAAACGCAAACGCACCTGCGAGCGCATGTCACTTGAGGCGGTATAGCCCATCAAGGGCTCGATCGAGCGCGGTGTTTCCGGCTCGAATTCCAAGATCCATTCGTGCGTCTTGGCCTGGCCCGAACTCATCGCCGTGCGAGCCGGTTTGTAGATGCGCGCCTGCATACGTCTCTGCCGTCCTTTGCCTTGCCGAAACCTTCCGCACCGATTCCAGCCTCGCTTCGAGGGAAGACTAGCAGGAATACCGACGAATTCCATGCCATCGCGGCAGGATCAGTTCCCGTCTCTATAGGATCTGGGCGGGGCCGCGAAAAGTCCCGTCTGCCAGCAAACGCTTCCTCAGAGCATGGAGTTTCCTGTCCACCATCTCGGATACCGACAGCAAAGCGAGAATCTCGGGGGCCGACTTGCCGATCCGTGGTCGCTGTAGGAAGCTCGCGAGATTGTCAGTTTTGCGAGCGCCCGCCGCTTCCCTGCCGTGGAGAACGACCATCTCGGCCCTTTCTTACGACAATCCCTATGTCAGCGTGCGCACCCCGATTATGGCGCGCAACATTGTCTCGACCTCGCAGCCACTGGCCGCGCAGGCCGGCCTGCGTATGCTCCTTGCCGGCGGAAACGCGATCGATGCAGCACTTGCGGCAGCGATCACATTGACGGTGGTCGAACCGACGGGCAACGGTCTCGGCTCCGACGCTTTTGCCATCGTCTGGGACGGGAACGAGCTCCATGGCCTCAACGCCTCCGGGCGCTCGCCACGCGCCTGGTCGTCGGAGCGCTTCCGCGGACTTTCCGAAATGCCGCAGCAAGGTTGGGAAAGCGTCACCGTTCCAGGGGCGATCTCGGGCTGGGCCGCTCTGTCGGAGCGCTTTGGCGCCCTTCCCTTTACGGCCCTCTTCGAGCCCGCGATCGCCTATGCCGAAGAGGGGTTTGCGGTATCGCCGTCGATTGCGCTGCAATGGTCGCGAGGCGCCGACAGATTGCGTCACGAACCCGGCTTCGCTCCCCACTTCCTCATCGAAGACCGAGTTCCCAGGTCCGGCGAAATCTATCGCAATCCGCACCTCGCCCGATCGCTCAGAAAAATCGCCGACAGTCGTGGCGAAGATTTCTATCGCGGCGAGCTCGCCCGCAAGATCGCGGATTTCGCTCGACAACATGATGCCGTTCTCGACGAAGAGGATCTCGCCGCCCATGCCTGCGATTGGTGCGGGACGATCAGCCAGCCGTTCCGCGGGACCGAACTCCACGAGATCCCGCCAAACGGACAAGGCATCGCCGCGCTGATCGCGCTCGGCATTCTGGATCGGCTCAAGCTTGAAAATCTCGATCCCGATAGTGCCGAGACCCTCCATCTTGAAATCGAGGCGATGAAGCTCGCGCTCGCCGACGCGCATCGTTTCGTCGGCGACCCTGCCAATATGGAGATCTCGCCCGACATTCTTCTCAACGGCGATTACCTCGATTCCCGCGCCGCACTGGTCGATCGCGATCGGGCCGCCGACGCAATCGCCGGCGCACCGAGGCGGGGCGGAACGGTCTATGTCACCGCCGCCGATGCTGCCGGTCGGATGGTTTCCTTCATTCAGTCAAATTACGCGGGCTTCGGTTCCGGCATAGTGGTGCCGGAGACTGGCATCCATCTGCAAAACCGGGGCTCCGGCTTCGTCCTCGCCCCGGGTCACCCGAACGAGGTTGCAGGCGGCAAGCGCCCCTTCCATACGATCATTCCGGGTTTCCTCATGCGAGGAGGAGGCCCTCTCATGAGCTTTGGCGTTATGGGCGGCGCGATGCAGGCGCAGGGCCACCTTCAGATGGTCCTACGCACGCAGCTTTGGCGACAGAACCCGCAAGCGGCGAGTGACGCGCCGCGCTGGCGCTTTATCGCCGGGCGTCGTGTCGCCCTCGAAACGGGCATCTCCGCCGAGGTCGCGGCAGAGCTAAAGAAAATGGGCCATCAGATCGAGCGTGTCGCGCCGGATGCGGATTTCAGCTTCGGCGGTGCGCAGCTCATTCATCGCCTCGCCGACGGCTATGTGGCCGGCAGCGACCACCGCAAGGACGGTCAAGCGGTCGGCTTTTAGGCACGCGCCGCAGCCATTGCCTCGGGGCGGAGGCTGCGGCGTCGTCAGATCTCCAGGGTCAATCCGCCCGGGTCAACCAACGAGACTAGCCTCAAGCGAGACTTCGGCATTCAAGAGCTTTGATACCGGGCAGCCCTCTTTGGCCTTGCCGGCAATCTCCTGGAATTTCGCCTCATCGATCCCAGGCACTTTTGCCTTCAATGTCAGACGGCTGGAGGTGATGGCGAAGCCCTCGCCCTGCTGCTCGATGGTGACGGCTGCGGAGGTATCGAGCTCTTCCGGCGCCATCCCTTCCTGGGTCAGCATCAGCGAAAGCGCCATGGAGAAGCAGGCAGCATGCGCGGCCGCGATGAGCTCCTCGGGGTTGCTGCCTTTGCCGCCTTCAAAGCGGCTCGCAAACCCGTAAGGATGTGCATCAAGCGCCCCGGTCTCCGTGGAGATGGTGCCGCTTCCGTCCTTGATCCCGCCCTTCCAGACTGCTGAACCGTGTTTGGTGATCGCCATGTCAGTGCTCCTGTGCTGGGCTCCGTCGCAAAGTTGAGCGAAGCGGAGCCAATTGCTTCGAGACGATAGATGGGCCAGCGCAACCACTTGCAAAGGCATGGCCGCGGCAACGCCTGTCAGAGGCGACGCTTCCCAGAGGCGACGCCTAGGATGCGATGGGGAGCGATTGGGGCTGCCGGATCCGATCTGAAGAGGCAAGCGTCGCAAGCCCCGGATATCGATCCACGTCACCTTCGATCGCCTCGATCTCGAAACGGGCGAAAAGCGATTCCGGCAGCCAATCTTCGCCGCGCGCTTTCTTGATCGCCTTCGGATGCTGACCTTCGCGATAGGCGAAGGCACGCATGGCATCCATATTTTCCCATATGCTGAAGGTCGCGAGCTGCAACAAGGGATGGGAGCCGAAACCGGCGTGCCATAGGCACCCCTCCGCCTGACTGAGCGAACGGTCGACCTGCGGAACCTGTCGCCAGAAGGATCGGACACGCTTCGGCGCGACGCTCGCCAGGGTCAGAACCGCAAACGGATCTTCCCCGACCTCGTGTCCTGAATAATCGAAGAGCGTCTCTCCGTCCCAACTGCCATGTCCGCTCGCAGGACGGACGGTAAAATGAAGCTGTTCGATGCTCGGGCCAGCGACGCTACGGTAAAGCTTGGTGTGGCGCAGCCCCGCCAAATCCTCCTGCCGCTCTGGAACGCCCATGAGACAGTAGCGCGTGAAGTCCGGGAGAATTGAAAAGCCGCTGCCGCTTCCGCAACCCAACAAGCGCAATTGGCCGGAACGCTGTGTCGGGCCGTCGATCACCCCCGGAAATCCCATGCGCAGAAAAGCCCCCCACGCCTGCCTGCGCGGGTAGCGGAAGAAACTGAGCGTAACGAGGCTCGCAGGCATAATGAACAATCTCTGGCCGCCGCAATCGGAGAAAACGCCCGAGGGTTGGACAACGATCCCTGCGCCCGGATCGGCAATGCTTCACCATCAAAAAGTGGCGAGCCCGCGGAAACCTTGTTCCTCCGCGGACACGCGTGGCCGCGATCAGCCTCACTTGCTATTCTCGGCGATGATCTCTTCCAACCTTTTGCGAGCCCGCGAGGGCAAGCCCTCTGGAAGCTCAAACGCCCCCGGGTCGGCCTCTTCTCCGACCGCAACCATCATCACCATGCCCATGGCATAGTGAGGGCTGCATTTGAGGCCATAAATGCCAGGCGTTTCGGCAACCACATCCGCCGTTTCGCCGAGAGGAGTCTTGATTTCCTCCGCACCTTCGGGCGCCATTCCGGCGATAGTCCGAGCGTTATGGCCCGGCGTCGTCGCGACGAAGCGGATCGTGTCGCCCGGCGCGACGCGCAAGAAATCCGGGTCATAGACCATCGAGCCCTTCTCTCCCCGGTTCAGCATCTGCACCTCGAAGGTCTCAGCATGCGCGATGCCGCTCGCCAGAACAAACGCCAAAGCCAGAAACTCCCTCATAATCAATCTCCTACAGGCTTCTTTTCTTCTGATAGTACAAAGCGCAGGATGGGTTCGCCGTTTGCCGGGTCGCCGATTGAGCGCGAGCAGACGTCGAAAACCCGTTCGATCCGAGCCGCCGTCAGGATCTCTTTCGGGGCTCCGACCGCCTCCAGCCGCCCGTGGGACATCAACCCCAGCCGGTCGCAGACCATCGCCTGATTGAGATCGTGCAGAGCGACGACGACGGTGATCGACAGACGGCGAACAAGCGCGAGGATCGAAAGCTGGTGGTGAATATCGAGATGGTTCGTGGGCTCATCCAGGATCAGGATCTCGGCTTTTTGGGCCAGAGCGCGGGCGATATGCGCGCGTTGGCGTTCACCGCCTGAGAGCGTCTGCCATCGGCGCTCGGCGAGATGCGAAATGCCGGTCTCGGCGAGAGCCTTTTCCACGATCTCCTCATCGGCGGCTCCAAAGGGCGTGAGCGGTCCCAGCCATGGCGTGCGCCCGAGCTCGACCGTCTCGCGGACGCTGAGCCGGTCGGAGGTGTCGAGTTGTTGGGCGACGATGGCGATCCGCCGAGCGACCTCGCAGCGTTTGATTTTTTGGATATCGACGTCGCCGACCGTTACCCGGCCGCACGAAGGTCGCCGCAATCCCGAAAGCAGCAGCAACAACGTCGACTTGCCGGAGCCGTTCGGTCCGACAAGACCGAAGAGCTCGCCGGGCTCAATCTTGAGATCGACGTCCGCCACGATGGGTGTACGGCCGGCGGACCAACCGAGAGCATGCGCTGCAAGCGTCATCGCGCCCCTCCGCGACCGCGCACCAGGATCAACGCGAAGGCGGGCGCGCCGACGAGAGCCGTCACAACGCCGATCGGCAGAACCTGTCCGGGAATGATGATTCGCGACACGATGTCGGCAAAGATCAGAAAAACCGCACCCGTGATTGCTGTCATCGGAATGAGCCGGCCGTGACGCGGACCGACCAGAAGCCTTGCTGCATGCGGGACGACAAGTCCGACAAAACCGATTGCGCCGACGATGCTGACCATAACGGCAGTTACCAAGGCGGCAGCCCCGATCAGGATCGCCTGCGTCTTCAAGACATTGATGCCGAGGGAGGCAGCCGCATCCGATCCGAAGGCGAACGCGTCGAGCGCCCGCGCATGCACGACGATGATCACGAGCACGAGGATCGCGACGGGGGCGGCGAGCCACACATCTGGCCAGCGCACGCCCGACAGGTTGCCGAGCAGCCAGAAGATGATGCCGCGCGCCTGTTCGGCGTTCGCCGAATGCGCGATGATGAGTGAGGTGAGCGCATTGAAAAGCTGGGCTCCGGCAACACCCGCAAGGATGACCTGACCGGTCGACGTTGCCGCAAATCCCCCCGCGGCCCGCGCCAGGGCGATGACGAGAGCAAACGCCACGAGGGCGCCGACGAAAGCGCCGGCCGAAAGAGACACGAGGCCGCCGCCGATCCCGGCGATTGTGACAGCCACAGCTCCTGTCGACGCGCCTGCCGAGATACCCAGGATATAAGGATCGGCGAGCACATTGCGCAGCAGGGTCTGGAGCACCAGCCCAGACACGGCGAGGCCAGCACCACAGGAGGCCGCCACGATTGCCCGGCTGAAGCGATAATTCCAGATAATCCCCTGATCGATCGGATCGACAGGATAGCTCCCCCCGAACATCTTCATCGCAAGCACCTGACCGACCGTCTCCGGTGGGATGCGCGTCTCTCCGATCGCAGCCCCGAGGATCAGAGCTGCGGCCAGAATTGCGAGTTTGGACGAGATCGACGTCAGAAGACCCGGCCAGCGGCCGGGTCGGTAAGTGGCCATAATCGGGCTCTGCTATTTCAGCTTGGGAAGTTCATCGGCAAGCACCTCGAGCGCTGAGATGTTGCGGATGGAGGGATCCATGGAATGGGCATCCATGATGACAATCCGCCCCGACTTGACGGCGTCCATCTCTTTGGCGACCGGATCCGTCTTCAGAAATTCCAGCTTCTTTTCGACATCGTCGGCAGGAAAGCGGCGGCGCGTCATCTCAGCGACGACGATGATGTCCGGATTGGCCTTGGCGATGGTTTCCCAGCCGACAATCGGCCATTCTTCGTCGCTTTCCACGACGTTGCGGACGCCGAGCTTCTCCATCATCCAGCCGGGAACGCCTTTGCGCCCGGCGACATAGGGATCGACGTCCATTTCGGCGGAGGAAAACCAGAAGACGGCCGATACGTCACCCGCATTGGCCTCTTTCGCCTTCTCCACCGCAGCTGCCTCGCGCCTCGAAAGATCGGCGACAAGCGCCTCGCCGGCCTCCTTCACGTCGTGGATCTCGGCAAGCTCACGGATCGCACGATAGAGGGCGTCGGTGCTGTACATCTCCAGCCGGGTCCCATCGACGCCGGTGGAATTGTCTTTCACGCAGTCGGTCTGAAGAATGTAAGTCGGGATGCCGACATCGTGGAATTGCTCGCGGGTTCCGACGATGCCCTGCGGCCCGATATGCCATTCGTAAGAGACCGAGACGAGGCCGGGCTTCTTGGCGACGACGCTTTCGAAGCTCGGATCGTTGTCTGCAAGCCTTTCAACCGAGCTGTTGAGCTCGGCAAATTCAGGCAGCACATCGCTGAACCAAACAGAGGTCCCGACGACCTTATCGCCAAGGCCGAGAGAATAGAGAATCTCAGTCGCAGACTGGCCGACCGTGACATCGCGTTCAGGCGCTGCCTCGAAGGTGATCGTTTGTCCGCAATTGTCGATGCTCAGCGGGTAGTTGGTTTCGTTCGCATGCGCGGCATCAATGAGCGAAAGACTGGCCAGTGCTGCGAGGCCGATCGCGACGTTTCGGTGCATTGTGTCTGCTATCCTGGTTCCGAGAGAGAACCGCGGGGGCAGGCGGAATGGATTGCCCGAAAAGAGACTCGCGCATTGTCGTCGACGACAGGAATGTCATCTCGATCCTTCCCCCGACATCCCCGCCGGGTCTGGTTGCATGATGATGGCAGGTCTCTTGACTTGCGGGTCTCTGCTTCCCCGAGCCTTCCCAGGCGCCAGACGGTGTCCGTCATACGCCCAGTGGCATCGTTCGGGGTCGCTCTCCGCTCACAATTGCGGGGGCAGTCACGGATTTGGCGCCTACTGGCTACACCGCACCGTATTCCCTTTTCATCCAGCGAAGTCTTCGTTTCGCTGGAAACCATCGACAGCGATAAAGGCTGGATGGTGTCGAAGTGTCAAGCCGGATGCGCGCCACATTCCGTCCCGGTTGCGCAGGCACAAACAAGTCGGCGCGCCACGCCCGCGATCTTTCAGACACGCATACGTCGGACTTCGGTCATGTGGAGCCAAACGCACCGCGTTCGCGGCCCCGTCCGATTCGCTTATGCTTGGCTGAGCAGCCGGCGAAGCTCGATTTTGAGCACCTTGCCGTAATTGTTCTTCGGAAGCTCATCCAGAAAGACATAGTCCTTCGGGCGCTTGAAGCGGGCGATCTCCTCGCGGCAGAGCGCATCGAGTTCTTCGACATTCGGCGTGTTCTCCGGCGCGACGACGAAGGCGACGACGTCCTCACCCCATTCGGGGCTCGGCCGGCCGACGACAGACACCTCCTGAACGGCGGGATGGCGCAAGAGGACCTCCTCCACCTCGCGCGGATAGATGTTGGTGCCGCCCGAGATGATGACGTCCTTGGAGCGATCCATCAGCGTCAGGAAGCCATCCTCGTCCATGGCGCCGATATCACCGGTCCAGAGCCAGCCGTGGCGCAGAGATTCGGCACTCGCCTTCTCGTTTCGCCAATAGCCGGCCATGACGCTCGGACCGCGCACCAGAATCTCACCGCTCTCGCCCGGGGCGAGCGTATGACCATCGCCGTCCGCCACCCGCACATCGACGCATGACTGCGCCGTGCCGACGGAGCCGAGCCTTTCGCGCCAGCGCGGATGGCTTCTATCTGCGACGAGCTCACGAGAGAGCGCCGTGATCGTCATCGGGCTTTCGCCCTGACCGTAGATCTGAACGAAGCGCGGTCCGAAGAGGGAAACGGCTTCCTCGATATCCGCCACATACATCGGGCCACCACCGTAGACGATGGTGCGAATTCCCTCCCCGTCGTAGCCGGTCGCTTTCGCATGCTTCACAAGGCGGCGGACCATGGTCGGCGCAGCGAAGAACGACAGACTGCCGAGAGAACCGGCGAGCGACACGATTTCAGCTACGTCGAATCCGCCCGATTTTGGAACGACATGGCGGGAACCTCGAAGAACATGCATGAAGTTGTAGAGCCCCGCCCCATGCGACATCGGCGCGGCATAGAGCGCGGCATTCTCGGTGTGCACCTCGTCGACATCGACAAAATAGGCAAAGCTCATCGCCTGTAGATTGGCGACCGAGAGCATGACGCCTTTCGGATTGCCGGTCGTGCCGGAGGTGTAGAAAAGCCAGGCGAGCGCATCCGACGACATCGCATGTGGCGCGGCAAGCGGTTCGGCGGCAAGAAGCTCCTGGTACGCCTCGCCCGGCGCCGTGATCAGACGCACGCCCTCATCGAGTCGCTGCGCCAGCACCTCGTCTCCCTCAGAAATGAAAACGAGACCCGCTCCCGAATCTTTGACGATGTAGGCCGCCTCGCGCGGATGGAGCTTGTGGTTGATCGGCACGGCGACCGCGCCGGCCCACCAGATCCCATACATGATCTCCAGATACTCGGTCGAATTGGCCATGAAGATCGCGACCCGGTCTCCGGGCGAAACGCCGTGCACCTCTTTGAGCGCACGCCCGAGCCGTGCGGCCCGCACGGCAAATTCTTCGTAGGTTGCGACGAGGTCATCGCCACGCATAAGCGCCGGTGCCTCGGGCATCCTTCGCGCCATGCGAAGAAGCCAGTCCGCGAGATTCATGGATCAGACCTCCAGGGGCTCGACGATCGAAACGTAACGTACGACGGTGCCGCCGCCCATATCGAAGCAGAGGTCTAGATCCGGACCAGCAAGCTGTATGTCGCCGGTCTCTCCCGTGAGCTGGCGCGACGATGACGTGCATGGAAACGCCGGCCACCTCATTGGGCAGCGCGTTGCGCGGAGGTAAATTTGTCCCGGCGTGAGGACGGGCGCCGCTTCAAGCGACACCGGCCCTGTACTTATCGGAGATACCTACCACTTCGCCATGACGTGGCGGACGACCGTGTAATCTTCGAGCGCATAAAGGCTCATATCCTTGCCGTAGCCGGAGCTCTTCATGCCGCCATGGGGCATTTCATTACACAGCATGAAATGCGTGTTGATCCAGGTGCAGCCATATTGAAGCTGCGCAGCCGCCGCCATGGCGCGGCCGACATCCTTCGTCCAGACGGAGGATGCCAGACCGTATTCGCTGTCGTTGGCCCAGGCGACCGCCTCATCGACCTCCGAGAAACGCGTCACGGAAACGACCGGACCAAAGACCTCGCGCTGCACGATCTCGTCCGTCTGCAAGGCGCCGGCGATCACCGTCGGCCTGTAGAAGAACCCCGGCCCTTCGGCTGCGCTGCCGCCGGTGACCGCCTCCATATGCCCGTGCGACAATGCTCTTTCGACGAAACTCGCCACACGCGAACGCTGCCTTTCGGAAATCAGCGGGCCGATTTCGACGCCCTCATCTTCCGGAGCGCCGAATTTGAGGGTCGAAACCGCATCGGCGAGATCGGCCACGAGCCGGTCATGGATCTTCGCACCGGCGTAGACGCGGCATGCCGCCGTGCAATCCTGGCCGGCGTTGAAATAGCCGAAGGTTCGTATGCCTTCGATCACTGCTTCGAGATCGGCATCGTCGAAGACGATGACCGGCGCCTTGCCGCCGAGCTCCAGATGTGTGCGCTTCATGGCCCGGCTTGCCGCCTGCAGCACCTTCTGGCCGGTTGCCACATCGCCCGTCAAAGACACCATCCGCACCCGCGGATGTTCGACGAGCGGCGCACCCACCGTCTCTCCCCGTCCGGTGACAATGTTGAGGACACCTTTCGGGAAGAGGTCGGCGACGAGCTCGGCAAGGAACAACGTCGTCAGAGGCGTCTGCTCCGATGGCTTCAAAACAGCGGTGTTACCGGCCGCGAGCGCCGGGGCGAGCTTCCAGGCCGCCATCATCAGAGGATAGTTCCAGGGCGCGATTGAGCCCACGACGCCGACAGGGTCGCGGCGGATCATGCTGGTGTAGCCCGGCAGGTATTCGCCGGCTGCCATGCCCGGCAGGCAGCGTGCCGCACCGGCAAAAAAGCGGAAGCAATCGACGATCGCCGGCACTTCGTCAGCAAGCGCCGAGGCATAGGGCTTGCCGCAATTGAGGCTTTCAAGGCTCGCGATCGCCTCTGCCTCCTTCTCGATCCGGTTCGCCAATTCCAAAAGGAGAGCCGAACGCTCGGCCGGCGTCGTACGCGACCAGGCCGGGAAGGCTTCTTCGGCCGCGGCGACCGCAGCATCGACCTGTTCGGCGGAAGCTTCCGGGATGACACAGATCGCCTCGCCGGTGGCTGGGTTGAGGATCGTCTCATCGGCGCCCGCGCCGGCAACGAACTCACCCCCAATGAGGAGCTTCGCAGGCAGTCTCGACGGTAACTTCATGGTCTCACTCCTCCCTTGGAATGCAAACTCACTTGCCTCCCCCTTCCGCAAAGGCGCTTGAGCGCGTCGCCCAATACGCGGTCAGGATCGGAATGAAAGTGACGGCAATGACGAAAACGGCGACGACATTGGTGACGGGGCGCTGACGCGGCCGCACGAGCTCCGACAGCATCCAGATCGGCAGGGTCGTTTGTTGGCCGGCGGTGAAGGTGGTGACGATGACCTCGTCGAAGGACAGCGCGAAGGCGAGCATGCCACCAGCAAGAAGCGCCGTCGCGAGGTTCGGCAGAACGACATAGCGGAACGTCTGAAAACCGTTGGCACCAAGGTCCATCGACACTTCGATGAGGCTGCCTGAGGTGCGCCGCAGGCGGGCGACGGCGTTGTTGTAGACAACGACGACGCAGAAGGTCGCGTGGCCGACAACGATCGTCCAGAACGAGAAGGGTATGTCGGCGAGACCGAAAGCGGAGCGCAAGGCGATACCGGTGACGACACCCGGCAGAGCAATCGGCAAAATGACGAGAAGGCTCACCGCCTCGCGGCCGAAGAAACGGGCCCGACTGACCGCGGCTGCCGCGAGCGTCCCCAGAATGAGCGCCATCGCCGTCGCGGTCAGCGCGACCTGGACGGACAGCGTCAGCGCATCCCACACATCCTGCCGTTCCCAGGCGACGGCAAACCATTTGAGCGTCAGGCCCGGCGGCGGAAAGACATAGGATTTGTCCTCCGTCGTGAAGGCGTAGAGGATGATAAAGGCCATCGGCACATGCAGGAACAGGACGCAGAAGACAGTCCCGAGCTTCAACAGGAGGCTTGCCCGCGGCCTTGCGCTGGCACGATGTCTAGAGCGCATTGAAAGCCCCCAGACGTTTGGCGATCATCAGATAGGCCGCCATGATGACGATCGGCACGGTGGAGAAAGCCGCCGCCAGAGGCAGGTTGCCGGCCGTTCCCTGATGCAGATAGACCGCCTGGCCGATGAAAAGCCGCGACGAGCCGACGACGCCCGGGATGATGTAATCGCCAAGCGTCAGCGAGAAGGTGAAGATCGAGCCTGCAACGACGCCCGGGAAGGCGAGCGGCAGAACCACCTTGCGAAAGGTCATCCCGGGGTGCGCCCCGAGATCGGCCGAGGCATCCGTCACCGTGCGCGGCACACGTTCGAGCGCCGCCTCGATCGGCAGGATCATGAACGGCAGCCAGATGTAGAGAAACACCAGGAACATGCCGATATAGCTGACGGAGAGGCTCGGACCGCCGATGACCGGCAGCGCCAGGAGAGCGTCAAGAAGCCAGCTCAGGCCGGTATGGGCCGCGATCCAGCTGATGATGCCTTCCTTGGCGAGGATCAGCTTCCAGGCATAGAGGCGGACGAGATAGCTCGACCACAGCGGCAGCATCACCGCGAGATAGAGAAGCCCCTTGATGCGGGGGCCGGCATAGCGCGCCATGTAATGCGCCAGCGGAAAGCCGATGATCGCCGCGCCAATCGTCACGCAGGCGGCCATCGTCACCGTGCGCATGATGATGTCGAGATTGGCGAGGGTGAAGAGCTGCTTCCAGGTCGCCAGGGTCAGCTCGTATTTCACCATCCCGGTGAACGGGTCGACGGCGAAGAAAGAGTTCAGCAGAAGAGCAAACAGCGAGCCGACATAGACGATACCGAGCCAGAGAAGCGGCGGCAGCAGGAGAAGCAGAAGAAAGACGCCCGGGCGGCCGTAGAACCAGCGTGAGATGCGACGGCCGATCCCAGGAGCGGACCCGCCGGCATCACCGGACGGTGGCGTCAGCGTCTCAGCCGGAGAGACGGACGGGCCGGTCATTTCAGCGCCTGCGTCGTGCCCTCCGCCCAGGCGAGGCGGACTGGCGTGCCGACAGCAAAGGCGTTGTCTCCGGTGAGAACATTGGGCGAGGTGACGAGAAGCGCGGCCTCCTCCACACCTTCGACGGCGATGCGGTAGCGCGTAGCGGCTCCGATGAAGTTGACCTCTCGAATGGTGGCGGGAACGCCCTCCCCGTCGCGCGACAGAACGATCTTTTCCGGACGGATCGAAACTGGCTCAGAACTGCCGAAAAGCCGCTCGGCGAGACGCCCTTCGACGATGTTGGACGCACCGACAAACGAGGCGACGAAGCGGGTCAGCGGTCGGTCATAGACCTCCTGCGGAGTTCCGATCTGCTCCACGCGGCCCTTGTTGAAGACGGCGAGACGATCCGACATCGACAGCGCCTCCGTCTGGTCGTGCGTGACGAAGACGAAGGTGATGCCGACCTCGCGCTGCAGCTCCTTCAATTCCACCTGCATCTCTTCGCGCAGTTTCTGGTCAAGCGCACCGAGAGGCTCATCGAGAAGCAGAACACGCGGACGGTTGATGAGGGCGCGGGCGAGCGCCACACGCTGGCGCTGGCCGCCTGAAAGTTCGATCGGACGGCGGTGCCCGTAGCCTCCGAGGCGGACGAGTTCGAGCATCTCTTCCGCCTGTTTGCGCCGCACTTTCTTGCCGACGCCACGCACCATCAGCCCATAGGCGACGTTGTCGGAGACGCTCATATGCGGGAACAGGGCATAGTCCTGAAACACCGTGTTGACGTCGCGCTCGAACGGCGGCAACCGGGTGTCGTCCTTCCCATGAATGTAAACGTGACCCGACGTCGGATATTGAAAGCCGGCGACCATCCTGAGGCAGGTCGTCTTGCCGGAGCCGGACGGCCCCAGAAGAGTGAAGAACTCTCCCTCGGCAATGTCGAAGGTCACGTCGTCGACGGCTATCACGGAGCCGAACATGCAGGTCACGTGATCGAAGCGCACCTCGGCTTGCATCTTCTATCCCTGGCGCGAAATGACGGAGGACGACTGGCGCGCCGCCTCAATGGGCGGAGCGGCGCGCCGGCGATGCGGGTCGTTCAACGGCCGCCGAGAACGGCAATGTAATCGGAGACCCAACGATAATAGGGAACGCAGCTCTCCTGGCTGTCGCATTCGGCCCTGGGAGTCCGCCAGAAATGGATCTCGTCGAACTTGCCGAAACCGTTCGTCTCGCAGCCTTCGTCGCCGAGGAGCTCGTTGCCCTCACAGGCCGCGGGAACGGAAGGGTTGGCGCCGAACCAGGCGGAGACGTCCCCCTGCACCTTCTTATCGATGGAATGCTCCATCCACTTATAGGCGCAGGTCGGATGCGCGGCCTCCGAATGCATCATCGTCGTATCGGCCCAGCCGGTCGCCCCCTCTTTCGGGATGACACTCTCGATCGGCTGGTTCTCCGACTTCAAGAGGTTGACCTGGAACGGCCAGGAACTGGACGCGGCCACGCCTTCATTGGTGAAATCGTCGATTTGCACGAAGGCGTCGTGCCAGTAGCGGTTCACCAGCTTGCGCTGCTCGCGCAGAAGCTCGAGCGCCGCCTTGTACTGGTCCTCGTTGAGCTCGTACGGGTCCTTGATGCCGAGGTCGGGCTTGGCGCTCATCAGATAGAGCGCGGCATCGGCGATATAGATCGGCCCGTCGAATGCCTGGACGCGCCCCTTGTTGGTTTTGCCGTCCGGCAGGTCCTGCTCATCGAAGACGACATTCCAGGAATCGGGCGGTGAATCCTTGAAGACATCCGTGTTGTAGGCGAGCACGTTCGGACCCCATTGATAGGGCACCCCGTAATGCTTGCCGTCGACGGTGTGCCAGGGTGCGTCCTTCAGCCGATCGTCGAGGCTGTCCCAGGAGGGAATGAGTGCGGTGTTGATCTCCTGGACGCGCCCACCGGCGATCAGGCGAAGCGAGGCATCGCCCGAGGCGGTGACGAGGTCGAAGCCGCCCTCGTTCATCAGCGCCACCATTTCATCGGAGGTGCCGGCAGTCTTCAGGTTGACCTTGCAGCCCGTCTCCTTCTCGAAGGCGGTCACCCAGTCATAGGCGGCATCGCTTTCGCCACGCTCAATGTAGCCCGGCCAGGCGACGATATCGACCTCGCCCTCTGCCTCACCGAGCTTTTGAAGTGGTTCGGCAAGGGCCGGACCTGCGGCCAGAACAAGTGCGGTGGTTGCTGCCACCACCCGGCGGATTCTCTTCTCGCGCATGACGTTGCTCTCCCCTCTTTGAGCCGCGCCGCAATCGGCGAGAGGAAGCTAATCGGAAATCTTTCGCGGTGAGAAATATGAAAAACTAAGCGCGCCTATGAAAAAAATCGAACGGCCTGTCGATATGCGCATCGCGCTTATTTTTCAGGCAGTGCGACCGAGGTCTTATCGGCCCGGCCGCGACTGGCGGGCGCGCAGCTTCGCCTGCTCACGGGCAAGCTCGATGAAGGCCCGCGCCGGCTCCGGGAGAAGGCTTCCCTTCCGCCAGGTGAGGCCGATATCGATCGTCGGAAAAACCTCTTTCAAGGGGCGAACCTCGACGCGATCGCCCTCGAGCGACCACGGGCGGTAGGTCATGTCGGGGAGAACTGCGAGGCCGATGCCGGTTCCGACGAGCGAGCGGATCGCCTCCACCGAACTCGTTCGCAGGACGGTCCGCGGCTTGATGCCGGCCTCGCGCCAATGCCGCTGCGTGATCGCGTGCATGTCGTCGGTGGTGAGCTGCACCAGCGGCTGGTCCGCGAGATCGCTGAGCGACGGCTCGTCGAGCGCCAACAGCCGATGATTGGCCGGCAGCCAGACAAGATAGGGCGACCGCAGCAAGGTGTCGCTGGCAAGAGCGTCCCGATTTGCAAGCGCCGAGGAGATGAGAAGGCCGACATCGATTTCGCCGCCGATCAAGAGATGCTCGAGGAAGCGCTGCTGGTCTTCCACGACCTTGACGTCGACCTCCGGATAAACGCGCTGATAGCGCGCCAGAAGGTCGGCGAGATAATAGCCTGCGACGAGCGCCGTCACGCCGATCGTCAAGGTTCCGCCGCCGGTTGGCTCGCGAACCTTGAGCGCGCGCCCGGCATCGGCCACGACCGCCATGATGCGCTCCGAGTGGCGCAGGAATTGGTGACCCTCCTGGGTCAGCACCATGCCCCGCGGGGTGCGCAGGAAGAGCGCCGCCCCCACTTCCTGCTCCAGCTGCTTCAATGCGACGGTGATGGCCGATTGTGAGATATGCAGATCGCGCGCCGCAAGCGACACCGACTGGCTGCTGGCGACGGCTATGAAATAGCGCACCTGCTTCAGCGTGATGTTCATGCGAGTTTGCCATGCTCGAAGGCGGGGATAGAAGACTAGCGCAATTCGCGAAACGAAAGCGAGGCGCGGCAAAAGCGAGATGGGCGCCGCCGCCATTCCTGAAGACCGTGACGTCTTCCGCCGATTTGCGGCCGCTGACAGCAAAGCCGGTCAGCTCCTAGAAAACTCGGGGAACGCTCACCTCGGAGATGACGCCCTCCCCCGATCGGGATGGCGAGCTCGCCATGGACGGATCAAAATGCGCAACATCCGCAGATATCTCGGTACAATTCTCCTTGTTTGCACAGGCTTTATGTCCGCCGCGAGAGCCGCCGACGTCATTCCTTTCGACACGTCCTCACCCGCACAGATCGGAACGGGAGCGCCGACCAGCCGGGCACAGGCAGCAAACGCCGGTCAGTTTGTGACCCTGACGGACTTCGGCGCATCAACCGGCGGCACCCAGGCGCAGAACACGTCCGCGGCGCAGAATGCCATCGAGGCCCTCTCGTCAAAGGGCGGCGGCACACTTTACATACCACCGGGCACCTATCCGGTCTGCGGCCTGATCCTCACATCGAAAATCCACATAACGGGCGCTGGCCGAAACGTCACAATATTGGACGGCAGCTCGTGCCATTCGGCCGACGCCATCGTTTACGGCCCGTCGAATGCTTATTCACTCTTCAAAACAAAGGCTTCAGCCGGGATCTTTGATTGGGCGTTGAAAGACATCACGATCAAAGGAAACCTGTCGCACAGCCATGTCGATTGCCTCGGCACCTACGGATATCGATTTACAGTTGATCAAGTCGAATTGACTGAGTGCGGGCGCAATGGCTGGCACACAGAAGGAGGTAATGCCACGCGCGGCCCGATGGAATCGTACGTGAACAACCTTCTCGTAGATACCGTGAACGCTACCGGCATATTCAATAACGGCCCGCACGATTCCAACTTCGACAATGTCATCATCGTCGATGCCGGACAGGGCGCCCACGACACCTATGCCGGAATGTATCTCGGCAGACATACCAACGTCCGCGCCAAGGGATTTCACGCTTGGCATACGTCGACGGCAACAAACAGGGTCCGCAACGCGCTGCATGTCGAAGGATGGGGGTCGACGTTCACCTCATCCAATTTCGAAGGAAGTTTCGGACCACCCGTCCTGGTGGGCACGGGCGCATCCATAAACCAGTTTGCTTGTGACAATGCCTATTACAACAGATTTTCACCCGGCCCTCTCATTCTTATCAGAGGCCCGTCGAACTACATATGCGGATCCGCGATGAACAACGATCCGGGAACGTTGCCGAGCAGCGTCGGCATTCAGCTCGGTGACCATACGCGTGGAGAGAATGTCAGCAATAACATGATTTCTCTCCAGCAGGAGAGCAACAATGGCGGCTCCATCGACTTCTCGAATGACGCCGGCGGCAATATGATCAGAATCGTGGGTTACCAATCGTCAGGCCCGAAATATCTGGGAAGACCACACCCGTCGGACGACATCGACCTCATCGTCACCGGCGTCGAAGGATCGAACCTCCACCAACATCCCTGACGCAGCTTCACGCGCCCCTGCGCCTCACGTCGACCCGCGCTCGATCAGACGCAGCGGGATATTCCGGATCGCATGTCCTGCCTGCGTTTCCTCCGGCTGCGTTTCCTGCAGCCGGTCGAGAAGCATCTGCCCGGCCACCGCGCCGAGCTTCCGCGTATCCGCGGCGATGGTCGTCAGGCCGGGCATGATTTCTTCCGCCAACGTCGAATCGCCGAAACCGGCAATGGCGATGTCACCAGGGACGTCCAGACCTCTCCCGCGGGCCTCGAGCAGGGCGCCGATCGCGAGGAGATCGCTGGCGCAGAAGACGGCATCGACGTCGGAGCCTTCGCCGATCAGATCCTGCATGGCCTGACGCCCTTCGGGAATGCCGGAAACCGTGTCGCGGCTGATGCGTCGACAAAGCTTAAGGCCGAGCTGCTCACAGCTTTTCGTGAAGCTGTTGAGACGGAGCATGCCACGCCCGCCGCTCCGGCCAATGAAGGCGACCTTACGATAGCCTTTGGCGGCGAAGTGCTCCGCCACCATGCGCGCACCATCGGCGTTGGAGAACCCGACCAGCATATCGATCGGATCGCGTGCCAACGCCCAACTCTCGACGATGGGAATGCCCATGTTGCGGAGGAAGGTGCGGTTTGATTCCAGCTCCATCACGCCGGTGATGAAGACGGCAGCCGGGCGGATCGCTGTGAGCGAACGGATCAACGTCGTCTCTCGTCCGTAAGAGTAGGAGGTGCGGCCGAGCGCGACCTGAAAACCGGCCGCCTCCAAGACGTCGGACAGGCCTTCGATGGCGAGGCTGAATTGCTCGCTCAGGATATTGGAGACAAAGGCGGCGACGATGTCGGACCGGCCACTCTTCAGCGCCTTGGCGTGGGGATTGGAGGAATATCCGGTCTCCTCCACCGCCTTCATGATGCGTTCGCGGCGCACTGCAGACACCATCTGCGGCCGACGCAGAGCACGCGACACCGTAATCGGAGAGACCTGGGCGAGGCGCGCCACCTCCTCGATGCGGACCGGCCCGTGTTCGGCCTGGCTGTCTGCCTCGGGGGAAGCGATCCTCAAGACATCGTCGAATGTCGCGTCGCTCATCGCTTCCTGTTCCGGCCCGTCAGCATGCACCTAGCCTTCGATTTCGGCAGCCGCCTGCACAAGGCAATCGCCAGCCTGGCAATCGGCGTGCAAGCGTCGCGAGATGACGATCCCGCCACGGCGGAACCGCAGGATTTCCGGGGCGCGATCAAGGCGCTCCAGGTCGTGATAATAGCCAGCGACATCGCGGGCTTCGACGGATTGCCCGAGGATGACGACCGGCTCGAACCAGCCGCGGCGCGTGGCGTAAATCGCCTGTTCATGGCTTTCCAGTGCCAGCACGGTCGTCGCCGACGGCGCCCTAGCCTCGCTGATCAGCGGGGTTTCGGTGATGCCAAGCCGCAGAAGCAGATTGTCGATCGCGCGCTTGGTGTTCTGCATGGTCTTTGGCGTGACGGTGGCGCCACCACCAAATTCGCCGCTGACACCGATCGCGCCGGCGCGGGCGACAGCACCCATTGAGGTCGGGGAATCGTAGCCATTTTGCGCGACAAAAGCGTAGTCTTGGCCGAGATGCTCCAAGAGATCGCGCGCCTTTGCCATCATTTCCGGCGTCGGCTGCCGTTCGATCAGCGCCGTGGTCAGATGCTCCATCGACGTGCCGCCGGAATGGATGTCGAAAACCACGTCATGCTGAGGAAACAGCTGGTGTTCAAGATAGTACGCCAGACGCTCCGTTGGCGTGCCGGTCGGGTTGCCGGGGAAAGCACGGTTCAGATTGCCGTTGTCGAGGGGAGATCGGCGGCGCCCGGCCATGACGGCGAGAACGTTGCTCATCGGCAGGACGGTGACGGTGCCGTGGATGCGTTCGGGGTCGAGCGTATGCAGGAGATGGCCGAGTGCGAAGACACCTTCATACTCGTCACCATGGTTTCCGGCCATCAATAGGAGCCGCGGGCCGTCGCCATTTTTGAAGCGGTAGATTGGAATCTTGACCTGAAAATAAGGCGAGCGGTCGATGGAATAAGGAATGCTGAGATAGGTCGAGGAGCGACCGTCGGCATCGAGGTCGAGATCCGTCAGAATACCGGTGTGCACGTGAGTTTTTCCGAATGTTATCGGACGGGACCGCAACTGGCCCCGCCCTGTTCTCAAGGGCTCAGAGAGCCGCGACCGCCGTCATCTCCACACGCAGATCGGGATCTGCCAGGCGGGCCTCGACACAGGCGCGCGCAGGCGGATTGGCAGGGTCGATCCATTTGTCGTAAACGCTGTTCATCGCGTCGAAATCGATGATGTGCGGCAGGAACACATTGACCGCCACGATCTTCGACTTGTCTGATCCAGCGCCCTCGACGAGGGCCAGGATTTTTGCAAGGACTTCCTCCGTCTGTTGCTCGATGGAAGCCTTGCGGTTGTCGGCCACCTGGCCGGCGACATGGACGAAGCCGTTGGCCGCAACGGCCTGGCTCATGCGCGGACCGCTTTCGTAACGCGTGATGGTCATGTCTTTCCGTCTACTCTCTTTTTTCGATCAGATGTGAGGCAGGTTATCCTGCTTCACGTTGAACCACTTCTCCTGCAGCTCCGGCAGCTTGCCGTTCATGCGATTGGAGAAAAGGAAGGTGTCCAGCCAGCGCAGCAAGTCCGGCTCGCCATGACGGATGCCGATATGCGCCGGCGACTGGCGGATGAGGAACTTGAGGTCCATCTCTACGTCCGGATTGTTCTTGGCCGCTTCGGCGACGATGGCGCTGTTTTCGGCAAACGAGCTTGCCTGACCGGCCATATAGGCGGAGAGCACCGAGGGAACGTCTTCGAAGCGGATGAGATTGGCGTCCGGCGCATTATCGCTCAGCCACAGATCGAGCGTCGTGCCCTTGGCAACGGCGATGCTCTGGCCGGCGAGCTGGTCGGGCGTTTCGGCCTTTTCCATATCGGCCGGGCCGTAGACACCAAGCTGGACGGCGGCATAGGGCTGCGAGAAGGCAACCTGCTGGGCGCGTTCCGGCGTGGCACCGAGCGCCGCCACGAGAACGTCGACCTTGTCGGCGAGCAGGCTCGGAATGCGGTTGGGGCCGGTCACCTGAACGAGCTTTAGGTCAACGCCGAGATCGTCCGCCAGGAGATTGGCAACATCGACGTCGAGCCCGGCGGGGTCGCCGTTTTCGTCCTTGAAGCCCCAGGGGGCGACATCGAGCAGCACGCCAACGCGGATTTCGCCAGCGGACAGGATGTCCTGAAGCTTGTCGGCCTTGGCGGGGATGGTTGAAGCAATCGCGATGCCGACGGCGATCGCAAACGCTTTAAGCTTGAACATGGCTGTCTTCCTCTAGTGACGGTGTGAGCCTATGAAGCTCTGGAGCTCCGGCGTCTTGGGATTTGCGAACAATTCCGCGGGTGGTCCTTCTTCCCAGACCTTGCCCTGATGCATGAAGACGAGCTTGGTCGCCACGTTGCGGGCAAAGCCCATTTCGTGGGTGACCAGGATCATCGTCATGCCCCTCCTGGCCATGTCCTCCATGACCTTGAGAACTTCCCCGACGAGTTCGGGATCGAGCGCCGACGTGACCTCATCGAAGAGCATGAGATTGGGCGACATGGCGAGACAGCGCGCAATCGCCACGCGCTGCTGCTGGCCGCCCGAAAGCTGTTCGGGGTAGGCGTCGATCTTCTCCGCTAGCCCGACTTGCGTGAGCACCTTCTCGGCAAGCGCGCGCGCCCCCGCCTTGTCGACCCTTTTCGTGCGGACCGGCGCCAGCGTGATATTGCGCTCTACCGTCAGATGCGGAAACAGATTGAAGGCCTGGAAAACGATGCCAACCTTCTGGCGCAGTTCGCGGAGGCCATTCATCTTCGGAAAGACGCTCTGCCCCTCGACCTGGATCTCGCCGGCCTGAATGGCTTCGAGCGCGTTAATGCAACGCAAGAGGGTGCTCTTGCCCGAGCCACTGCGCCCGATGATCGTGACGATCTCGCCTTCCTCGATATTGAGCGAGACGTCCTTCAGTACCTCCAGATCTCCGAAGGATTTGCGGACGTTCTTGATTTCAACCAGTGCCATTGAGACGCGCCTCGAGTGAACGGGACCAGGTGGTGAGCGGGAAGCAGATCGCGAAATAGACCGCCGCGACGATGGAGTAGACGAGGATCTGCTGGAACGTCGCCGCAGCGGCGATCTGGCCGGCCCGCGTCAGCTCCACGAAGCCGACGACCGCCGCAAGCGATGTGCCCTTGATGAGCTGGACGAGGAAGCCGACCGTCGCCGGCAGCGAGATCTTCAGAGCCTGCGGCGCGATGATGAAGCGGAACTGCTCGTAGCGGCTGAGCCCGAGCGAGGCGCCCGCCTCCCATTGGGTGAATTTGACCGCCTGGATGCCGCCCCGCCAGATTTCGCCCAGGAAGACGCCGGAATAGATGGAGAAGGCGACCGTCACCGCCGCCAGCGACGGCACTTCGACGCCCAGGAACACCGGCATGCCGAAGTAAAAGAACATCAGGAGCGCCAGCAGCGGCACACCCTGCACAACCTGCAGGATGAGCGCGGCAAACAGCCGGAGCGGCAGGAACGGGCTCGTGCGCAGAAGCGCCAGAACGAGACCGAGCAGACCTCCGAAAAAGAAGGAGAGCACGACCAGCACCAGCGTCCACTGGAAGCCGTACAAAAAGGCAATGAGGTCGACAGTCGAAAGGCTGCGCATCTTGGGCGTATCTCCGGAAGGCCTAGCGGCGCACGGGCCAGCGGAACGCAAACGCTCCGATGGCGGCGAACATGACCCGGCTTGCGACGACGACGACGACGTAGATTGCGGAAATCAGCGCATAGACCTCAAAAGAACGGAAGGTGCGCGATTCCACGAAGGTCGCCGTGTGGAAGAGCTCCGTCGCCGCGATCTGCGAGGCAACCGACGTGCCGAGAAGCAGCAGCACGAGCTGGCTGGTGAGCGAGGGATAGATGTTGCGCAGCGCCGGCGGAAGAATGACGAAGCGGAACACCTCAAAGGACGTCAGGCCGAGGCATTCGCCCGCCTCAATCTGGCTCTTCGGGATCGAATTGAGGCCCGAGCGGATGATCTCGATGGCGTAAGCGCCGAAGTAGATGCTGAGCGCGACGCAGGCGGCCGGGAACGGCGACAGGCGCACGCCAATGCTCGGAAAGATGAAGAAGATGATGAAGAGCTGGATCAGCGGCGGCGTATTGCGGATGATCTCGATGTAGCTCTTCAGGAGGATGCGAAGCGGCTTCGGCCCGCGGGTGAGGAGGAGTGCACCCACGACACCAATGATAAGCCCGAAAAAGGCGGAAATGCCAGTCATCTGCAATGTTGCCAGCAGGCCGTCGATGAACTCCTCGCGATATCGCAAGACCTGCTGAAAATTGAGATTCTGCATGAAACCTCAGCCGAAGAAGGTTTGATGGACCGACGTGACGCGATGCGCGTCATTGATCACGAAGAAGGCACGCCAGCGATCGAAGCAGGTGCAGGGATGCGAAATGCCGAATTCGACGATGTCGCCCACCGACAGCGAAACCTCTTCGTCGATACGCAGAAAACCGTGCTGATCGTTGAGCTTCTCGATCGCCGCGACGCCTCGAAGGTTCTCGCCCTTCTCCCCTCCCCGCCATGCGGCAAGCGCGATCGGGAAACCCTGATCGAAAGACACATCGCGCATGCCGAGGCCGCAGATCGCGAGACTGGGCTCAGGCCGCGAAAGCACTTCGGCCCATAGCCGCATCGCCGGCTTGAAAATGTCGGACGCCGCCACGATTTCGCCGTCGCGCACAAAGCCGCGACGGGTATCCATCCGCTTAAAAGCGCGGGCGTAGACGCCGTGATCGTGAAAGAAGATCGCGCCGCTCCGCAGCATCAGATCCGCATTGCCGTCGGCGTCGGCGACCGCCTTCAGTTTCTCGACGACGAGGTCGAAGAACTGCGAGCCACCGGCCGAGAGGATGAGGCGACGTTTCGGTTCGGCCTTGCGCACGCTGGCAAACACATCGGCCGCCAGACGGTTCAGCGCCGCGATAGCCTTCTGCGTCACGGCTTCGTCCTCGCTCGCAACAGCACCTTCATAGGCGGCCACACCGGCAAGCGCGATCTGCGGTGTATCGCAAGCGATATCGATGAGGCATTGAGCTACCTCCGCCGTCCGGCAGCCGGCACGCGCGAGCCCCACCTCGATCATCACAGGCTGCGACCGTCCGGCCGCCTCGCCTGCGCGCGCGGCCGCTGCCAATGCGGTTGGGGAATCGACAAAAAGCACGATCTCCGCCTCCGGATAGCGTGCAAGCAGGCGCCCAAGACGTTCGCCGTTCACCTCACCGCCGATCTGGTTGGCGAGAAGCAGACGCGTCACGCCCGCCTTGAGAAGCACGCTCGCCTGCTGGAGATTGGCGGCGGAAAGCCCCCATGCGCCATGGGCGACGAGATCGCGTGCGAGCGCCGGCGACATTGGCGTCTTGGCATGCGGGGCAAGAAGTGCGCCCGCCTCCCGGACATAGGCGAAAATTGCGTCCCGGTTCGAGCGATAGGCACTTTCCTGCACCGTGAGCACGGGACAGGCAAGGTCGCCCGCCGTCGGGGACCAGGCACGCGCGGCAATCTCCGCACCCGGGAAGGGATCCGTCCCCGCCGGAATGCCGCGAAGCGTGTCGTCGACAATAAAATCATGCGCCATCTCGGCGGCCAGAGATCCGTCGCAACTGCCAACGCTCGTGCCGCCAGACGCAGCTGCCGATGCATCCATAACCATGAAATCCCGCTCGCCCCCTGCTGACGCTTCGTGCCCCAAATGACGAGTCTGACGTTGTGGACACGGAGTAATGACAACGTTATCATTTTTGTTATGGATGACAACCCCTCGGCTGCAGGCAGTGCAATTGACCGATTTCAATGAGAAAAGACCCCGCAAGAGCACGGCTTTTGCGACGATCGATTTCGAGCGTGAAGGCCGCCAGACCGGCCATATTCACATTCCGCATTCGCCGCATGACGACGCCTGGGGGGCGGTACGAATCCCCATCGCGGTCATCAAGAACGGCAATGGCCCAACGGTGCTCCTCACCGGCGGCAATCACGGTGACGAGCACGAGGGACCGATCGTGCTTGGCGAGCTCTTCCGCGAGTTGAAGCCGGAGGACATTTCGGGCCGCGTCATCATCGTCCCGGCGCTCAACCTGCCGGCCGTACAGGCTGCGCATCGCACCTCGCCCGTCGATGGGCTCAACCTCAACCGCACCTATCCGGGCGATCCGGCCGGCACCATCTCGCAGCAGATTTCGGCCTTTGTCTGCGACCGCCTCTATCCGATCGCCGATGCCTTCATCGATCTGCATTCCGGCGGTTCTTCGCTCGACATTCTGCCGAGCGCCATCGTCGAGCCCACAAAGGATCCCGAGCATCTGAAGCGCAACATCGAGGCCGTGCTCGCCTTCGACGCGCCGCTAACGGTCGTCATCAGCAATCTCGGCGAGGAGCGCACCTCGACCGCGGCCGCCGTCCATGCGGGACTGACCACGGTCGGCACGGAGATGGCCGGCGCGGGCACCGTCTCGCTCGAAGCGCTGTCGATTGCCAGACGCGGCGTGCACAATGTGCTACACCATCTCGGCGTCATCGCCGGAGAGCCAAACAAAGCGCAGGAAGAACGGAACGTCCTGGAGATACCTGGCGAGCGCGGTTACGTCTTCGCGCCGGAGGCCGGTGTCTTCGAGCCCTTCCATGCCAATGGAACCTGGGTGAAAAAGAACCAGGCGGCGGGACGCATTCATTTCGTCGACAATCCGACACGCACCCCGCTCGATCTTGCCTACGGCCAGGACGGCATTCTCTATGGACGGCGGCATCCTGGGCGGGTCAATCCCGGCAATTGCTGTCTTGTCGTCGCCGCCCCCTACCAGAAGGATCTCATATGATCGATCTCGACGACGTTCGCGCCGCAGCCCGACGGATCGACGGCTATGTCCGGCGCACGCCGCTTCTGCCTGCCACGCAGTTCCGCAATCCCGTCTGCGCGGGCAGCCTCCATCTGAAGCTCGAATGTCTTCAGCCTTCCGGCTCGTTCAAAGCGCGCGGGGCCGCCAACAAGCTCCTCGCCTCCGATCCGAAGGATGTCGAGCGCGGCCTGGTGGCGGCTTCGGGCGGCAATCACGGCCTCGCCGTTGCCCGCAGCGCGAGCCTCAAGAACGTCCCGGCCACCATCTTCCTGCCGGAAAACGTTCAGGCCGAGAAAGTCGACAAGATGCGCCGCTGGGGCGCCGAGACGGTGATTGGCGGCGCCAATTTCGACGAGGCCAATGCCGGCGCACACGCCTATGTCGAGAAGACCGGCGCGCTTTACTTCCACTCCTTCGCCGACCCCCTGATCGTTGCCGGCCAGGGAACCGTCGGCCTGGAGATTTTCGACGACCTTCCGGATGTCGAGACGGTGGTCATTGCCGTCGGCGGCGGCGGGTTCATCACCGGGGCCGCCGTGGCGCTCAAGGCGCTGAAACCCTCGATCCGGATCATCGGAGTGGAGCCGGTCGGATCGCCGACGCTCCATGCCTCGCTCAAGGCCGGGCATGTCGTCACCCTGGATCAAGTCACCAGCAACGTGCCGACGATGGCATGCCAGCGGACCGACGAGCGGCTGTTTGCGCTGACGCGGCAAGTCGTCGACGAAGTCGTGTTGATCGAAGATGCCGCCATGGAAGCGGCGGCAAAGCAGCTCTGGTTCGAGTTCGGTCTCGCTGCGGATTCGAGCGGTGCGGCGGCGATGGCGGCGCTTGCGACCGGCTCCATTTCGACGCGAGACAACGAGATTGTCTGTGCGCCGGTCTGTGGCGCTGGCCTGCCGCCTCTCTGACCGGAGCGATTCGCCACCGGCGTGGCCACATGCTCTGGCCGAGCTGGTCTCCGAATCGCATCTGGCGGACACGCCTTACGCTTTGCGAAAAGCTCCTGGCTTGCCCTGCGGATGGAAAGATGAGGCCGTCGGGAACCGGCTGATGAGATCGGCGACGTAAACGCGCTCGAGCGCCGTTTCACGGATGCGCCGCGGCACTCCTTCTGTATCGCTTGCGGCAGTGCGGCACTGCGCTTGGCCCTTGAGCTTGAGGGCTGACGGACGGAGATTTGCGCGAAGGTTCCAATGTAGGCTGCTTCAACGCCAACTGCGTAGAACATGTAGAACATAAAGGCCTTCCGCACGCCGTTGTCAGACGAAGTGACCGACCCAAAATATCTTGATTATCAGAGACTTAATGATCGGGGCAGCAGGATTCGAACCTGCGATGTGCCAACGGGCGTTCATCGGTTTCGAGGATCTCTCCGGTCTGGGCACCACGATGTCCACGCTGGCGTTCGGGGGTTTCTCTGGCGATACGGCACAGGAGTTCAACCTCCTCTTCCGTCAGCCAGTCCTCTCGCTGCCCCTCCTCGGGGGCAGATAAACCGTCACATGTTCAGTCAGGATCTGGTCTTTGACCGCCAGCCGGAGCGCTGCGCGGAGCATCTCCAACTCCCGTCGTGCGCCGACGGTGCTTGTCAGGCGGACGGGGTTGCCCATCGCCTCGGGCTTGCACGAGCGCCACGGCTTCCCGGCCCGCGAGCGGACATACTGCTGGCACGTGATCGAGGTGATGTCTTCGCATGTGCGCTCTCCCCACCATTTGAGGAAGCGCCGTGCCTACTGCCCAGTTCCGCCGGACGCGCGACGGCGTCATGCTTCGCTTCGAAGTAACGGGCGACAACCTCCGCTACGGTGACAAGATGTGCCGGGCGCCGGGACGAGCCGGGGACAAATTTCTCCGCGTCTCGCCCTTTGATGTACCCGGCGAGGATGATGTGAGCTCGATCACTCTCCTCAGCGCGGCATCCAGCACGGATTTGTCGGCCACTGTCGAGGATGACCCAGGCGCTCTCGTGTGTGAGGGCACCGTTCTTGTCGTCTCGCTCCGGCCGGAGCCAGAGCCTGGCGCTTTTCTTCTTTCGTGGCACCCCGCCCACTCTCCGAGGCTGCCGCGCTTTCCCACCTGGGGCAAACAGGTCGCCGATGCGCCGACGGAAAAACGCAAGACAGAGATCGTCAGGGAGTCAAGACGAGAGCTGTTTTCGCCGATGAACGTGTCTCCACTGGGACGGCCTCCACATGGCGCTCTCCAACCAGGCGGGCGAAGGCACACTTTGCGCTTCTGGCAACAAGCGCCTGCATGCGACTCTATTCTTTTCCACACGTCACGTGAATCGCGATAACATTTGAGAATTCTCTTGATATTCGATTTCAGGTTGGATTTTTTAGATTAGCTTGAATAAGCAATGTGCCCGAGATCTCCGGGGCGCATGACCATAACTTACTTCTGCTTCGCAAACCCGTGATAGTAACGGACGATGATATTCTACGCCCATTCCACCCAGACAACCGATTGCAGCGACTGGGAGCCTCTCTGCGATCACCTCAGCGCCGTGGAGCGGCGAGCACGCGAATTCGCCGCGCCCTTGAAGATCGCAGAGGCTGCCGCTTTCAGCGCCGCAGCGCATGACGTGGGGAAATTCTCGCCGATCTTTCAGGCGCGGCTGCAAGGCTCGGGCGAACAGGTCGATCATTCTACGGCCGGCGCCAAGGCCATTCTCGATCTCTTTGCGCATGCGCCGAACCACTGGATCGCGTGGCTCATGGCGCAGGCGATCGCCGGCCACCATGCCGGCCTGCCGGACCGGGCCAGCCATCAGCCCGGCTCCCTGGAGGAGCGGCTGGACGGTTTTGCCATGGAAGCTTTGGCGCCGGGCTGGGCCGACCTCCTCCCCGACACGCCGTCCGAACTCATGCCGCCCTTCGACTGGAGGGCCCCCGACTGGCCTCGCCGCGCCTTTCGCTTCGCCATGCTCGGGCGCATGCTCTTCTCCTGCCTCGTCGACGCCGATTTCAAGGAGACCGAGCTCTTCTACCAAAAAACCGGAGACGTCGCGAAGGACCGCGACTGGCCGAGCCTTGCGGAATGCCTGCCCACCTTTTTGGCGGCCTTCGAGGAACGGATCGCCGCCTTCGGCGAGCCGCAGAGCGAGATCGGGCGATTGCGGGCCGAAATTCTTGCCACTGCGCGGGCACGCGCCGCGATGCCCCCCGGCCTCTTCACGCTCAACGTGCCGACCGGCGGCGGCAAGACGCTCGCTTCGCTCGGCTTTGCGCTCGATCATGCGAAACACCACGGTCATCGCCGGATCATCTTCGGCATACCTTTCACCTCAATCATCGACCAGACGGCCGCGATCTTCCGGGCGATCCTGGGCGACGATCTTGTGCTGGAGCATCATTCTGCCGTCGAGGATGAAGAGACCGGTCACGTCGGCGCAGCGGACAGCACCCGATCGATGAAGGCCAAGATGCGGTTCGCTATGGAAGACTGGGCCGCACCCATTATCGTCACAACGCATGTGCAGCTGTTCGAGAGCCTGTTCGCCGCCCGCACCTCGCGCTGCCGTAAGCTCCACAACATCGCCGGCAGCGTCGTTGTGCTCGACGAAGCACAAGTCTTACCGAAGAAGCTCTTGGCGCCGACAGTCTGGGCGATCGACGAGCTCTGCCGCAATTACGGCTGCTCGATCGTTCTGTGCACAGCGACCCAGCCTGCCTTCGATGCACGCAAGCTGAACGCGCTGAAGCCGAATCATCTCCTGGCGCTCGATCTCGACGGCCGCGAGCTCGCACCCGACCCGCCACGACTTCACAAAGCCTTTGAGCGCGGACGTCTCGTCTTCGCCGACGAGATGAGCGACGAGGCTCTCGTGGAAGCTCTCAAGGAGCATCCGCAGGCGCTCGTCATCGTCAACAGTCGCCGCCATGCCCTCGATCTCTATCGGGCGGCGCAGGCAGAAGAGGTGGACGGGCTCGTGCACCTGACGACCCGGCAATACGCGGCGCACCGGCGCCGCATCCTCACTAACGTGAAAAAGCGCCTCAAAGACGGACGCCCCTGCCGTCTGATCGCCACGTCACTGATCGAAGCGGGCGTCGATGTCGATTTTCCCGTCGCCTGGCGGGCCGAAGCGGGGCTTGATCAGATCGCCCAGGCCGCGGGGCGGGTGAACCGTGAGATGCGGCGACCAGTAGACGAAAGCGTCGTCACAGTTTTCAGGCCATCCGACCCGGACCATGCGCCGCCCGCCGAAATCAAAAGCCTCATCGGCAGCATGGAGCGGATGAAGGATCTCTTCGAGAACCATTTCGCGCCGGAGGCCATAGAGCGCTATTTTCACGAGGTCTACTGGCAGGCCGGCGAGGAACGCCTCGGCAAGCCGATCCTAGATCTTTCACAATGCTCGCAGAGCTACGGTCCGGACATTGCCTATCGCACCATCGCCGAACACTACAGGATGATCGAAGACGGCATGGCGCCGGTGATCGTCGCGGGCGAAAAACGCGCGCAACAGGCGATCGCAAAGCTCGGAGTTCCGACCATCCCCTCGGGCGCTATCGCCCGTGAGCTGCAGCCCTACATAGTTTCGGTCCCACCCCGGGCGCGGGCACTCCTCAAGAAAAACGGACATATCGCCTTTGCACATCCGGATTTACGGGGAGATCAGTTCGCGATCCTGAAGACGGACACGCTCTACGAGGAAGACGTTGGTCTGCTCTGGTAGAATGCGGAGTACTTGGCGCTCGAAAACACCATCGCTTAGAAAACGACCTTCTCTGCGGCTACACGGCCCAGTTGCACGATCTCCATAAGAGACGGGATAATCAGTAACCGAGAAAACAAAGGTGGGGGCGATTCACCATGACCTACGGCATCCGTCTTTTGGTCTCAGGCCCCTTCGCCTGCTTCACTCGGCCGGAAATGAAGGTGGAGCGCGTCTCCTATGACGTGATGACGCCGTCGGCAGCGCGCGGCATTCTGGAGGCAATCCACTGGAAGCCCGCGATCCGTTGGGTGATCGACGAGATCCATGTGCTGAAGCCGATCCGCTTCCGCTCCATCCGCCGCAACGAGGTGGGTCACAAAGCCTCCGCCCGCAATGCCAAGACGGCAATGAATCGCGGCGATCTCTCCGGCCTCGCCCTCCTCGTCGACGAAGACCGTCAGCAGCGCGCCTCCACCATCCTCGTCGACGTCGCCTACGTCATCGCCGCGCATTTCGAGATGACGGAAAAGGCCGGGCCGCAGGACAACGAAGGCAAGCATCTCGACATGTTCAATCGCCGGGCGCGCAATGGACAGTGTTTCCACCAGCCCTGCCTCGGCACGCGGGAGTTCGACGCCCGTTTCCGGTTGATCGACCTGGATGAACCGATCCCCGAACCCGACACCTCCGCACATACGGCCGAGCTCGGCTACGGCACCCCTCGCGATCTCGGTTTCATGCTCTTCGACATTGACCACCAGGCGAAGGGGCGGCCGTCGCTGTTTTTTCGCGCCATGCTTCAAAACGGCGTCGTGAAGGTGCCTCCCCTCGGCTCGCCGGAGATCCTGCGATGACCATCCTTCAATCCCTGGCGCGCGCCTATGAGCGGATTCCCGACGCACCACCGCCTGGTTTCGCCACGCAGAAGATCGGGCTCGTTATCGGATTGAACGCCGACGGGACAATCGCGACCGTCTCAGACCTGAGGGAAGCGCAAGGCAAGAAAAAGGTCGCGCGGCAGATGTCGGTGCCGGCCCCGGTGAAGCGGACGGTCGCGATCCTTCCGAACACGTTCTGGGACAAGACGTCTTACGCGCTGGGGGTAACCGCCGGATCTGGCAAGCGCACGGTGCAGGAGCATCAGGCCTTCGTCGATCATCACCGCAAACTGATTGGCGCGACAGACGATCCGGGCTTGCTTGCCTTTCTCCGCTTTCTCGACCTGTGGCAGCCTGAAATGTACGAGGCGCATTTTTCGGAGGATCTAAGGGACGAGAACGTCGTCTTCGCGCTGGAAGACGAGCGGCTGCAAAACATTCATCTGCATGACCGCCCTGCGGCCCTTAAGATTCTGAATACAGCCGACACAGAGGGTGGCGGACAGATCTGCCTCATCTCGGGAAAACGTGCGCCGTTCGCGCGGTTGCACCCGGCGATCAAGGGCGTTTGGGGCGGACAATCCTCTGGCGGCTCGATCGTGTCTTTCAATCTCGACGCCTTCGAATCCTACGGCCATGAGCAAGGTGAGAACGCGCCGGTCTCGGAAAGCGCCGCCGAAGCTTATGCCGGCGCACTCAACCATTTCCTCCAAAAGGATTCCGGACACCGCGTGCAGATCGGTGACGCGTCGACCGTGTTCTGGGCGGAAGCAGACGACACGCAAATGGCCGCTCTGTCGGAGAAAATCTTCGGAGCGATGGTCGGCGGAGCGGACACTAAGGCGTCGGCCGCGGAGGAGGAAGCCGCGGCAAAGCGGGTCGGCATCGTGCTTGAGAAAATCCGCGCCGGCCAGGCGCTGAAAGACGTCGAACCGAAGCTCGGCGATGGCGTTCGCTTTTACGTGCTGGGCCTGGCGCCGAACGCTGCGCGCATTTCTGTCCGCTTCTGGCTGGCGGAGAGTTTCGGCGAGCTTGCGAAAAACTACGGCCGCTACAGCGCGGACATGCACATCGCGCCGCCTGACCCACACGGCACGCCGGCGCTCTGGCAGTATCTTTCCGAAACGGCGGTCCTCGGCAAGCGCGAAAACGTTCCGCCGAACCTCGCCGGCGAGTGGACGCGTTCAATTCTGACGGGAACGCCCTACCCGCTCACGCTTCTCAATACGGTTCTCATGCGCATTCGCTCCGACGGGATCATCAACGCCCGCCGCGCGTCGATGCTGAAAGCCGTTCTCGTTCGCAACTTTCGCATGGAAAAGGAGGCCCCTGTGGCGCTTGACCCGGACAATCGCAACAAAGGCTATCTGCTCGGCCGCCTCTTCGCGGCCTACGAGCACGCCCAGACCGGCGCACTCGGCCGCGGCGTCAACGCCACCATCAAGGACAAATTCTACGGTGCGGCCTCCGCCCAGCCGAGAAAAGTCTTCGCACTCCTGGAGGCAGGTTCGGCCAACCATCTCTCGAAGATTGGCAAGGTCCGACCGGGCCAGCGCATCCATATGGAGCGCACGATCGGCGGGATCATGGACCTGATGGATCCGAATTCGGACCCCTTCCCCGCCACCCTATCCGCCACCGAGCAGGCTCTTTTCGGTCTCGGTTATTACCATCAACGCAACGCCTTTTTCGCGACCAAAGAAATTCCCTCTGAGGAGACCTCGACCGATGCCTGATCTTACGCAACGCCACGACTTCGTTCTGATCTTCGACGTCAAGAACGGCAATCCGAACGGCGATCCCGATGCGGGAAACCTGCCCCGACTCGATCCGGAAACGGGTCACGGCCTCGTCTCTGACGTCAGCCTGAAGCGCAAGATCCGCAATTACGTAGAGATCGCACATGGAGGAGAAAGCGGCCGGGCCATCTACGTGCAAGAAGGCGCAATCCTGAACGAGAAGCACCGCGAGGCCTACAAGGCCATTCGGCCGGGCGAAAAGGTCGATGGCGCGAAGCTCAACCCCCACGGTGACGAGGAAGCCGACAAGCTGCGCCGCTTCATGTGCGACAATTTCTTCGATGTCCGCACCTTCGGGGCCGTCATGTCGACAGGCATCAATTGCGGTCAGGTGCGTGGCCCTGTGCAGATGACCTTTGCCCAATCGGCCGAGCCAATCGTTCCGCAGGAGATTTCCATCACCCGCATGGCCGCGACCACCGCCAGAGAAAAAGAAGAACGCCGCGAAGGCGAGGCCGATGACGACAATGCCCGCACGGAAAACCGCACCATGGGCCGCAAGCACATTGTCCCCTATGGCGTTTATCGCGCTCATGGCTTCATCTCTGCAAAACTTGCGGAGCGCACCGGCTTCTCGGACGATGACCTGGCACTCCTCATGGAAGCGCTGGAAGCCATGTTCGAGCATGACCATTCAGCCGCACGCGGCGAGATGGCGACCAGGAAGCTCATCGTCTTCCGCCATGCGACCGCGCTCGGCAATGCGCCCGCCCATAGCCTCTTCGATCGCGTCAAGATCTGGCGCGCCTTCAAGGGCGAGACGTACGAGCCGGGCAGCGAACGCCTCGACAACGCGCCTCCCGCCCGCGCCTTTTCTGACTATGCCGTGACGATCGACCGGGAGAACCTGCCGGACGGGGTGGAGATCATCGAGCGGCTGTGACGGCGATGGCGGCGGCGGATCTTCTCGGTAGAGAAGCCCCTGCAGAGGGCGCCGAGCCCATTCCCCTCTCCGCCCTTCAGCACGCCGTCTACTGCCTGCGCCAGGCGGCGCTCATCCATCTGGAGCGGATGTGGGCGGAAAACCGCTTCACGGTCGAGGGCGACATCCTCCACATCGCCACCGACCGGCCCGGCCAGCGGCGAGTGCGCGGCGTGCGCCGGGTCTCTTCCCTCCCCATCGCGAGCACGCGTCTCGGCCTCGCTGGCGTCGCCGACATGGTGGAATTCCTGAAGACGGAGGACGGGCGGGAGATCCCGCTTCCCGTCGAATACAAGCGCGGCAAGCCGAAACCGCATCGTGCCGACGAGGTGCAGCTCTGCGCCCAGGGCTTGTGCCTGGAAGAGATGTTCGGACGGCCCGTGCCGGAAGGCGCGCTCTTCTACGGCGAGACGCGTCGACGTGTCGCCGTCACTTTCGACACCGGCCTGCGCGCTTTGACCGAAGAGACCGCCGCCAAACTCCGCGCCGTCTTTTCGAAGCACGTGACCCCCGCTCCCACGCCTCACAAGAGCCGGTGTCGGGCGTGCTCGCTCTCCGAGCTCTGCCGTCCGAAGGCGGTGGCCCGCTCCGCCGGCGCCTGGACACAGCAGAGGCTCGCTGACCTCCTTGCGGAGACGCCGGGGGACACCGGGTGAAGAAGCTCCTCAACACCTTGTACGTCACTACCGAGGGAGCTGTGCTGCGCAAGGACGGAGAGAACGCTGTCGTCTCCGTCGATGGTATTGAGCGGGCGCGCGTTCCCTTCCACATGCTCGCCTCGATCGTTCTCTTCGGCCCGATCGCCGTCTCGCCCGCGATGATCGGGGCGGCGGCGGCGCAGGGCATGACGATCGTGCTTCTCGACCGCGTCGGCCGTTTTCAGGCGCGCATCGAAGGGCCCGTGAGCGGTAACGTGCTCTTGCGGCGCGCCCAATACGCCGCCTCCGAGACGCCTGCCGACATCGTCCGCGCCCTCCTTTTGGGCAAGATCGCGAACCAACGCACTGTCTTGATGCGAGGTTTGCGCGACCATAGCACCGGACTGAACGAAGAAGCGCGTCAGGCACTTGAAAGCGCGGTCGCGCGACTTGCTCAGATCTTGCGACGGGTCGAACTTGGCGGAGGTGACGCAGAAGCGCTGCGCGGCGCCGAAGGCGAGGCCGCAGCGCTCTATTTCACCGTCTTCGACCATCTGATCCGCGTTGAAGACGGTAACATGCGTTTTCGCGGCCGTTCGCGTCGCCCGCCGCTCGATCCCGTCAACGCGCTCCTCTCCTTCCTCTACACGCTTTTGACGCATGATTGCCGTGGTGCGGCGGAAGCCGTCGGACTCGATCCAGCCGTGGGCTTCTTGCACCGCGACCGCCCTGGACGTCCGAGCCTTGCGCTCGACCTGATGGAGGAGTTGCGCCCCGTACTGGCCGACCGGCTGGCGTTGTCGTTGATCAATCGCAGGCAGCTTGCTGCCGACGATTTCGAGACACGCGAGGGCGGCGCGGTGATCATGCGTGACGAGGCTCGCCGCACCGTTCTGACGGCCTGGCAGGAACGCAAGCGTGAAGAGCTTCTCCACCCCTTCCTGGGCGAAAAAGCACCGCTCGGCCTCGTCCCGTACATCCAGGCGCAGATGCTCTCGCGGCATCTTCGCGGCGACCTCGACGCCTACCCGCCCTGGTTCTGGAAATAGACGATGCTGGTTCTCGTAACCTATGACGTGAGAACGAGTGACCCGGGCGGTGCCAGGCGGCTCCGACGCATCGCCAAGGCTTGCCGCGATTTCGGCCAGCGCGTGCAATTCTCGGTCTTCGAGATTGAGGTCGACCCGGCCCAATGGACGAAACTGAAGGCGCGGCTGGAAGGCATTATCGATCCGGCAGCCGACAGCTTGCGCTATTATTATCTCGGCGCAAAAGGGCAACGCCGCGTCGAGCATGTTGGCGCCAAGCCAGCATCCGATCTAGAAGGCCCCCTGATCGTATGATCCTCCACCGAAAGCGGTGGCAACGCTGAAGAGCTGTCGCGAACCGCAAGCGTGCCGCGTTTTCCCGGCAGGTTCGCGCAAGTCTCAACCTCCTGAAAACACTGCACTGAAACGGACGCACTTCCCGGCGCGCCGTCCTCCAGACGCACGCCGAGGCACGGTTCGCGCAAACATCGTCGTTTTCTCTGACCTGGTCTCGCTTTATCTTGAGGCGGTCGCCCCTCACGCAGGGGCGTGGATCGAAACGGCTGCCAGCCCGGAGCCGACGTTCTTGACCGCATGTCGCCCCTCACGCAGGGGCGTGGATCGAAACGGAAACAAGCGCTGGCGCGCCGTTGACAGCGGCTGGTCGCCCCTCACGCAGGGGCGTGGATCGAAACGGCTGACCCATTGATGTTGCAAATTAGGTCGCCAGGTCGCCCCTCACGCAGGGGCGTGGATCGAAACTGGTCTGCGAGAAACATCTCGGCCGCCGGCGTGGTCGCCCCTCACGCAGGGGCGTGGATCGAAACTCAGCCTCAGCTGACCCCGGCTGCGGCAGTGATGTCGCCCCTCACGCAGGGGCGTGGATCGAAACTTCGCCTGCACCTGCGCGAAAGCGTCGAGATAGCGTCGCCCCTCACGCAGGGGCGTGGATCGAAACTCCTGAAAGGCCGTGTCGTCCGCGTCGATCGGCAGTCGCCCCTCACGCAGGGGCGTGGATCGAAACGCTTCAATCTGAGAGGGGAACGGGGCTGCGGATGTCGCCCTCACGCAGGGCCGCCAATGATCGTTGGCGGCACATCGTCAGACGAAATGACCGACCCAAAATATCTTGATTATCAGAGGCTTAATGGTCGGGGCAGCAGGATTCGAACCTGCGACCCCCTGCTCCCAAAGCAGGTGCGCTACCAGACTGCGCTATGCCCCGACGCCACAATTGCGCGGAAACTAGGGGGCTGACGCCGCCGGCGCAAGCGGGAAAGTGAGGATGAAGGCGAAAGCCCAGAATTCCGGAAAACGGCACCGTCACCTTCGCCGCCGTCCTGTGTCGTCCTCACGAGCCAGCTCGCGGCCTCCGGACTGTCCTCCAACCATTGTCCAAAATGCCGGCACTTTGCTAAGCCCGCCGCAATTCTGGAGAAATGAATGATGAACGACGAGCCTGCAACCGACCAACCACCCGCCGTTTCAACGTCTGGGGAGAAGTCCCCCTCCTCCGTGATCGGCCCACAAGACGGGGTCTTGTGGCAGGGCCGTCAATGGGCGGTGACCGATTTCGGACTGGAACGGCTGGGCGGCGGACAATCCGTCCCGACAGACCGATTGTTTGAAGACATCTCCGTCTATTCCTGGATTCGCCGCATGGGCGACAGGCCCGATGTCGATCTCGACGATTTCACCACCGCTTTCATGGTCGCGCTCGTCCTCCACGGCTTCGTCACCAACCTGCCGGGCGCCAAAGTTCTGGAGGATTTTGAGAAGGCGGAACGAAAGCGTGCCCGATCAGCCTGAGGGCAGCTCGCAACAGCTGATCTGACGCGCCTATCTGCTTGACATCTTTCGAGGGCGAAACGGGCAGCCCGTCAGTTTCGCTCGATCGCTTGTCCCGAAACCCGATCGCCCGGCCGGATATGAAGCCGGTCCGCCGTCCCACCGGCCACTTCGAGCACGAAACGCACCGGCCGCTCAGAGGCGATCGTCGTTTCAGACAGGGGCGTCGTCTCCTTGGCGATGCTCTGCACTTTATGGTCGGAGCCGATGAACACCATGTCGAGAGGCACGTAGGTGTTTTTCATCCACATGGTGATCGGGCGGTCGGAGCCGAAATCGAAGAGCATGCCGGTCCCGCGCGGCACCTCACGGCGGTACATGAGACCGCGCGACCGCTCCTGTTGGGTGAGAGCAAGCTCCACATTGAAGGTATGCGAACCCTTGGCGCTCTCGATGGTGAGCGGCTCGGTCGCCCCTTGGGCCGCGGCGCCTGCCGCCAACAGAACGAGACTGACGAAGAAAGAGAGCAGCCGGACTGCCATCACACCAAGCCTTCAGTTCAAGATGAGAGATACGGTCCCGACCGCCCGAGACATTGGGAAATCAGTGGGACACGGGAATATGGCCGCCCGAATGTGGCCGGATCTCGGCGGCCATCAGGCCCTTTTCGCCCTCGCCGTAGCGCACGAGCACAAGCTGACCCGGGCGAAGCTCGGCCATTCCGAAGCGCCGCAAGGTTTCCATGTGGACGAAAATGTCGGGAGCGTCATCGCCTTCCGTGACGAAGCCGTAACCCTTCAGACGGTTGAACCATTTGACCGTTGCCGTCACGAGCGGGCTCGTCGGCGTGACCGTGCTGCGCTGGCTCGTCGGTGGCAATGTGGACGGGTGTGGCGCCTCGCTTTCGTCCATCGCAAGGACGCGCATCGCCTGCAGTCCCTTTGCGCCCGGCAGCACCTCGCACACCACGCGGGCGCCTTCATAGGCGGCCTGAAAACCGTCCCGCCTGAGACATGTGACATGCAACAAGACGTCCGGCATGCCGTTGTCGGGCACGATGAAGCCGTACCCCTTGGCGACATCGAACCATTTGATATGGCCCGAAACTTCGATCACCTCAGACGCGGCCTCGTCGCGAACAGCGTCTTCGCGGACATCCGCTTGCGGCTTGAAGCCCATACGAGACCACTCCATCGAGGACCTTCGAGCCTGCGAACGGCAGCGCTTCCAAAATCGGTCCATTGATTCGTGCAAAAAAGCATAACATCGGTGCGGCCAGAGGCCACAAGACCTTTAAGAAGTTTTCACGGCTTTCCTTGTGCACCACCGCGGAGCTCGGGAAATAAAGCACTAAGAAGCGCACCGATCTCGCCCGAAAAACAGCTGTCCGCGACGTCGTCGAGAGGCGTCTCCTCCCGATTCAAAATCACCAGTCGTGCTCCAGACTGCTTGGCAACGAGCGGTATTGTAGCTGCCGGATGGACCACCAGCGACGAGCCGAGGACGATCATCAAATCGCATTCCTTGGCAAGCTCGAATGCCCGCCGCATCTCATGTTCGGGCATCGCCTCGCCGAAGGAAATGATCGCGCTCTTGATGAAACCACCGCAATCGGGGCAGCGCGGGCTTTCACCTTTCGCTTCGATCATTTTATGGACTTCGCCGAGCGTGAAGGGCTCGCGGCAGTCGAGACAATGCGCATAGGTGGCATTGCCGTGAAGCTCGACGAGATATTCGGGCGGCAGGCCGGCCCGTTGGTGCAATCCGTCGACATTTTGGGTGACCACCCCCGGCGAGCGCCCTTCCGCAACGAGATGGGCAAGGACACGGTGCGCGATGTTCGGCTCGGCCTTCGAATAGATTTCGTCGAGCATGAAACGCCGCCGCCAATCCTCAAGCCGCACCTCCTCGCTCGCCATGAATTCCTGGTAGGTGATCGGCTCCATCTTCGACCAGATACCACCGGGCGAACGAAAATCTGGAATTCCTGATTCGGTCGAAATACCGGCCCCGCAGAAGGCGACGATCGCCTTCGCCTCATCGACCAGACGCTGGAGATGCGCGACCTCACCCGAGAGCGTGTCATTGTCAGTTTGGATCTGTGCCATAAGCTTTCCCGCCAACCACTCACGGAGGCATGCAATGAAATATCTGCACACTATGGTGCGCATCAAAGACGTCGACCAGTCGCTCGACTTCTACTGCAACAAGCTCGGGATGGAAGAGGTCCGCCGCAGCGAGAGCGAGAAAGGCCGCTTCACGCTGATCTTCCTCGCAGCGCCGGATGACAAGGCCCGTGCGGAGACGGAACGCGCACCGCTCCTGGAGCTCACTTACAACTGGGACCCGGAAGAATACGACGGCGGCCGGAATTTCGGCCATCTCGCCTTCGCTACGGACAACATCTACGACACCTGCCAGAAGTTGATGGATGGCGGTGTGACGATCAACCGCCCCCCGCGCGACGGCCATATGGCGTTCGTGCGCTCGCCGGACGGGATCTCGATCGAGCTTCTGCAAAAAGGCGACGCGTTGCCGCCGGCCGAGCCCTGGGCCTCGATGCAGAACACCGGCTCCTGGTAAGAGCGCTTTCGCCCAGGCGCGCGGCCCTCGCCGACCGTCTGAGCGAGAGGCCTGGCAAGGCCAATCAAATTTCCCACATATGATTTTCCTTGCATGACTTGTTTGCGGCGCCGTGCCCGACTATAAGGCGCCGCGAAGCGCCCATCGTCTAGCGGTCTAGGACGCCGCCCTTTCACGGCGGAAACAGGGGTTCGATTCCCCTTGGGCGTACCATTCTCCCGGCTTCGCACATGCGATTCGCCCCGAGAATACGGCGCGAGGCGCCGCCTTTCCCGAGAACAGAACCGTCAGACAGCTTCCCGTGACCGTGAGCCCGCGTTTGGGCTCGCAGCCAAGCTGCATTTCACGTGCTGCGGCAGAATGATCTCGGCCCGCCGGACGAATCAGGCGAGCCGAGAGCCTCAGATCATCAATTCGATCAGGAACGGCCCCTCGCGCCCGAAGCTTGCCCGCATCAGGTCTGCAAGCTCCTCCAGCGTTTTTGCGCGTGCGGCCTCGACACCCATGCCTTCGGCAAGCTGGATCCAGCCGAGATCGGGATTGCCGAGGTCGAGCATCTGCATCGCCGTCGCTCCCGGCGTCGCACCGACATTGGCGTACTCGCCGAGCAGGATCGCATATTGGCGGTTGTTCAAGATGACGGTCGTGACCGGCAGTCGCTCGCGCGCCTGCGTCCACAGCGATTGGATCGTGTACATGGCCGAACCGTCGGCCTGGAGATTGATCACCCGACGCCCCGCGCCTGCAACAGCAGCTCCCGTCGCGACGGGCATGCCATCGCCAATCGCTCCGCCGGCGAGGTGCAGCATGTCGTGCGCCGGCGCGGCATAGGTCTCATCGTACAAGCCACGGCTATAGGAGATAGCCTCCTCGCAGAGGATGGCATTCTCCGGCATCAGGGCCGCGACGGTGCGGGCCAGACCTTCAGACGTCGGCGCGCCGTGTGCCACCTCCGGCCGCGGTCCCGGATCCGGCATTGCCGCAGGAGGAGCTCCAAGCTCATCGATGAGCGCCTGGAGCGCGACCACAACATCCTGGTCGCCGCGCGCCAATGTCTGCAGCTCTGCCTCCGCGCGATATTCGATCGAGGGCTGACCGGGATACCCGAAGAAGGAGACCGGCGGCTTTGCCGCGACGAGAATAATCTGCTCGAATCGCTCAAGCGCGGCCCGCGCCGCTTCGGCCACATAAGGAACCCGGGCGAGCGGCACGCGGCCCTGCCCTCGCGCCACCTGCCCGCAGACGAAATCCGCCATGAGTGTGGCACCCGTCGCTTGCGCCACGCGCCAGGCGAGCTCCTGGGCCGGCTGGAGCAGCCCGGCCCCACCGAGGAGGATGAGGGTCTCGCGGCCGCTCTGCAGCATCCGCGCGGCCGTCTCGATGGAATGGGGATCGAGCGGTGCCGCGGGCAGCGCCGGCAGAGCCTCGGCCACGATCCCGCCCTCGCTCCAGCACGTATCGGACGGCAGGATCAGGGTCGCGACCTGCCCAGGCAGCGCACGCGCGGCCTGCGTCGCGGCCGCGGCATCCCGCCCGACATCGGCAGCAGAGCTTGAAGAACGCACGAAGCCGGAAACCGTATGGGCGAGGCTGCTCGTATCCATCGTCAGTGGCGCGTCGTGCGGGCGATGATACGTCGCCTGGTCACCGACGATGTTGACGATCGCGGCTCTTGCCCGGCGCGCGTTGTGGAGATTGGCGAGGCCGTTCGCGAGGCCAGGCCCGCAATGCAGAAGCGTGCAGGCCGGCCTGCCAGCGATCCGCGCATAGCCATCGGCCATCCCCGTGACGACGTTCTCCTGCAGCCCGAGGACACAGCGCATGCCGTCGATCTGGTCGAGCGCCGCGACGAAGTGCATCTCGCTCGTCCCGGGATTGGCGAAACAGGTGTCGACGCCTTGATTGAGGAGGGTTCTGACGAGGCTATGTGCGCCGTTCATCGCATTGTCCTTCTTGGAGACTTTCCTTTTCTGCCCCGACCAAGAAACGACGTTCCAGGTCACAGGGCAGAATGGGGCCGTGCTCCGCCGCGGTCGGTCGCTTAAAGCGGCGACGGACGCCTCCCACCCGCCCCGTCCTATGGGACGGCACGTGTGGCGACAATGAGTTTTACGAGATGAAAAAGCCGCGGCTGAAAAATCCGCGAGTCGCGCCGGCCGGGCTGCTTATCCGCCGCCCGGCCAATGACGCTGATACCGACGAAGGGCGGCTCACAACATGAGCCGCCCTTCCTGAAAAATTGATCTGCGCCGTCAGTTCCAGCGCTTCAGAACGACGCTGGCGTTCACGCCGCCAAAGCCGAAGCCGTTCGACATGGCGACATCGACCTTCTGCTCGCGGGCTTCAGGCCCGATGAGATCGAGGCCCTCTGCGCCTTCCATCGGATTTTCCAGGTTGAGGGTCGGCGGCAGAATGCCGTCGCGCAACGCCAGAATGGTAAAGACCGCCTCCAATCCGCCGGCCGCGCCGAGAAGATGGCCTGTCGCCGATTTGGTCGACGAAATCGCAACCTTGTGGTCGCCGAAGACGGACCTGACACCGGCAAGCTCACCGGCGTCGCCAACAGGCGTCGACGTCGCGTGCGCGTTGAGATAGCCGACGGCAGAAGGTTCAATACCGGCCTGCCGAAGCGCGATGGCCATGGCGCGGCGGTTACCGGCCCCATCTTCCGGGCCAGCCGTCAGATGATAGGCGTCGGCAGTGGTCCCATATCCGAGGACTTCCGCGATCGGCGTCGCGCCGCGCGCTTCGGCATGTTCCAGGGTCTCCAGCACCAGCATGGCCGCGCCCTCGCCCATCACGAAGCCGTCGTGATCGCGATCGAACGGCCGTGAGGCCTTTTCGGGCGTCTCGTTGAAATGCGTGGAAAGCGCCCGTGCCGCCGCAAACCCGCCAAGGCTGACGCGGTCGATGCAGGCCTCCGCGCCGCCCGCCAGAATCACATCCGCCTCGCCGTCCCGGATCAGCCGCGCCGCATCGCCGATCGCCTGCACGCTGGCCGCGCAGGCCGTGACGGGCGCGCCGATCGGCCCGCGAAAATGGTGCCGGATAGAGACCTGACCCGCAGCCAAGTTGACCAGGAACGACGGAACGAGAAAAGGCGACAGACGCCGCGCACCGCGGGCCGTGGTCAGGTCTGCGGCCGCCCGCATTGCCGGAAAGCCGCCGACGCCCGAACCGATCACCGTACCGGTGCGCTCGCGCTCTCCTTCATCCTCGGGATGCCAGTCGGCCTGCCCGAGGGCCTCTTCCGCCGCCACCATCGCCATCTGGATGAAGCGGTCCATCTTCTTGAGGTCTTTCTCCGGCACCACGCGCGTGGGCTCGAAGCCGCCTTCCGCATCATCGGAAAGGGAGGGAACGACACCGCCGATCTTGGACGGGATATCGGGGACGACATCGTCGGGGAGTGCGCGGATGCCGGAGCGGGCTTCGATCAACCGGCTCCAGACGAGGTCCACACCGCAGCCGAGCGGCGAGACGACGCCGAGTCCAGTCACGACCACACGCTTGTTCGGGTTCATGGAAAGATCCTGACGTTCACATTCTCAGAAAGACGATTCGGCGCAACCTGCACTCCGAAGCCGCATGTGCAAGGCGGCATGACGCGCATTGCGACATTGCGCGGATCAACTCAACCCTTCCGGCAAGCCGCCGCGCGCCGTTGCCGGCCTCGATCGCTCTCGGTCATGCGCAGGTTGAATAGCCTGACCCAGCGCCGTCGACCGCCCTAATCTGATGTCATTCACCAGAGCCTACAAGCGCCACGAAGAGACACACATGTCTCTCGCCAGAGAACGGGCGCATCAGCCGGCACGTGGGCAACGGGCCACATGGTTCTTCTGTTACATAGTCGTACAAACTTGACCGTGATCAGCGAGCCATGCAATCGGACGCTGAGCGCTGGCCCTGCCTGACGCCAACGATGAGAACGAGTTCTGGGGAAGTGGATGACGACGAGGTCCGCCTTTGAGCCAAATGCGCCAACGCCAGGTGCAGGCGCATCCTGGCGCGAGCGGCTATGGCCTCGCGGCGGGAGCGGAGCTGGTGAAAACCTGCGGCTCCTGGCCCTGATTATCCTTGCCTACATCGTCATCGTGACGATTCAGTCACCGGATTTCCTGTCGCTCGCATCTCTGTTCGATCTGATCCGCACAGGCTCCGCGCTCACCATCGTCGCGCTCGGGGTCCTCGTCGTCATGGTCACCGGCGGCATCGATGTGTCGTTCCTGGCAAACGCTATTTTGTCGGCCTGGATCGCCACGGCGTTATCGAATGCGCTCGGGATCGACAGCCTCGCCTTCGCCCTCACGGTCGCGATTGGCATCGGCACCTTCGTCGGCCTCGTCAACGGCCTGATCATCTATCTATTCTCGCTGCCCACCTTGATCACGACCCTTGCGATGCAGGGGGTTCTGCAAGGCGTGCTCATGGTCTTTCTCGGTGCACGGCCGATCACGGCGGGCTTCATGCCCTCCTCGCTGCGCGATTTCGGCACCGCCGTCCTGTTTGAAATCCCGGCCGGCCCCGGCTTCACCGGGCTTTCGGTCTTCGCAATTCCCCTCGTGATCGTGATCGCCCTGACCTGGTATCTTCTCAACCGGACGCCGATCGGACGGGCGAGTTATGCGCTCGGCTCCAACCCTCTCGGCGCCGTGCGCTCCGGCGTCGAAGTCTTGAAGATCAACCTCGTCGTCTACGGCTATGCCGGCGCGCTCGCAGGCCTCACCGGCTTGATGATGGTGTCGGAAATCCGCCTCGTGAACCCGGTCTCGCTCGTCGGCAACGAGCTCATCGTGCTTGCGGCGGTCGTCATCGGAGGCGCGAAGCTGACAGGCGGCACAGGCTCCGTCGGTGGCGTCGTTCTCGGCATGGCGCTGATCACGCTCTTGAGCAACACGCTGGTGACGCTTGGGCTGTCCGCCTCGTGGAATCGCTTCTTCATTGGCGCGGCCATGGTGGCCATCGCTGCGATCTCTCACTACCGGGCGAAGCAGCGCAATCTGAAGCTCCTCAACTTCCAGGATGTGTGAGCACGGCCATGGCTGATACAACGCCTTCTCACGTCGCACCGCCGCGCAAACGGCCAGGATTGCAGGCCCGCCTCAACGAAGAATTCCTGGCCGAAGTCGTTCTCTACGGCATCGCGGCGATCGTGCTGGCCCTGATCGCCATGCGCCTTGGCGGTGCTTTCTTCAATTCCACCAACCTTGTCTCGGTTCTCGAGCAGGTGCCGGAATTTGCTCTTTTCTCGCTCGCCATGGCGATTGCCATGATCACCGGCGGCATCGATCTTTCCGTCATTGCCGTGGCCGACCTCTCGGCAATCTTCGCCGCCTACATCATGACCAATCCGAGCATCGTCGACGCGCTTGGCCCCGGCGGCGCGATCGCGCTCGCCACCTTCGTGGCGCTCGGATCGTCGGTGCTGATGGGGCTCTTCAACGGCATCATCATCGCCCGTTTCGGCGTCCCGGCGCTGGTAACGACGCTCGGCACGATGCTGCTTTATTTCGGCCTCGCATCGGGGCTGACGGGCGGCGTCGGCATCACCGGCATGCCTTCCACATTCACCGACATTTTGATGCTGAAGCTCGGGCCGATCCCCGTTTCTTTCTGCGCATTGGCGGTGCTCTTCGTCCTGGCATCCTTCTACATCCGCAACTCGCTCTTCGGAAAAACCCTCTATCTCTACGGCGACAACAAGGTCGCGGCCCTTTTCACGGGCCTGCCGATCAATCGCGCCATCTTGATTTCCTATGCGCTTTCCGGCCTCCTCGCCGGCGCCGCCGGCCTCATCATGCTGGCGCGCTTCAATTCCATGAAGGTCGGCTTCGGCGACACGTTTCTGCTGCAGGCGATCCTGGTGGCGGTGCTTGCCGGCATGGACCCCTATGGCGGCCGTGGACGGCTTCTCAACGTGCTTGCCGCCGTCCTGCTTTTGCAATGCGTGGAGAACGCCTTCACCATCGAAGGGCTTTCGCCCTACGCCAAGAAGATGATTTGGGGCGGGCTTCTCCTCATCTTCATGGCGTTGAACTTCTTCGTGCGCAGGATCGTGAGGCGCTCGCTGACGCGTGCCGCGCTCCGTGCTGGCTGATCAGGAGATGACAATGGATACGATCACAAGCGGCTTCAAACGGGCCGTCGAAGAGCTGAGCCAGGTGGCGAAGCGCCTGGATGAAGCCGAAATCAGCGCCTTCATGGATGCGATCGTCGGGGCCAAACGGGTCTTTCTGATCGGTGTCGGGCGCGAAGGTCTGTCGACACGTGCCTTCACCATGCGCCTCATGCATCTCGGCAAGGAAGCGCATTGGATCTGGGACGACACGACGCCCTCGATCGGCCCGGGCGACCTGCTGATCGCCACATCCGGCAGCGGCTCGATCGGCCATATCGACTATATTCATGATCAGGCGGTCGCGGCCGGCGCCGCCACCATCGTCGTCACCGGCGATCCGAGCGGCACGACGGCGCAGAAGGCGAAACAACGCCTGTTCCTGCCGGCCGCCGTCTTCAAGGGCAAGGCCGACGTAGTGCCTTCCAGCCAGCCGATGGGCAACCTCTTCGAGCAGGCCCTTCTCATTCTCTTCGACCAGATCGTGATCGCGCTCGCCGAGCGCATGCAGATCGACCGCGAAACCATGGTCGGGCGTCACCGCAACGTCGAATGACGTTGCGGCGTCCACCAAGCGCTTAAGCTCACATTGAGATCGGGGCCGACAGGGCGCTCAGTCGTCCTGTCGGATGGTTGCAGCAATGCGACCCGACGTGATCTCCGGACCCGAAAATTCCTCGACGATCCGCCCCGTGCGGAAGACGAGGACGCGGTTGCAGCTCATGGCGAGCTCGTCGATATCGTCGGAAATCATGATGACGCCGCAGCCCTCGCGCGCCAGCGTCTGCACGATTTCGTGAATCTCCGCCTTGGAGCCGACATCGATGCCGGCCGTCGGATTGTCGAGGATCAGGATCTTCGGCTCGGTCGCCAGCCATTTGGCGAGCACGACCTTCTGCTGGTTGCCGCCTGAGAGGCTCTGTACGGCCTCTGCGGCCGACGGGGTCTTCACCCGCACCTTCGTCACCCATTCGTCGCCGATCGTCGCTTCCTTGTCGCTCGAGATGAGCGACAGCGAGCCCTTGATGCGCTCATAGATCGACGAGGCGATGTTCATACGGATCGGCTTGCGGCCGAAAAGACCTTGGCTCGCCCGATCCTCGGAGACGAGCACGATCCCCGCGCGCACCGCATCCTGCGGCGAGGTGATACGCAATTCTTTGCCGTCGACGAGCACACGGCCGGACTTCGCCGGATTGAGACCGAAGAGAGAAAGAGCGGTCTCTGTGCGGCCGGAGCCGGTCAGGCCGGCAAAGCCCAAAACCTCGCCCGCCCGCAACGCGAAAGACAAATCGCGATACTGGCCGTCGCGCTGGAGATCCTGGACTTCGAGGAGGACCGGAGCATCCGCCCTCACCTCGTCACTCTTGCCGGCGACGACCCGCACACCGGTCATCAGGAAACCGAGCTCGCTGACGTCGATATCGGCGGGCGCGTATTCACCCACTTCCTTACCGTCACGCAGCACATAGATGCGGTCTGCAATCTCGAAGACCTCGTCGAGCTTGTGGCTGACGAAGATGACCGAGATGCCGCGTTCCTTGAGGCGCCGCACCATGGCGAGCAATTGCTCGACGTCGCGCGCCGGCAGCGCGCTTGTCGGCTCGTCCATGATGAGCAGCCGACACTCCTGCGTCAGCGCGCGTGCAATAGCCGTCGTTTGCTTCGCGCCGAAGGACAGATCGCCGAGCCTTGCATCGAGCGGCAGCTTGGCCCCGAGAGAGGCAAGAGCCTCTTCCGCTGTCTTCCGGCAGGCTTTCCAATCGACCCACAAACCCTTGCGGTGCTGGATCTCGTGAAACGCGATGTTCTCGGCAACCGTCAGATCGGGAAAGATCGCCAGATCCTGGTAGATGATCTGAATGCCGAGGCGCATCGCCTGCGACGGGCTCAAGCGCTTATAGGCATGGCCATCGAAGACGATGTTGCCCGAATCCGGTTCCTCGGCACCGCAGATGCACTTCATGAGTGTCGACTTGCCGGAACCGTTCGTGCCGGCGATGCACAACACCTCGCCGGCGGCGATCGACAGGTCGACATGATCGAGGGCCTGGGTCGCGATATATCGCTTGCTCAGGCCCTCCAAGCGGATCAGTTCAGCCATGATCGCTGAGCATCCCCTGGGTCAGAACTTGTAGTTCTTCCAGTTCTCTGCGGTCAGGATGAGCGTCGCATCGCCATACACGACGCCGTCCTCGATGGTGACGCTGTCGTAGCCCGGCCGCTTCAGATCCATGCCCGCCTCGACAGTTTCGCCGTTCAGAAGCTTGTAGGCGACAAAGGCGGAAGCATAGCCGGCGTCGGCAGGACGCCAGCACAGCGCCACATTCTGATAGCCGTCTTCGAGATAGGGGCCATTGATGCTCGGGAGGCCGAGGCCGACCACAGCGATGTCCTTGCGCCGCAGCTTCTCGACAGCGAGGGCCGCCATCGACGTGCCCGACACCGAGCAGCCGACGATGCCCTTGAGGTCCGGATAACGCTTCAGCACCTCGTTGACCTTGTCGAGCGCGGTCTTCTCGTCGTTGTTGTCTTCGATGGGCTCAGACAGGACGAATTCCATGTCCGGGTAATCGGCCTTGATGTGCTCCATGCCGGCATTGAACCACTGCATGTGCGTTTCCATCGTCAGCGCCCCGACGATCGCGACGAACTTGCCTTCCCCATTCATGGCCTTGGCGAGCTTGTCGAACATGAGGGCGCCGAAATCCTCGTTCTTGAAGGCTTCGACATCGTAATCGGCCGTGCCCGCAAGGCTCTTCGCCTCATGGCTGACGATGACGATACCAGCGTCCTTGGCCTTCTGCAGCACCGGCTCCATGGACTTCGGATCGTTGGGGACGACGAGGATGGCGTCGACATTCTTGGCGATCAGGCTTTCGACCATCTGCGCCTGCTTGGCAGGATCTCCGGTCTCGGGCGCGATCTGATAGGCGTTGACGCCGAAATCCTTGGCGAAATCCTCCACGCCCGTGCGCATATCGTCGAACCAGGAGATACCCTCCTGCTTGGCACACATGACGATTTCGAATTTCTTGGGCTGAGCCCAGACTTTCGACGCTCCCGGAAGCGCGGCACCAGCCGTCAGAAGGGCGGCGGAACCGAGCAATGTTCTTCTTGTAATCACTATGGGTCTCCTTTGTCTCCGAGGAGGAGGGCACGCTGCTCCCGCCCTTTTAATTGCACCTTGATTTGCATCAAGGACAATTTTGTGCCCGATCGTCGCGCGGAAGCTCCAGCCTGGCGGCAAGGAATAAGCCTCGATGCGGCCGTCTCCCAAGCACACAAGAGCCCGCTCAGACGATGAAGGCCGCCTCGCCGGGGCTTTCGCCGAGAAGCCGTTTGAGGCGCAAAAGCCCCTCTTCCACCCGTGACCGAGACGCCTCATGGCTGAGGCAGATACGAACCGCGGCAGGCGCCGAGGCGGGATTGACACAAAAGGAGCGCGCCGAGCGCAGGGCGACACGCTCACGCTGCGCCGCAGCTTCGAACGCATCCGGCCGCCAGCCCTCGGGCAGCTGCAGCCAGATATGAAAGCCCGCCGGGTCGGCGGCAAAGCGGCTCCCTTTCAACGTCTCACACGCCAAGGCTTGCCGTTCCTCTGCGGCCTGGCGCTTCTCCTCATTGAGGCGCGCCGCCGTCCCGTCCTCGATCCACCGCGTCGCAATCTCCGCCATCAGCGGCGGTGGCATCCACGAGGAGAGAGCGACGCCCGCCCGCAAAGCCCTCTCATGACGCAGAGGCGCGCTCAGATAGCCAACGCGCAACCCCGGCGCGAGGCTCTTTGAAGTGCTTGCGACGTAGATTGTCTGCTCGGGCAAATAGGCGCCGAGGGGCGCCGCTCGTAAGCGCGGCAGAAAGCCGAAGACGTCATCTTCCAGAATGTCGATACCGTGCCGCTCAGCAACCGCAGCGACAGCCCGTCGGCGCGCCTCACTCATCGTCGCCGTCGTCGGAGTATGCAGCGTCGGCATGGTGTAGAGGAGCCGCGCCGCCGTCGCCTTGCATTGCTCGTCGAGAGATTCAGGCAAGAGGCCCTCCCCGTCCATGGCGACGGGAAAAACCCTGAGACCGAGACGCTCGGCCGCCGCCAGGACAGGTGCATAAGAGAGCGCCTCGGCGAGGATCGCGTCGCCAGGCCGCGCCAGCGCCAGGAGCGCTACGAAGAGCCCCTGCTGCGAGCCGTTGGTGAGCACGATTGACCGCCCCTGGCGAGAAAGCCCGAGCGTTTCGATCCATGCGCCCGCGGCCTCTGCATGCCGCTCCGCCGTTCGTCCCGGCCAGTGATCGAGAAAGGCCGAGAGCCCCGGCTCGCCCGAAAGTGCCCGCAACGCCTCGGCAAACTCCCTCTCGGCCCCACCGAGCGGCGGCAGATTGTTGGCGAAATCGATCGTCTCGCCGGTGGGCCGTGCCAGACCTGCATTCCATGCGCCGCTTGCTGCCGCCGTGACCGCTCTCGCATCGCGCACATAGGTGCCGCGCCCGACACTGCCTTCCAGGAAGCCCCGACGCACCGCCTCCCCGTAGCCGCGCGTCACCGTCGACAGCGACAGACCCAACCGCCAGGAAAGATCTCGTTGCGGTGGCAACCGCTCGCCGGCGCGCAATTCACCCTCGGAAATCGCCGTGCCGATCGCCTCCGCGAGCGCCGTATAGGCAGGGCCGGAAAAGCGTGAAAGATCGGGAGTCCACATTGCCATCAATACAATAATCCGATTGCCTTCATTATTGCGCGAGACATACCAATGCAATCGCGATCTTATCCTGGGAAACGGCGATGTCTTCATCCCCGCGCAGCGGCATTCTGTACGCGCTTCTTTGCCTCCTCATCCTCTCGGCGATGCCACTCATCGCCGATGCACGCCCGGACGGGTCGAGCGGCCTCGCTTTCGCCATCTGGCTCACTTTCTGGCAGCTCGTTGCGGGCCTTCCGCTCTTTGTCGTTGAGGCACGGCGCGGCACCTCCGCGGGAGGGGTGGCGCAGCGACCTTCCGCCCGAACGATCGCTGTCGCGCTCTTGACCGGAGCAATGTTCGCGGTGGCGACCTACATGTATGTGGTGGCAGCCAAGAAAGCCGGGCCGGTCAGCATGGTGATCGCGCTGCAGGCCTATCCCCTCTTCGCCATCCTCCTGGAGGCGATTCTTCTCGGCAAGCGCAAGAGCGCGACCGAACTCGGCTTCACCGCGCTCCTCCTTGCAGCCCTGGTCTACCTCACCACCGGCGGCACGTTCCGCATGGCGGACATCTCCTGGTGGTCAGCCTACGCACTCGGCATCCCGGCCCTATGGGCCGTCGCGCATGTGCTGCTGCGCCAGATCCTGACGACGACGTCGATCACGCCAAACCAGGTGACCGTCACCCGCCTTGTCGTCTCCGGCGTCGTGCTTCTCGCCCTTCAGGCGGTCATTGGCGAACCGGGCGCCCTCTTGCAGGGGTTCACCGACCCGACCTTCCAAAAAGCTGCGATCCTTCTTGGAGTCGCCTACTATCTGGAGCTCGTCTTGTGGTTCAACGCCATACGCCACATCGACGTCTCCGTCGCGAGCTCGATCACCGTACCGACCCCGGCCGTCACCATGCTGATCACGGTGGTCGTGCTCGGCGGGCAGGTGGAAACGTTCCAGATCCTGGCGATGGTGGTGATCTGCGTGGCGCTCTATGGGCTCCTCTTCGCCGGCCGTCATGCGCGGCGCGCGCCCTCGCCCGGATGACCGTCCCCGATAGCAACAGCACCACCGTGAGAGCCAACGCCTGATCCCAGCGTGGCGCTGGCCATGCCATCACGCATTGGTGGCTCGCCTTGCGGCTTTATGGCAAGGACGATGAATGGCAACGCTCCCCTCCTCCTTGACCAACACACCCGCCGAGATGGTGCGCGGCATCATGATCTTCGTCGCCGGCGGCATGATCATTCCGACGATGGATGCCTTGAGTAAGCTCCTCATCACGGAGCACGGCCTGTCGGCCGGCGAAGTCGGGGCCGTTCGTCTCTTTCTTCAGGGCGTGCTGATCTTGCCGCTGCTCCTTCATTGGGAAGGGACCGCAGCTCTGCGCATTCCGCATCTCGGGCTCAACCTCCTGCGCGGCGCCTGCCTCGGCTTCGGCAGCCTCGCCTTCTTCGCCGCGCTGCGCTTTCTTCCGCTCGCCGACGCGATTGCGATCTTCATGGTCGAGCCGATGATCGTCACGCTGATGTCCGGCCTCTTCCTCGGCGAAAAGGTGGGCTGGCGGAGGATCGTCGCGGTTCTTGTCGGATTTGCCGGAGCGCTCATCATCATCCGGCCGAGCTACGCGGTCTTCGGACTGCCCGCCCTCCTGCCGGCGCTGACAGCCTTTCTCGTGGGGATCTATTTCATCTTGAGCCGCCACGTTGCGCGGGGTGCAAGCGCCTTCGCGATGCAGTTTTATGCAGCTCTCGGCGGCTTTGCGGTCATCGTCGCCGCGATGATCGTCTGCCGTCCATTCGGCATCGACGATCTTACCTTCTCATGGCCGGCCAGCACCCTCGCCTGGGTTCTGTTGCTGGCAACAGGCGTCATTGGAACGTTCGCCCATCTTCTCTTCAACCGGGCATACCAGCTTGCGCCGGCCTCGGTCCTCGCCCCTTTCGGCTATACCGAGATCGTTTCCGCAGTCGCTCTCGGCCTCCTAGTCTTCGGCGACCTCCCGGACGCCCCGAAATGGGTGGGCATGGCAATCGTCGTCGGCTCCGGCATTTTCATCTATCTGCGCGAACACCGCATCGCCCGCACGACGGCAAAGCCGCCGGTCACCCACTGAGGCAACCGGCGGTTTAAAAGGCTCAAGCGGTGAGATGCTCAGAGCGGGATGTTGTCGTGCTTCTTCCAGGGATTGGCGAGTTCCTTGCGGCGCAAGAGCCGAAAGGCTCGGGCCACCCGCCGTCTGGTCGATTGCGGCATGATCACATCGTCGATATAGCCCCGCTCCGCCGCCACGAACGGATTGAGGAAGTGATCCTCATAGGTCTTGGCATGCTCGGCAATTTTCTCGGGGTTGTTGATATCCTTGCGGAAGATGATCTCCACCGCACCCTTCGCGCCCATGACGGCAATTTGTGCCGTCGGCCAGGCGTAGTTGATATCGCCGCGCAAATGCTTTGAGGCCATGACGTCATAGGCGCCGCCGAAGGCTTTGCGCGTGATCACGGTCACCTTCGGCACCGTCGCCTCGGCATAGGCAAAGAGCAGCTTGGCGCCGTGTTTGATGAGGCCGCCATATTCCTGCGACGTGCCAGGCAGGAAACCCGGAACATCGACGAAGGTCAGGATCGGAATGCCGAAACAATCGCAGAAGCGTACGAAGCGTGCGGCCTTCCGCGAGGCATCCGAATCAAGGACGCCGGCCAAAACCATCGGCTGGTTCGCCACGACACCGACCGTACGTCCCTCGATGCGACCGAAACCGGTGAGAATGTTCTTGGCATGATCGGCCTGGATTTCGAAGAAAGCCCCCTCATCGACCGTCTTCAAGATCGCTTCCTTGATGTCGTACGGCGTGGTCGCCGAATCGGGCACCAGCGTATCGAGCGACTTCTCCTGCCGATCCCAAGGATCGTGGACCGGGATCTCCGGCACCTCGGCTTTGTTGTTGAGAGGCAGGTAGTCGTAGAGACGACGGATCTCCAGAAGCGCCTCGACGTCGTTTTCAAAGCCGCCGTCTGCCACGGACGACTTCACACAATGCACCGACGCGCCACCGAGCTCTTCGGCCGTGACCGTCTCGTTGGTCACCGTCTTCACGACATCCGGGCCGGTCACGAACATGTAGGACGTGCCGCGCACCATGAAGATGAAATCGGTCATTGCCGGCGAATAGACATCGCCGCCCGCGCAGGGCCCCATGATCACCGAGATCTGCGGAATGACGCCGGAGGCAAGCACGTTGCGCTGAAAAATCTCGGCGTAGCCGCCAAGAGCCGCCACGCCCTCCTGGATGCGCGCGCCACCGGCATCGAAAAGCCCGATGATCGGCGTGCCGTTCCTGAGCGCCATGTCCTGGACTTTGCAGATCTTCTCCGCATGCGCCTCGGAAAGCGAACCGCCGAAGACGGTGAAGTCCTTGGCAAAAACATAGACCGGCCGCCCGTTGATGGTGCCCCAGCCCGTGACGACGCCGTCGCCGGCGATCTTCTGCTCCTCCATGCCAAAAGCCGAAGAACGATGCTCGACGAACATGTCGAACTCTTCGAACGAGCTGTCATCGAGGAGCACCACCAGGCGCTCGCGCGCGGTCAGCTTGCCCTTGTCATGCTGCCCCTCAATACGTTTCTCGCCGCCGCCCGCACGCGCATTCGCACGCCGTTTCTCCAGCTCCACCAGAACGTCACGCATTCTACCTCCCAATCATATTCGCCAACATGGGTGCCAGCAGGTCTAAAGTGTTGTCTTCACATAACCGCCTACGCCAATCGACGCCGTTTGTTGAGAGCGAACGAATGCGAATCTAGCGTTGATGTGAAGTGGCATGACCGCTTCGTGACATTTCGGGCGACGACGCACGCTATATTGACGGCCACCAAGGAGGGAATGCACCGATGTCCGACCAGGCCGAGACGCAAACGGAAGTCGTCTATCGGCACAGGTGGGCAACGCGAATCTGGCACTGGCTCAACGCTTTCTGCCTCTTCTTCCTTCTCGCGAGCGGCCTGCAGATCTTCAACGCCCATCCCGCGCTCTATCTTGGCGCCCAGTCGAACTTCTCCGCCCCTCTCCTGTCCATGACCGCCGAGCGGACGGGTGATGGCAGCCTAAGAGGACTGACGGAAATCGGCAGCATGGATTTCGACACGACGGGCTTTCTGGGGGCCTCCCGCGAAGGCAGCGAAGCGCTTGTCGCCCGTGGCTTTCCCGCCTGGGCAACCATCCCGAGTTACCGCGACCTTGCGACCGGTCGGGTCGTGCATTTCTTTTTCGCCTGGGTACTGGTCGCAAGCGGCCTCGCTTATGTCTGCGCGAGCCTTTTCAATGGCCATTTCCGCCGCGATCTGATTCCAGAATGGGGTGAACTGCGCACCGCGCCGCGCACGATCGGCGATCACCTCCGCTTCCGCTTCGGACGAGAGGCGCATTACAACATCCTGCAGAAGCTCACATACCTCATCGTCATCCTCGGGCTCATTCCCGCGATGGTCGCCACCGGTCTCGCCATGTCGCCGGGGATGGATGCTGCAATGCCCTGGCTTCTCGATCTTTTCGGCGGACGGCAGTCGGCGCGCACGCTGCATTTCGTAACGATGAGCCTGCTCGTCCTCTTCTTTGTCGTTCACATCGCCATGGTCTTGGCGGCGGGCCCGGTCAACGAAATGCGTGCCATCATCACCGGGCGGTACCGCGTGCGGCGCCCGGCGAGCAAGGAGACCGCATGACCATCACCTTGACGCGTCGCCGCCTCATCCGAGCCGCCGCCATCGGCGGTGGTGCAGCGCTTCTTTCCGGTTGCGATCGCATCGTCCAGAATTCCTCCGCACGCGCCTTCCTTGAGCGCGCCGAAGAACTCACCATGGCCGCCCAGCGTAGCCTGCTCGATCGCGAGGCCCTGGCGCGCGAATATTCCGAAAGCGAGATCATCCAGCCGCAGCGTCCGAATGGGTCGATCAGCCCGCGCGATCCGGACTATCGGAGAATGGCCGCAAATGGCTTTGCCGATTGGCGTCTTTCCGTCACCGGTCTCGTCGAGCGGCCGCAATCATTGTCTCTCGATGAGCTGCGCGCCATGCCGGCGCGCACGCAAATCACGCGGCATGACTGCGTCGAGGGATGGAGCTGCATTGCCAAATGGACGGGTGTGCCGCTCGCCGCCGTGCTCGACGAGGCCGGAGTCAAACCCGGCGGCAGCTATGTCGTGTTCCGTTGCGCGGACACGCTCGGTCGCGAAAAATACTACGAATCGATCGACATGATCGATGCACGTCACCCGCAAACGATCCTCGCTTACGGCCTGAACGATGAAACGCTGCCGGTGGCAAACGGCGCGCCGCTGCGTGTGCGCGTCGAACGACAGCTCGGCTACAAGATGGCGAAGTACCTCATGGGGATAGAGGTCGTGACAAGCCTAGCCTCCATTCGCGGTGGCAAAGGCGGCTATTGGGAAGATCGCGGCTACGAATGGTATGCCGGCATCTGAGGGCCTCCGCCGCCGAAGCCGAAGAACGGCTCAGGCGCGCAGCACCGTCGCAGCCACGAAAAATTCCGAGCCGCGGCGTTCACGCCGCTCCTTCGCCTCGAAATCCTCACCCCATTGCGAGATGTTGAAATCCTCGTCGACATGCGCGGCCGCCCAGGCAGCCTCGGCGTCGATCACGCCTTCCGCCAGGGCGAGCGCAATGAGTGCCGATCCGGTCAGCGTCGTCGCCGTGTGCAAGGCCGCGAGCGAAAGTGGCTCGTCAAATGCCTCGAGAGCCTGGCGCACCGCCTGAAGCCCCTCTTCCGGTTGATCGACCGGCATGACCCCTTCGACCAGACGGAAGCGAACCGAAAAGCGACTTTCCGCCCAGGCAAGCAGCGGGTCCCAGACATCGCGCTGCCGTGCCACGAGGGCTTCCGGCTCGCCGGCGCGGTAAAAGAGAAGGTCGGTGCCCGCATAAGCCGCCACTTCTTCGCGCACCGCAGGCATTTCGTCGGCCACACCGTCGATCGCCACATTGGCAAGCCGGGTGAGCGGCATCGTCAACGGATCGATGAATTCGCCCTGGGACTCCCACTCGTCGGCGAGGCTTCGCCCAAGATCCGCGCGTGCGACGGCAAGCGGCTTCTTGCCCGGCGTGCGGGCTGGGCGCCCATCTAGCCGAAGCTCAAAACCTGATTCCGTTTCAATAGCTTCGGCCTGTTTATAGAATCTCTTTGGCAGGCTTCTTGCCGCGTGCTGACGTGCCTTAGCCTGGGCATCGGCCGGGCCGTCACCCTCGCGCGAGAGAGGGAAAATAGAGTTTTCATCACCGTTCATGCCGCGGAGATAGTCGCAACCTGCCTCAGATGAAAGGTGCCCGGAACGAATCCGGGCTACGAAATCCGGCGACGCAATCAAACGGCCTCAGCCGCAGCCTCCGCGCCCGTCTCGTCGAAACCGAGCACGGCCCAGCTCTGCGCCATATGCGGTGGCAGGGGCGCCGTCACGTCGAGAGTGCCGCCGGTGGGATGTGGCAAAATGATTCTCCGCGCAAGGAGATGCAGCCGGTTTTGAATGCCGCCCGGCAACTCCCAGTTCTCCACGTCGAAATATTTCGAATCACCGATAATCGGGTTTCCGATATGAGCGGCATGGGCTCTCAGCTGATGCGTGCGTCCCGTCACCGGCCGCATGACGAGCCATGACAAACGCGAACCGGCCTGGTCGGCAACGGCATAGTGCGACAGCGCGTGATCCGCGCCCCGCTCGCCGTGACGGGCGACCCGCATACGCTCAGCGTCGTCACCCTCTCCGCGCACGAGGAACGTCGAAATCTTGCCCTGCGGCGGCTTTGGAACGCCCTTCACCAGCGCCCAGTAAAACTTGCGGCTCTCGCGCTCCTTGAAGGCCTTGCCGAAAAAGGCCGCCGCACTTCGCGTGCGGGCCACGACAAGCACGCCTGCCGTATCGCGATCGAGACGATGGACGAGACGCGGCTTGCGGCCTTGGCGATCGCGAAGCGCCTCCAGCATCCCGTCGACGTGACGATTGACGCCAGATCCGCCCTGAACCGCAAGCCCGGCGGGCTTGTTGAAGACGTAGACCTGACTGTCCTCGTAAAGGAGCGCTTCGTTGAGCACATCGACATCGCGCCGGTCACGGATGGTCGCTTTCGTCTGCGGGCGCACATCGCCTGTTGCAAGCGGAGGCACACGCACCTCCTGACCAGCGATCAGGCGGGTCGAAGTCTTCACCCGGCCCCCATCCACACGCACCTGGCCGGAGCGAAGAAGCTTCTGCAGATGGCCGAAACCCAGGCCCGGATAATGCTCCTTGAACCAACGATCGACGCGCATGCCGGATTCGTCCCGGTCGACGCGGCGCATGACGACGGAAGCCGGCGCGCTCATGATATTCTCCCGAAAACTGGGGCGCCTGACGAACGCGACACGAAGGCCGTCGGCCTGACGCGAAGGCCGAAATACTGGTCACGGGCGGAAATAGGGATCTGCTTCATAACCGCAGCGCTTAGAGCGTTTTGCCGGCCGAATGAAGCCCGCCTCGCAGTGACCACGCGTTTTTGCGTCCCGAACCTCAACAAAAAAGGGCGCGGGATCACCGCGCCCTCTCCAGGAACTTCGAAATTCCCCGGTCAGGCCGTCACCTCAGCTTCCTCCGCTTCTATCAGCGCGCGCTGCTCGCCCTTCAATCCCTGATAAATGCACCAGATCATGAGGAGCAGAATGAGCGCGAAGGGGAAACCCGTGGCGACAGCTGCCGATTGCAAGGCCTTGAGCCCGCCCCCGAGAAGGAGCGCAATCGCGACAAGTCCCTCGAAGGTCGCCCAGAAGACACGCTGGGCGACCGGCGCATCGACCTTGCCTCCAGCCGTGATCGTATCGATCACCAGCGAGCCGGAATCCGACGACGTCACGAAGAAGACAATCACCAGAACGATGCCGATGAACGACGTGATCGAAGCGAGAGGCAGATGCTCCAGCATCAGGAAGAGCTTCACAGGCAGCTCGGCGCTGACGGCCCCTTCATAGCCATTCATCAGCTGCGAAATCGCGGTTCCGCCAAAGGCCGTCATCCAGAAGATGCTGACGACCGTCGGGATGATGAGGACGCAGATCATGAACTCACGCACCGTCCGCCCATACGAAACGCGTGCAATGAACATGCCGACGAAGGGCGACCAGGAAATCCACCAGGCCCAGTAGAAAGTCGTCCAGCCATTGCGGAAACTGTCATCGCTGCGGCCGATCGGGTTCGACAGCGGAATGATGTCGCGCGCATAGGCGACGATGTTCTCAAAAAAGCCTGAGACGATCGCAAGCGTCGGACCCACGGCCACCACGAAAACGAGGAGAAGGAAGGCGAGGACCATATTGATCTCGCTCAGCCGTTTCACGCCCGCATCGAGACCAGCCACAACCGAGGTGAGTGCGCAGCCGGTGATGGCGACGATCAGGCCCACCTTCCACGGATCTGTGTCCGGAATGCCGAAGATGTGGTTGAGACCCGCAAGCGCCTGTTCCGCACCGAAACCGAGCGATGTCGCCAGTCCGAAGAGCGTCGCAAAGACCGCGAGCGTATCGATGACATGGCCGAGCCAACCCCACACGGCTTCACCGAAGATCGGATAAAAGGCGGAGCGGATCGTTAAAGGCAGGCCCTTGTTGTAGCTGAAAAGCGCAAGGGCAAGCGCGACAACGGCATAGATCGCCCAGGGATGCAGACCCCAGTGGAAGATCGTGGCCGCCATCGCGAGCCGCCTCGCGCCTTCGGGATCGCCAGGCGCGCCCATCAAAGGCGCATCGCTCCCGGCTTGCGCGGCATCCGCTGCGACGGAAGCGTTATAATGGGTCAGCGGCTCCGAAACGCCGTAGAACATGAGGCCGATACCCATGCCCGCAGCGAAGAGCATGGCGAACCAGCCCGCGTAATTGTACTCCGGTCTGGCATCAGGACCGCCCAGCCGAATTTTCCCGAAAGGCGAGACGATCAAAAACAGGGAAAAGAGGACGAAGACGTTTCCGGCTATCAAAAAGAGCCAGTCGAGGTTCGACGTCAGGAACGGGCGCAGCCAGGTGAAGAAGCTCTCCGCCCCCTCCTGAAAGATAAGGGAGAGAGCAACGAACAGAATGATCGTCAGCCCTGACACGATGAATACGGGGTTGTGAAAATCGAGGCCGAAGACCTGGATGTTGTCCTGACCAACCTCGTAGTCGGTCGGTATGTCCTCGGTCGCATCGCCTGTTTGATCCACCGTCTGTTCGCTCATATGGCTCCTCGTTTGTCTGTTGGACGAACGAAAGCACCGCTCTAAGGCGGGATCCGTCGCACATCTTTATGAAGCCCAAAAGCAGGTAGAAAGCGGCACCGCAGGGTCAAGGAAGGGCACGTCAGATTTTTGCCACCTCAGGACCGTTTTCTGGTGACAATCGCATCCGACCTGCCGTCACGGCACTCCGAGATAGCGCAATGTTTCAGACAGATCTCTTCGCAGTCTCAGACACTTGACGGGAGAGGCAGCGTTTGCGGATGGGCGCGGCTGCGCCTCTCTCAGCCTTCTCGAATTATCCTGTCGATTCCTTCGATCGAATGCCCACCCAAACCCAAAAAAAGCACTTCGGGTACGAAAGCGACGCCGTTTGGCGTCTCGCCGTCGATCGATCAGGTCTCGTCTTGGTCTTTGGCACGCTCGCGGCGCAGGCGATCCCAATGATCGAGGCGTCGTTTGAGCTCCGCTTCGAAACCCCGTCCGGTCGGCACGTAAAATTCCTGCCGATCAAGCTCGTCGGGAAAATAATCCTGCCCCGAAAACGCCTCTTCCTGAGCATGATCGTAGGCGTAGCCGGCCCCATAGCCTTCCGACTGCATCAGCTTCGTCGGGGCGTTGAGGATGTGCTTTGGAGGAGGAAGCGAGCCGGCCTCCTTGGCCGTTCGGCGCGCAGCTCCATAGGCCTTGTAGAGAGCATTCGATTTGGGCGCCGTCGCCAGATAGACGACAGCCTGAGCAAGCGCGAGCTCGCCTTCCGGCGTGCCCAGCATGTGGTACGCCTCTTTCGCGGCGTTCGCCTGCACGAGCCCCTGTGGATCGGCAAGGCCGATATCCTCCACCGCCATGCGGATGACGCGCCGGGCCAGATACATCGGGTCTTCGCCCGCATCGAGCATGCGCCCGAGATAGTAGAGAGCCGCCTGCGGGTCGGAACCGCGCACGGATTTATGCAGCGCCGAAATCAGATTGTAATGGCCGTCCTGGCTCTTGTCGTAGATCGGCGCCCGCCGCTGCAGAACCTCCTGCAGGCGCTTTGCATCGAACGTTTCGTCCTTTCCCGCTGCGCGCCAGACCTCTTCCGCCAGCGCGAGGACCGCCCGTCCGTCACCGTCGGCCATACGCAGGAGAACGCCGCGCGCCTCCTCGTCGAGCGGCAACTTCCGCCCTTCCTCTTTTTCTGCGCGCTCCACCAGCTTGGCCAGCGCGGCCGCATCGAGCGGACGAAACACCAGAACAGCAGCCCGAGAGAGGAGCGCCGCATTGAGCTCAAAGGACGGATTTTCGGTGGTCGCACCGACGAGCGTGACTGTCCCGTCCTCCATGACGGGAAGAAAACTGTCCTGCTGGGCGCGATTGAAGCGGTGAATTTCGTCGACGAAGAGGAGCGTCCCCTGCCCCGTCTGCCGGCGGGCTCGCGCCGCCTCGAAATGCTTCTTGAGGTCGGCAACGCCCGAAAAGATCGCTGAAAGCTGCTGGAAATAAAGGTCCGTTTCGCGAGCCAGAAGCCGCGCGACCGTGGTCTTTCCCGTACCTGGCGGCCCCCAGAAGACCAGAGAGCCGAGCGAACGAGTGCGGAGCATTCGCGTGAGCGTGCCGTCTTCACCCGTCAGATGCGGCTGACCCACGACATCGGCGAGCTTCTTGGGCCGCAGCCGATCGGGCAATGGCTGCGGCGCGCTTTTTTCCAATCCGGCTGCTGTAAAGAGATTGTCCGACAAACGACCCTCATCCGCCGATAACAAGCCGCGACACCCGACCGCCGCGGTTGATCGTAAGCCGCCACAGGCGCTGCTTTCGGCTCGTCATGCGCTTCAGTTCGCGAGACGATTCAACAGCGTGCCCCTGCACGGCAACAACAATATCGCCAGCCTGCAGACCGAGCTGTGCGGCAGGTGAACGCGGTTCCACCTTTGTCACCGCGACGCCCTCTTGATCGCTCGGCAGCCGCAGTCTCTCCGCAAGCCTCGGCGAAAGATTGGCGACCGTCGCGCCGGTGAGCGGCGAATAGCCTTCGAGAAGCTGCTCGTCGGCCCGCACCGTCTCCGGCGCTGATTCGAGAGAAACCGTCAGGGTCTGCTGTGCGCCATCGCGAAGGACGACGAGTTTTTCCGTCTCCCCGATGCCCTTGATCGTCAGCCGATATTCAAGCGAGCGAGGATTGGCCACCTCGTAGCCATCGGCGGACAAAACAAGATCGCCGACCGCAAGACCGGCCTTTTCGGCAGGAGAGCCCTCGAACACCTTGACGACGAGCGCGCCCTGCGGACGCGGCAGATCAAGTGAGCGGGCAATATCAGGCGTCACCTTCTGGAAGGTCGCGCCGATCCACGGCCGCACCACTTCCGTGCCCCCGGCAAGCGCCTGAGCGGCCACGGCCTGCGCCATGTTGGAGGGAATAGCAAAACCGATCCCGTTCGACCCACCGGAGCGCGAAAAGATCGCCGAATTGATGCCGACGAGGCGCCCCTTCACATCGATCAATGCGCCACCGGAATTGCCCGGGTTAATCGCCGCATCGGTCTGAATGAAGAATGACATGTCGGAGATGCCGACCTCGGTACGTGCCACCGCCGAAACGATGCCGCTCGTCACCGTCTGTCCCACACCGAAAGGGTTGCCGATCGCGAGCACGAGATCGCCCACCTCGAGATCGTCCGAATCGGCGAAGGCGAGCGTTGGGAAGTCTGCCTCGCCGTCCGAGATCTTCAGGACCGCGAGATCGCTCTGCTCGTCACGCAAAAGTATCTCGGCTTCGAACTCGCGTCCGTCGGACAAGGCCACCTTCACTTCGTCGGCGCCGCGAATGACGTGGTAGTTCGTGACGACGAGACCGGACGCATCGACAATGACGCCGGAGCCGAGCGAATTGCGCGCCCGCTCGCGCGGCACACCGAAAGGTGAGCCGAAGCCTCCCCCATCACCAAAGAAATGCCGGAAGAACGGGTCGTCCGCGAAGGGCGACGGCGCAGTGCGCACGATCTGCTTCGCATAAACGTTGACGACGGCCGGTGCAGCTTTCTTCACAATGGGCGCAAAGGAGAGAGAAATCTCTTCCCGGCTTTGAGGCACGTCCTGGGCATGCGCCGGGGGCACGGCGACGAGGATACCGCTCGAGAAACCGGCAGAGGCGAGCAGGACACAGCAGGCAAGGCGAAACTGACGAAACGACGTCACGAGAGCCTCCAATATGGCAACGGGGTACGGGAGCGATCGGGGCGCAGCCCGTGTTCGTTCTCGCTTGCGAAAGAGTGAGCCAGGAAACGGCTAAATCCGGAAATTCTATGGTCGCGCACGCAATGATCGGCCGCGTTTCGGCGAAACCAACAAAAAAGGGGCCGCAGGGGCCCCTTTCAAAATTCAGGAAGGACAGCGAGCCTTACGCCGCAGCTTCCGCGACCTCGGCCGCTTCCATGCGAGCCCGATCTCCGGCGCCGCGCGCATCCTCGTCGCGATCGACGAATTCGATCACGCCCACAGGCGCACTGTCACCATAACGGAACCCAGCTTTGAGCACGCGCGTGTAACCGCCGTTGCGCTCGCCGTAGCGCGGCCCGATCGTCTCGAAGAGCTTCTTGACCATCTCTTCGTCACGCAGCCGCGACATCGCGATACGGCGCGCATGCAGGTCGCCGCGCTTTCCAAGCGTGACGAGCTTCTCCACGAACGGCCTGAGCTCCTTCGCCTTCGGCAGGGTTGTCACGATCTGCTCGTGGCGAATGAGCGCCGCTGCCATGTTGGCGAACATCGCCTGACGATGGCTCGACGTCCGGTTCAGCTTACGGCCGGTCTTTCTGTGGCGCATGGCCCTGTCTCCTCATTCGAACGGCGGCTCCCGCCGCTGTTCATCAAAGCTTAGTATTGATCTTCAAAGCGTTTGGCGAGATCGTCGATATTGTCGGGCGGCCAATTGGCCACTTCCATACCGAGATGCAGGCCCATGGAGGCGAGAACCTCCTTGATCTCATTCAGCGACTTGCGGCCGAAGTTCGGAGTGCGCAGCATCTCCGCCTCGGTCTTCTGAATGAGGTCGCCGATATAGACGATGTTGTCGTTCTTCAAGCAGTTGGCCGAACGAACCGAAAGCTCGAGCTCGTCGACCTTCTTCAGAAGCGCCGGATTGAAGGCGAGCTCCGGAGTAGCCTCGTGGACCTCTTCCTTCTTCGGCTCGTCGAAGTTGACGAAGATCGAAAGCTGATCCTGCAGGATCCGCGCAGCGTAGGCGACCGCATCGTCCGGCGAAACCGAACCGTCGGTCTCCAGCGACAACGTCAGCTTGTCGTAGTCGAGCACCTGGCCTTCGCGCGTATTCTCGACGCGATAGGACACCTTCTTGACCGGCGAATAGAGGCTGTCGACCGGGATGAGCCCGATCGGCGCATCTTCCGGGCGATTCCGATCAGCAGGAACGTAGCCCTTACCCGTATCGACCGTCAGCTCCATGCGGATATCGGCGCCCTCGTCGAGCGTGCACAGAACGTGATCAGGATTGAGGACTTCGATGTCGCCGACAGTTTGGATATCGCCAGCCAGGACCACGCCCGGGCCGGACTTCCTGAGCGTCAGCCGCTTCGGACCTTCGCTCTCCATCTTGATGGCGATCTCTTTCACATTGAGGACGATGTCTGTGACATCTTCCCGAACGCCGGCGATGGAGGAAAATTCGTGCAGCACGCCATCGATCTGCAAGCTGGTCACCGCCGCACCCTGCAGCGACGACAACAGCACGCGACGCAGCGCATTGCCGAGCGTCAGGCCGAAGCCGCGCTCAAGCGGTTCTGCGACGACGGTAGCGATGCGGCTCGCATCGGACCCGTGCTTCACATCAAGCTTGTTCGGCTTAATGAGATCCTGCCAGTTCTTTTGTATCACCACGGGGACGAACCTTTCGTTTTGTGCTCTCGCATGCAGACGCGACTCGCATCAGCGAGCCGCATAAACCTCAAATGCGAGATCAGACGCGGCGCCGCTTCGGGGGACGGCAGCCGTTATGGGGGATCGGCGTCACGTCACGGATCGAGGTAATGGTGAAGCCCGCAGCCTGCAGCGCGCGCAGCGCCGATTCGCGGCCGGACCCTGGGCCGGAAACCTCGACCTCGAGCGTCCGCATGCCATGCTCCTGCGCCTTCTGGGCAGCAGTCTCAGCCGCAATCTGAGCGGCATAGGGCGTCGACTTGCGCGACCCTTTGAACCCCATCGCGCCGGCAGAGGACCACGAAATCGCGTTACCCTGAACATCCGTGATGGTGATCATCGTGTTGTTGAACGTCGAACTCACGTGAGCAATGCCCGACGTAATGTTCTTACGTTCGCGCCGACGCACCCTGGTGGTATCTTTCGCCATCTAAGTCAGGCCTTCCTTGGCGTTATTTCTTCTTGCCGGCGATTGCCTTGGCCGGTCCCTTACGAGTCCGGGCATTGGTATGGGTACGCTGTCCACGCACCGGCAGCCCGCGCCGATGGCGCAGCCCGCGATAGCAGCCGAGATCCATCAGCCGCTTGATGTTCATTGCCACCTCACGACGCAGATCGCCCTCGACGATGTAGTCGCGGTCGATCGCCTCGCGGATCTGCAAGATCTCCGCATCCGACAGCTCGTTGACGCGACGTGACAAGTCGATGTTCGCTTTTTCAGCGATTTCACGCGCCATGGCCGGTCCAATTCCATGGATGGCCTGCAGCGCGATCACGACGCGCTTGTTGGTCGGAATGTTGACGCCAGCAATACGTGCCACGTCTTTCTCCTCTTTGTCTGGCGCAGACCGCATCCGCGGAGCGCCCCGGCTTCACCTATTCGGGACGAAACGCCAAAAAACGACGCCCCAAGCTTCATCCGAGCTTCGGCGCCGTTATCCGCACTTCAGGATTGCGCCGGAGATAGTCCTTACGCGGCCGCCCGTCAACCGCAACGACAGAAGATCAGCCCTTCAAATCGCCCATAACGTCTTCAATCGCGGCTGCAACGTCTTTTGCAGACGTCATTCCGTCGACCTGACGGAGCTTTCCCTTCGCCCAGTAATAGCCAACGAGGGGTGCCGTATCCCGATAATAGGCCGAGAGCCGCCGGCGAATCGTTTCCGCGTTGTCGTCGTCGCGCCGCCGGAATTCGGTCGAGCCGCAAACGTCGCAGACGCCTTCTTTCGCCGGCTTCTTCGTCTTGTCGTGGTAGATCTCGCCACATTTGGCGCAAGAATACCGACCAGCCACGCGCTCGACCAGAGCCTCGTCTTCGACGGTCAAAAGCACGACACCGTCGAGCGGCATGCCCTTTTCCGCGAGCAGAACTTCAAGTGCATCCGCCTGCGGCAAAGTCCGCGGGAAGCCGTCGAGCACGAAGCCCTTCTGAACGTCCGGCTCGTCGAGCCGCTCAGACACGATGTTGATGACAACCTCGTCAGGGACGAGATTGCCGTTGTCCATAATGGCCTTCGCCTTGAGGCCGACGTCACTGCCCGCAGCGGCCGCGCCGCGAAGCATATCACCGGTCGAAAGCTGCACGAGGCCGTGCTTCTCTACAAGGCGCTGGGCCTGGGTGCCCTTCCCGGCTCCGGGAGGTCCCAGAATGATCAGTCTCATCGACGCCGGCTCCCGCGCAGCTTCGATTTCTTGACCAACCCTTCGTACTGGTGCGCGAGCAGATGGCCCTGCACCTGTGAAACAGTATCCATAGTCACACTGACAACGATGAGGAGCGACGTGCCGCCGAAATAGAACGGCACAGAGAGCTCTGCGATCAGAAATTCAGGAAGAAGACACACGATGACGAGGTAGGCCGCACCGGCAACCGTGATCCGCGTCAGCACGTAGTCGATATACTCCGCGGTGCGCTCGCCTGGGCGGATGCCCGGGATGAAGCCTCCATGCTTCTTCAGCTGGTCGGCCGTGTCTTTCGGATTGAACACGATCGCCGTGTAGAAGAACGCGAAGAAGATGATCAACGCCGCGTAGATGGCCATATGCAGCGGCTGACCCCGCCCCAGCATCGCCGTCACCTGGGCGAGCCAGGCCGGTCCCTGCCCGGCCGAGAAATTCGCGACCGTGATCGGCAGAAGCAGCAGCGACGAAGCGAAGATCGGCGGGATGACGCCCGAGGTGTTGAGCTTCAGCGGCAGGTGCGAGGTATCGCCCTGGAACATCCGGTTGCCCATCTGACGCTTGGGATACTGAATGATCAATCGCCGCTGCGCACGCTCGACGAACACGATGAAAGCAATGACGACGACGACGAGCGTCATCACCGTCAAAATCACCGGCGTCGACAACGCGCCCTGACGCCCGAGCTCAAGCGTACCCGCCAAAGCGTTCGGCAGATTGGCGACGATGCCTGAGAAGATGATCAGAGAAATGCCGTTGCCGATGCCCCGCGAGGTGATTTGCTCGCCGAGCCACATCAGAAACATCGTGCCACCGGTCAGCGTCACGACGGCGGTAAACCGGAAGAACCAGCCCGGATCTGCAACGATGCCGCTCGAAGAGCCCTCGAGCCCAACCGCGATGCCATAGGACTGGAACGCAGCCAGCACGACGGTCAGATACCGCGTGTACTGGTTGATGACCTTTCGGCCCTGCTCGCCTTCTTTCTTCAGCGTCTCGAGCGTCGGGATAACCGTCGTCATCAGCTGAATGATGATCGACGCCGAGATATAGGGCATGATCCCGAGCGCGAAGATCGCCATGCGGCCGACGGCACCGCCGGCAAACATGTTGAAGACGCCCAGGATACCCTGCGACTGCTGCTCGAACGCCTGCTGCAGGGCTTCGATGTTGATGCCCGGCAGCGGGATATACGTGCCGAGCCGATAAACGAGCAGCGCACCGAGAGTGAACCAGATCCGCTTTTTGAGCTCCGTCGCCTTCGAAAAGGCGCCGAAGTTCAAATTCGCGGCAAGCTGTTCGGCTGCAGAAGCCATTGGAACTCCGAATGCGGTTGAGGCAGGGAGCCGTCTTCGCTTAGGCGGAGGCGTCTTCGCTCGTGCCGGATTGGGATTTGGCCGGGACAGGCTCGATGATCGTGACCGAGCCGCCAGCCTTCTCCACAGCCTCAATGGCCGCGCGCGAAGCGCCAGCAACCTTGAGGGTCAACTTCGCCGTGAGCTCGCCATCGCCGAGGATACGAACACCGTCCTTGGTCCGACGGATCACACCGGCGGCCTTGAGCGCAGCCGCATCCACGTCGGCCTTTGCGTCCAGCTTGCCGGCATCGATTGCCTGCTGCAGACGCCCGACATTCACTTCCGTGAAGTCCTTGGCGAAGATGTTGGTGAAGCCCCGCTTCGGCAGACGACGATGCAGCGGCATCTGGCCGCCCTCGAAGCCCTTGATTGCGACGCCCGAACGCGAGGTCTGACCCTTCACGCCGCGGCCGCCGGTCTTGCCGAGGCCCGACCCGATGCCGCGTCCGACGCGCTTGCGCTCTTTGACGGCTCCCGGATTATCGGAAAGTTCGTTGAGTTTCATTGGGTTTAAGCCCCGATTCGAAATCGTTGTGTCAGTTCTCGTCGACGACGCGAACGAGATGCTGAACCTTGGCAATCATGCCGCGGGTTGCCGGATTGTCAGGCAGAACGGACCGACGACGCTGCTTGTTCAGTCCAAGCCCGATCAGCGTTTGCCGCTGCACGCCTGGGCGGCGCAGCGGGCTGCCCGTCTGCTCCACAGTGATGGTCTTCTCAGCCATGATCAGGCTCCCTGCGCCTCGCTGCCGACTTCGTGCTGGCGACGAGCCTGCAGTGTCGACACTTTGATGCCGCGACGTGCCGCGACGGAGCGCGGGCTGTCCTGCTTCTTAAGCGCCTCGAACGTCGCACGCACCATGTTGTACGGGTTGGACGTCCCGAGAGACTTCGCAACCACGTCATGGACACCGAGCGTCTCGAAGACGGCGCGCATCGGACCGCCGGCGATGATGCCGGTACCGGCCGGAGCCGCGCGCATCAGGACACGTCCGGCGCCGTGACGACCGTGAATGTCGTGATGCAAGGTCCGGCCTTCGCGCAGCGGAACCCGGATCATCGACCGCTTCGCCGCTTCCGTGGCTTTGCGAATTGCTTCCGGAACCTCGCGCGCTTTGCCGTGACCGAAGCCAACCCGACCACGCTGATCGCCAACCACGACGAGGGCGGCGAAACCAAAGCGCCGACCGCCCTTCACGACCTTGGCGACGCGGTTGATATGCACGAGCTTGTCGACGAATTCGCTGTCGACCTTCTCCTCGCGCTCCCGGCGTCCGCCGCCACCGCGCTGTGAACGTTCTCTTTGCGCCATTTTAACCTTCGTCCGTCTGTTTGCTCGACTGCCGGGTCGGCCCGACGACCTGTCTCATATTCCTAAAAGTCCAGTCCGGCTTCGCGAGCGGCATCCGCCAGGGCCTTGATTCGCCCATGATAGATATAGCCACCGCGGTCAAACTGCACCTTTTCAATACCGGCTGCCTTCGCCCGCTCCGCTAGAAGCTTGCCAACAGCAGTCGCGGCCTGGACATTCGCGCCGCTCTTCAGCGTCTCACGCAGATCCTTGTCCACGGTCGAAGCGGAAACCAAAGTCCGCCCCTGCGTGTCATCGATGATCTGCACATAGATGTGCTGCGAAGAACGGAACACGGAAAGCCGCGGCCGCCCGTAAGCAACCCGCTTCAGCGCCGCCCGCACACGGCCTTTGCGGCGCTCAGTGCGCATCCGTTGACGCGTCGTTGAGGTTCCCATCGTTGCGCTCCGTTACTTCTTCTTACCTTCCTTGCGGAAGATACGTTCCTCTGCGTATTTGACACCCTTGCCCTTATAGGGCTCAGGCGGGCGCCAATCGCGGATTTCTGCGGCCACCTGGCCGACCATTTGCTTGTCGATACCGCTGATGACGATTTCCGTCGGACGCGGCGTCTGAATCTGGATACCTTCCGGCACCGGATAGGTGACGTCGTGGCTGTAGCCAAGCGAAAGGCTCAGCGCCTGGCCCTGGGCCTGCGCACGATAGCCAACGCCGTTGATCTCCAGACGCTTCTCAAAGCCCTGGCTCACGCCGGTAACGATGTTCTGCACCAAGGTACGGGACATCCCCCAAGCTGAGCGGGCCTTCTTCGACTTGTTGACCGGATCGACTTTGATGCCGTCATCATCCATGGCGACATCGACGTCATCGACGAGGACCACCGAAAGCTCGCCCTTCGGGCCCTTCGCTTTGACCGTGTGGCCGTCAACGGACGCCGTCACGCCGGACGGGATCGTAACGGGCTTCTTGCCAATTCGCGACATGATCTCTTACTCGCTTCTTCAGCCGCGCCTAGAAGACGCGGCACAGCACCTCGCCGCCCACATTCTGCTCGCGAGCGTCATAATCCGCCATGACACCTTTCGGCGTGGAGAGGATCGAAACGCCCAAGCCCTTGTGAACGGTCGGGATCGATTTCACAGACGCGTAGACCCGCCGCCCCGGCGTGGAGACGCGCTGAATCTCGCGGATGACCGGCTCGCCCTCGTTGTACTTCAGCTCGATCTCGAGCTCCGAAATACCGTTGGCGTGATCGACTTCCGAATAGCCGCGAATGTAACCTTCCGCCTGCAAGACGTCGAGCACTCGCATCCTGAGCTTCGAGGACGGAGAGCTGACCGAGGTCCGCCGGCGCCCCTGCGCATTGCGGATACGGGTCAGCATATCGCCGAGAGGATCATTGATAAGCATGATATCGCTCCTACCAGCTCGACTTGACGAGGCCGGGGATCTTGCCCTCGTTGCCCAGCTCGCGAAGGGCAATACGGCTCATCTGAAGCTTGCGGTAGAACGCACGCGGACGACCCGTCACCTCGCAGCGGTTCCGCACCCGGCTTGGCGCCGAGTTCCGCGGCAGCTTCGCAAGCTTAAGCCGGGCCGCGAAACGCTCCTGGTCCGACAGCGATTCGTCCGCCGCCAGCGCCTTCAGCGCCTCCCGCTTCGCCGCATACTGCTTCACGAGCTTCATGCGGTGCCGGTTCTTCTCGATTGCGCTCTTCTTCGCCATACTTACCTCTTCACGCCCTAACCGCGTCTAGCAGGCCGCGCCTGCTACTGCCGGAAGGGAAAGTTGAATGCCTTGAGGAGCGCCCGCCCCTCATCGTCCGTCTGCGCTGTCGTGCAGACGATGATGTCCATGCCCCAGATCTGATCGACTTTGTCGTAGTTCACTTCCGGGAAAACGATGTGCTCTTTGATGCCGAGCGCATAGTTTCCGCGACCGTCGAAGCTCTTGGGATTAAGGCCACGGAAGTCACGCACACGCGGCAGAGCGACATTGACGAGACGATCGATGAACTCGAACATCCGCTCGCGGCGCAGCGTCACCTTGACGCCGACCGGCATACCCTCACGCAGCTTGAACGTCGCAATCGACTTCCGCGCCCGCGTGATCACCGGCTTCTGACCTGCGATCAGGGCAAGATCCTCGGCCGCCGACTGAACCTTCTTGGAGTCCGCAACGGCTTCGCCAACGCCCATATTGAGGACGACCTTGTCGAGCCGCGGCACCACCATCGGATTCGCGTAGCCGAACTCTTCCTTCAGCTTCGGCACGATCACGTCGCGGTACTGGGCCTGCAGCCGCGGCGAGTAGCTGTCGATATCGAAAGCAGCCTCAGCCATCGATCGTTTCTCCTGAGCGCTTGGCGTAGCGGACCTTGCGGCCGTCTTCCAGAACCCGGAAGCCAACCCGCGTCGGGCCGCCCGTCTCTTTGTCTTCGAGCGCGAGATTGGACAGATGCACCGGCGCTTCCTTGCGCACGATACCGCCCTCTTCGCTCGCGGTCTGACGCTGATGGCGAGTGATCATATTCACTCCGCGCACCAGCGCCCGGTTCTCTTTCGGGATCACCCGGATCACTTCGCCCTTGCGGCCCTTATCCTTGCCCGCAAGAACGATGACCCGATCACCCTTTTTGATCTTCGCGGCCATCAACAAACCCTTTTCACAGCACTTCCGGTGCCAGCGAGATGATCTTCATGTGGTTCTTCGCGCGCAGCTCGCGCGGAACCGGGCCGAAGATACGCGTGCCGACCGGCTCTTTCTGGTTGTTCACCAGCACAGCCGCATTCTTGTCGAAGCGGATGACGCTGCCGTCCGCGCGACGAATGTCCTTCGCGGTGCGCACCACGACCGCCTTCATCACGTCGCCCTTCTTCACGCGACCGCGCGGAATGGCTTCCTTGACAGAGACGACGATGATGTCGCCGACATGTGCGTACTTTCTCTTCGAGCCGCCGAGCACCTTGATGCACTGCACGCGGCGCGCGCCGGAATTGTCCGCCACATCGAGGTTGGTCTGCATCTGGATCATGGCCCGACGTCCTTCTTGTTCTTCATCCGGAACCGCTGTTCCGACAGTTGTTTCTGTGCGCTATTCGGTCGGTGCTTCGCGGCCGATCGCCAGCCAGCACTTGTTCTTCGAGATGGGACGGGTCTCCTGGATGAAGATCACGTCGCCGACCTTGAACTCATTGTTCGGGTCATGCGCCTGATACTTCTTCGTCCGACGGACCGTCTTCTTCAGGAGCGGATGTGTAAAGCGCCGCTCGACGTCGACGGTGACCGTCTTGTCGGAGATGTCGCTTACCACCGTGCCTTGCAACACGCGTTTCGGCATTCTTCGCTCCTCAAGCCTTCGCCGCGGCGGCATGCTTCTGCGCCGCTATGGTTTTGATACGCGCAATCGTGCGGCGGACCTCGCGGATGCGGGCGGTCTTCTCCAGCTGGCCGGATGCCTGCTGGAAGCGCAGATTGAGCTGCTCCTTCTTCAAGCGGCCGAGCTCGTCGTTAAGCTCGTCCACCGATTTGGTATGAAGTTCGCTCGCCTTCATGGCCTCTTCCTCACTCGCCGATCCGGGTGACGACGCGCGTCTTCACCGGCAGCTTTGCAGCTCCAAGACGCAGCGCCTCGCGCGCAGTCGCCTCGCCGACACCGTCGATCTCAAACATAACGCGGCCCGGATGAACGCGGCACGCCCAGTATTCCGGCGAGCCCTTGCCTTTACCCATACGAACTTCGGTCGGCTTCGACGACACCGGCACGTCCGGGAAAATGCGGATCCATACTCGGCCGGCACGCTTCATATGACGCGTGATCGCCCGACGGGCCGCTTCGATTTGCCTTGCGGTAATCCGCTCCGGCTCCATCGCCTTAAGACCGAAGGACCCGAAGTTCAGATCCGTCCCGCCCTTTGCCGCTCCGTGGATGCGGCCCTTATGCGCCTTGCGGAACTTGGTGCGTTTGGGTTGCAGCATGTTCTTCTCTCAATTCCCTTGTCCGATCAGCCGCGGCTTGTTTAGGCCGACGCGCCACGGCGCGAGGCATCAGGCCCTTCAAGGAGCCGCTTCTCGGATGCAAACGGGTCGTGCTCGAGGATCTCGCCCTTAAACACCCACACCTTGATACCGATCGTGCCATAGGCGGTATGCGCCGTGGCCGTACCGAAATCGATGTCCGCGCGCAGCGTGTGCAGCGGAACGCGACCTTCGCGATACCATTCCGCCCGCGCAATCTCAGCGCCGCCGAGACGACCACCGCATGCGATCCGAATACCCTGGGCGCCAAGACGCATCGCCGACTGCACCGAGCGCTTCATAGCCCGGCGGAACGCGACGCGCCGCTCCAGCTGCTGCGCGATCGACTGTGCAATCAAGGCCGCGTCGGTCTCAGGCTTGCGCACTTCAACGATGTTGATGTGCACTTCCGAGTCGGTCATCCGCGCCACCTTGCGGCGCAGCTTCTCGATATCGGCGCCCTTCTTGCCGATGACGATGCCCGGACGCGCCGTCTGGATCGTCACGCGGCACTTTTTGTGCGGACGTTCGATCACGATGCGCGACACCGCGGCCTGCTTGAGATCTTCCATCAGAGCGCGGCGGATCCGGAGATCCTCGTGCAACAAGGGCCCGTATTCTGCGTCACTGGCGAACCAGCGAGAATCCCAGGTCTTGTTGATGCCGAGCCTGAGGCCGATCGGATTGACTTTCTGTCCCATACCTTACTCCCCGGCGCTTAGGCCGCGTCCTCGACTTCGCGCACGACGATGGTGAGATTGGAAAACGGCTTGGTGATACGTCCGACCCGGCCGCGCGCTCTCGGTGAAAAGCGCTTCATCACGAGCGCCTTGCCGACGTGAGCTTCCGCGACAACCAAGTTGTCGACGTCCAAGTCGTGATTGTTCTCCGCATTCGCAACCGCGCTCTCCAAGGTTTTCTTCACCTGAATCGCGATGCGTTTGCGCGAGAAGGTGAGATCGGCGATCGCCGTCGACACCTTCTTGCCACGGATGAGGCCGGCAACCAGGTTCAGCTTTTGCGGCGAAATACGCATCATGCGCGCAACCGCTTTGGCCTCGTTGTCGCCGAGCGCCCGCTCACGCTTGGGCTTACCCATGGTTACTTCCTCTTCGCCTTCTTGTCCGCCGCATGACCGTAATAGGTGCGGGTCGGAGCGAATTCGCCGAACTTGTGCCCGATCATGTCTTCCGTCACGAGCACAGGGATATGCTTGTGCCCGTTATGGACGCCGAAAGTGAGCCCGACGAACTGCGGGAGAATGGTGGAGCGACGGCTCCAGATCTTGATCACTTCCTTGCGGCCGGACTCGCGGGCCTTCTCCGCCTTCTTGAGGAGGAAGCCGTCAAAGAACGGACCTTTCCAGACTGAACGTGCCACTTCGATTGAACTCCTGATCCTGCCTGTGCCGGCCCGTTACTTCTTGCGGGCGTGGCGAGAGCGGACGATGTATTTCTGCGATGCCTTGTTGGACCGCGTGCGCTTGCCCTTTGTCGGCTTGCCCCAGGGCGTCACCGGATGACGGCCGCCCGAAGTGCGTCCCTCACCACCGCCGTGCGGATGGTCGATCGGGTTCATCGCCACACCACGAACACTCGGCCGACGTCCGAGCCAACGCGACCGCCCGGCCTTGCCGAGGCTCACATTGGAATGGTCCGGGTTGGAGACGGCGCCGACTGTCGCCATGCACACGCCCTGAACGAGACGCTGCTCGCCAGACCCAAGCCGAAGAACCGTATAGCCCTGGTCGCGTCCGACGATCTGGGCATAGGCACCTGCCGAGCGCGCCATCTGGCCGCCACGGCCCGGCTTCAACTCGACGTTATGGACGATCGTGCCAACCGGCATCGCACGCAAAGGCATGGCGTTGCCCGGCTTCACGTCGACATTTGCCTGGCCCGAAACGATCGTGTCGCCCTCGGCCACACGCTGCGGCGCGAGAATGTACGAAAGCTCGCCGTCCTCGTAACGCACCAGCGCGATGAAAGCCGATCTGTTCGGATCGTATTCGAGACGCTCAACCGTTGCCGGCACGTCGAACTTGCGACGCTTGAAATCGATGATGCGATAGCTGCGTTTGTGACCACCGCCACGCCGACGCGCTGTCGCCCGACCGAGATTGTTGCGCCCGCCCGACTTCGTCAGACCTTCCGTCAAGCTCTTCTCGGGCTTGCCATTCCAGAGGCCCGAGCGGTCGACGATGACCAGCTGACGCTGGCCCGGCGTACGCGGATTGAAGGTTTTCAAAGCCATCGCTTAAAGACCCGTCGTCACGTCGATCGAGTGCCCTTCCTGAAGGGTCACGATCGCTTTTTTGAAATCGCTCTGGCGGCCTTTGATGCCGCGGAACCGCTTGGTTTTACCCTTACGGAGAAGCGTGTTCACCGCCGTCACTTTGACCTTGAAGAGCTCTTCCACGGCAGCACGGATCTCCGGCTTCGTGGCATCCTTCTTCACCTTGAAGACGACCTGATTGTTCTCAGACGCAAAGGTCGACTTCTCCGTGATCACCGGCGACAGGATTGTGTCGTAGTGTTTGAGGCTGGTCATTTGAACCGCTCCTCCAGCGCCTCGATCGCGGATTTCGTCAAAACCAGCTTCTCGCGACGCAAGATGTCGTAGACGTTGATGCCTTGAACCGGCAGCACATCGACATTGTGCAGATTGCGAGCCGCCTTGGCGAAATTGTCATCGAGCTGAGCGCCGCCCACAATGAGGACGCTCCTCAGCCCGAGCTCGGCAAACTGAGCGGCAAGACCCTTGGTCTTCGCTTCGCCGGCTTTGGCGTCATCGATGACGATCAGCGTCTCGGTCCGGGCACGCACCGAAAGAGCGTGCTTCAGAGCAAGAGCGCGAACCTTCTTCGGCAGCTCGATCGCATGGCTGCGAGCGACCGGCCCGTGCGACTTGCCGCCGCCGCGAAACACACCAGGCTTTTTCGAACCGTGCCGAGCGCGGCCAGTGCCCTTCTGGCGATACATCTTGGCGGTCGTCATGGAGACCTCGCCGCGATCCTTCGCCTTATGCGTTCCCGCCTGACGCTTCAGGAGCTGGTAGCGGATCATGCGCTGCAGCAGATCCTGCCGCGGCTCGAGGCCAAAGACCTCATCCGATACCGACACCTGCCCGGCAGCTTCACCGGCGAGCGTGGTGACTTGAAGTTCCATTATTCTGCGCCCCCTTCGGCGGTCTCGGGCGTTGCGGCAGCACCAGCATCAGCCTTGCGCAGCGCGGCCGGCGTCGGAACACCCTCAGGCGCCGCTTTCTTGATCGCGTCGCGAACCAAAAGCCAACCGCCCTTGGCACCCGGGACAGCGCCCCGCACGAGAAGAAGGCCCTTCTCCGCGTCGGTGCGGACGATCTGCAGATTCTGCGTCGTCACCCGCGTGTCGCCCATATGACCGGCCATCTTCTTGTTCTTGAAGACCTTGCCCGGATCCTGGCGGTTACCGGTCGAACCGTGAGAACGGTGCGACACGGACACGCCGTGGGTGGCACGCAGACCACCGAAATTGTGCCGCTTCATGGCACCCGCAAAACCCTTACCGATCGAGGTGCCGGTGACGTCGACATACTGACCGGGCAGAAAATGCTCGGCTGTAATCTCGGCCCCGACTTCGATCATGTTTTCCGGGCTTACGCGGAATTCGGCGACCTTACGCTTCGGCTCCACTTCGGCCTTGGCGAAGTGGCCGCGCATGGCCTTCACGGTATTCTTCGGCTTGGCGCGCCCGACACCGAGCTGCACGGCCGTGTAGCCGTCCTTCTCCGCTGTGCGCTGAGCGACGACCTGGCAATTATCGAGCCTCAAAACGGTGACCGGCACCTGCTCGCCGGCTTCCGTGTAGACCCGGGTCATGCCGAGTTTTTTTGCGATGACGCCAGAACGCATCCTGGTCTTCCCTTCGTCAGGTATCCGCTAGAGCTTGATCTCGACGTCGACGCCCGCCGCGAGGTCGAGCTTCATCAAAGCATCGACCGTCTGCGGTGTGGGATCGAGGATATCGAGCAGGCGCTTGTGCGTGCGGATTTCAAACTGCTCGCGGCTTTTCTTGTCGACATGCGGCGACCGGTTCACCGTGAACTTCTCAATCCGGGTCGGCAGCGGGATCGGCCCGCGGACCTGCGCCCCGGTCCTCTTCGCCGTCGAGACGATTTCCGCCGTCGACGAATCGAGAACGCGGTGATCGAAGGCCTTAAGCCGGATCCGGATGTTCTGTCCGTTCATTTCATTGCCTCACAGACGGGGCGTGGTGTCCGCGGGTGCGAACAAGCCACGCCCGATCGCGGTTACTCGATGATTTCGGAGACGATGCCGGCGCCGACGGTGCGGCCGCCTTCACGGATGGCGAAGCGCAGCTTCTCTTCCATCGCGATCGGCACGATCAGCGTCACGTCCATCGTTACATTATCGCCCGGCATCACCATCTCGGTGCCCTCGGGCAGCGTCACGACACCCGTCACGTCCGTCGTACGGAAGTAGAACTGAGGACGGTAGTTGGTGAAGAACGGCGTGTGCCGCCCACCCTCTTCCTTCGTCAGAATGTACGCTTCCGCCTTGAACTTCGTGTGTGGCGTCACCGAACCCGGCTTGCACAGGATCTGCCCGCGCTCCACGCCCTCACGGTCGATGCCGCGAAGAAGCGCGCCGATGTTGTCGCCCGCCTGGCCCGAGTCCAGCAGCTTGCGGAACATCTCAACGCCCGTCACCGTCGTCTTGCGCGTGTCGCGGATGCCGACGATCTCGACTTCCTCGCCGACCTTGATCTGCCCGCGTTCCACACGACCCGTCACAACCGTGCCACGGCCGGAGATCGAGAACACGTCTTCAATCGGCATCAGGAACGGCTGGTCGATCGGACGCTCCGGCGTCGGGATGTACTCGTCGACCGCCGCCATCAGCGCCCGGATCGAATCCTCGCCAAGCGCCTTGTCGCCGTCCTCGAGCGCCACAAGCGCCGAGCCCTTGATCACCGGAATGTCGTCGCCCGGGAATTCGTAGGACGACAGAAGCTCGCGAACCTCGAGCTCGACGAGCTCAAGAAGCTCCTCGTCGTCAACCTGGTCGACCTTGTTCATGTAAACGACCAGCGCCGGAACACCGACCTGACGGGCGAGCAGAATGTGCTCGCGCGTCTGCGGCATCGGACCGTCCGCCGCAGACACCACCAGGATCGCGCCGTCCATCTGCGCCGCGCCCGTGATCATGTTCTTCACATAGTCCGCGTGCCCAGGGCAGTCGACATGCGCGTAGTGACGGGCTTCCGTCTCGTACTCGACATGCGCCGTCGAGATCGTGATGCCGCGCGCCTTCTCTTCCGGCGCCGCATCAATCTGGTCGTAAGCCCGATACTCGCCAAAGAACTTCGTGATCGCTGCCGTCAGCGTCGTCTTGCCATGGTCGACGTGACCGATCGTCCCGATGTTCGCATGCGGCTTCGTGCGCGAAAATTTCTCTTTTGCCATCAGCTCTCTCCGTCTGACTTCTCAACCTGTTTCTGAAGAAATCAGGCGTATTTCGATTGAATTTCCTGGGCGACCTGGCTCGGCACCGGTGAGTAATGGTCGAACTGCATGGTGTACTGAGCACGCCCCTGGCTCATCGAGCGCAGCGTGTTGACGTAACCAAACATGTTGGCAAGCGGCACCATGGCATTGATGACGGTGGCATTGCCCCGCATCTCCTGGCCCTGCACCTGCCCTCGCCGGGAATTGAGGTCACCGATCACAGATCCGGTGTAATCCTCCGGCGTCACCACCTCGACCTTCATGACCGGCTCAAGAAGAACCGGCTTGGCCTTCTGGGCACCTTCGCGGAACGCAGCACGCGCCGCGATCTCGAACGCCAGCACCGAGGAGTCAACGTCATGGTACGCGCCGTCGAGGAGCGTTGCCTTGAGGTCGACCATCGGGAAGCCGGCGAGCACGCCGTTCCCCAGAACACTCTCGAGGCCCTTCTGGACACCCGGGATATATTCCTTCGGCACGTTGCCGCCGACGATCTTGGATTCGAACGCAAAGCCAGCACCGGCCTCCTGCGGCTCGAACACGATCTTGACGCGGGCGAACTGGCCCGAACCGCCGCTCTGCTTCTTATGCGTGTAGTCGATCTCGGCGGCCTGCGTGATGGTCTCGCGATACGCCACCTGCGGCTGACCGACATTCGCAGCGACCTTGAATTCGCGCTTCATGCGATCGACGAGAATGTCGAGGTGAAGCTCGCCCATGCCGGCGATGATCGTCTGCCCGGATTCCTCGTCCGTCTTCACGCGGAAGGACGGATCCTCCTGCGCCAGGCGGTTGAGAGCGAGACCCATCTTCTCCTGGTCAGCCTTGGAATTCGGCTCGATCGCGATCTCGATGACCGGATCAGGGAACTCCATCCGCTCCAGGATGACCGGCTTCACCGGATCGCAAAGCGTATCACCCGTCGTCGTGTCCTTAAGACCGACGAGCGCGACGATGTCGCCAGCGAACGCTTCCTTGATCTCTTCGCGGTTGTTGGAGTGCATGAGAAGCATACGACCGATGCGTTCCCGCTTCTCCTTCACCGTGTTCATAAGGCTCGCACCCGATTCCAGCTTGCCGGAATAGATGCGCGCAAAGGTCAGAGAACCGACGAACGGGTCATTCATGATCTTGAAGGCGAGCATCGAAAGCGGCTCGTCGTCAGATGAAACCCGCTTGACCTCTTCGCCCGTCTTTGGGTCGATGCCACGGATGGCATGCACTTCGACCGGGCTCGGCAGGTAATCGACCACCGCGTCGAGCAGAAGCTGGACGCCCTTGTTCTTGAACGCAGAGCCAGCGAGGATCGGGAAGAACTGCACGGCGCAGGTGCCCTTACGGACGAGCCGGCGGATCGTGTCGTTATCCGGAACGTTGCCTTCCAGATAGGCTTCCATGACGGTGTCATCGAGCTCGACGACGGTCTCGATCAGCTTCTCGCGCCACTCTTCGGCCCTATCGCGAAGATCTTCCGGGATCTCCACGTCGTCCCACTGCGCGCCAAGCGTCTCGTCGCGCCACAGGCGTGCATTCATCTCAATGAGATCGACGACGCCCTTGAAGTCGCTTTCAGCGCCGACCGGCAGCTGGAGGACCAGCGGCTGAGCACCAAGACGATCTTCGATCATCTCAACGCAGCGGTAAAAGTCGGCACCGATCTTGTCCATTTTGTTGACGAAGATCATGCGCGGGACTTTGTATTTGTCCGCCTGACGCCAAACCGTCTCGGTCTGAGGCTCGACGCCGGCATTGGCGTCGAGGAGGGCAATCGCACCATCGAGCACGCGCAGGGAACGCTCGACTTCAATCGTGAAGTCCACGTGGCCCGGAGTGTCGATGATATTGAGGCGCCGCTTCTTGCCGTCGCGACCCGCCCAGAAGGTGGTCGTCGCAGCCGACGTGATCGTGATGCCCCGCTCCTGCTCCTGCTCCATCCAATCCATGGTGGCGGCGCCCTCATGGACCTCGCCCATCTTATGGCTCTTGCCGGTGTAGAAGAGGATCCGCTCCGTAGTCGTGGTCTTTCCAGCATCAATGTGCGCCATGATGCCGAAATTGCGGTAGTCCTCGATCTTATAGTCGCGTGGCATATGCGGCCCCGTTTCTTGCGGTTACCAGCGGTAATGGGAGAAGGCGCGGTTCGCTTCCGCCATGCGGTGCGTGTCTTCGCGCTTCTTCACCGCATTTCCGCGGTTGTTGGCAGCGTCCATGAGCTCGCCGGAAAGGCGCTCCTTCATGGTCCGCTCGTTACGGCCGCGTGCGGCCGTGATCAGCCAGCGAATGGCCAGCGCCTGCCGACGATCCACCCGAACCTCGACCGGCACCTGGTAGGTCGCACCACCGACACGGCGGGAGCGCACTTCCACATGCGGCATGACGTTGTCGAGCGCCTGATGGAAGATCGCGACAGGATCCTGGCGCATCCGACCTTCCACACTCTCGAGCGCCCCGTAGACGATCGATTCAGCGGCCGATTTCTTACCGTGATACATCACGGAGTTCATGAACTTGGAGATCACGCGATCTCCATATTTCGGATCGGGATTGATTTCCCGCTTGTCTGCACGACGGCGTCGCGACATCGCCCCTCTCCTTACTTCGGCCGTTTCGCGCCGTACTTCGAACGACGCTGGCGACGGTCTTTGACGCCCTGCGTGTCGAGAACGCCGCGCAGAATGTGATAGCGAACACCCGGAAGGTCCTTCACGCGACCGCCGCGGATCATCACCACGGAGTGCTCCTGAAGATTGTGACCCTCGCCCGGAATGTAGCCGACGACTTCGTAGCCGTTGGTGAGGCGCACCTTGGCGACCTTACGCAGCGCGGAGTTCGGCTTCTTCGGCGTCGTCGTGTAGACGCGCGTGCACACACCGCGCTTTTGCGGATTGGCCTCGAGCGCCGGCACCTTGTTACGCCGCGGCTTGTCGTGACGCGGCTTGCGGATGAGCTGGTTGATCGTCGGCATTAATATGTCCGGCTTCCGTTCTAACGAATCCCTCACGAACACGACGCGAATCGCGCCGCATCACCTTTTGAAGGTTGCAGCGCTCGAAACAGAGGATTGCGGGATACCGCAATCATGATCCAAAACTCGTATCGCATTCAAACCCGGGCAGCGTTTAAGCCTTGTAGTCTCGCGCAATGGACGCACGAAACAGGGCTTGGCTTACCGCCTGCCCCTTGGGTGATGCTCATCTAGCCAGTGGCAGGGACTACGTCAACCCCGAGGCCCGGGTTTTCTTAACGTTTGCGGCATAGAGCCCGGAAACGGCGGCTCAGAAGCTCCCATCCGGGTCGCCTCGATCGTCATATCGTTCGCTGCAAGGCGAAGTATGGCACGATTGCCTGAGAAATTTGACGCCAAGTGATTCTAATCGAAACAGAATCGCGGCCGCAAGGCCTTCAGCGCGCGAAATTCGCCTAAGGCGAATCGTCGGCCTATCCCATTGGCGTCCCGCCGCGATTCCCCGAGCGCCCTCGCACCATCCCCAAACGAAAAAAGGCCGGCGCAACGGCCGGCCCTTTTGGTGAACTGAAAATCTGCCTCAGTTGAGGTACGGGATCGCAGCGATCGTCGCGTACCCGAACGTCAACCCGAAAAACAGCAGGGTGCGTTTGACTAGGTGTCCGGCCATCTATCCTGTTCCGTTGAGTTCTGGTTCCCCTCGGCCCCGTTAACGGCGGGCGGCCGAAAAGGTTCATTCCCCAGTGCCTGATCTTGTGAGCCTTGCGGCGGTTCTTCGCCGGCCGCGCTGCTCTAAAGGAATCGCCGGCCTGCACAAGCGATTTTCACGCGAGAAAATGTCGAGGAAGTAAACGGGGCGCAGTTCGCAGAGGCATGTGTTCCGCCGGCCACAGAGGCCATGTCACCGGCACGCGGACCCATCCCTCAGACGCGAAAAGCCCCGGCACTCGGCCGGGGCTTTCAAACTCAACAGAGAGCCTGCGAGAGGCTATTCAGCCGCGTCGACAGGGGCACCCTCGCCACCGCTGAGATCGACGAGAGCCGCCTTGGCGGAGATCTCCGCCCGCTTGCGCTCGTCCTCGGCAATGAGCTCGTCACGCCGCTGGGCGATCGCCCGCAGCCGCGCGATCGCGCCACCGGTACCAGCCGGAATGAGGCGGCCGACGATGACGTTCTCCTTGAGGCCTTCGAGCGTATCGATCTTGCCGTTGACGGCAGCATCGGTGAGCACCCGAGTGGTCTCCTGGAAGGAGGCCGCGGAGATGAACGAGCGGGTCTGCAGGCTCGCCTTGGTGATACCCAGCAGAACCGGCACGCCTTCCGCCGTCCGCTTGCCTTCCTCGTGGAGCCGCGCATTGATGGCATCGAGCTCGATACGATCGACCTGCTCGCCCGAGATGAGGTCGCTGTCGCCCTGCTCGGTGATCTCAACCTTCTGCAGCATCTGGCGAACGATCACCTCGATGTGCTTGTCGTTGATCAACACGCCCTGCAGCCGGTAGACCTCCTGGATCTCGTTGACGAGGTAGGCAGCAAGCTCTTCCACGCCCTTGATCGCCAGGATGTCGTGCGGGGCCGGCAGACCGTCGAGGATGAAGTCGCCCTTCTCGATGACGTCTCCCTCTTGCAGATGGAACGGCCGTCCCTTCGGGATCAAGTATTCCACCGGCTCGCCTTCGCCATCGACAGGCTCGATCACAATACGCCGCTTGTTCTTGTAGTCGCGGCCGAAACGAACCATGCCTGCCTGCTCGGCAATGATAGCGTGATCCTTCGGACGCCGCGCTTCGAAGAGTTCCGCCACCCGCGGAAGACCGCCGGTGATGTCGCGCGTCTTGGCGCTTTCAAGCGGGATACGTGCCAGCACATCGCCCGGCGAAACCTCGTCTCCCGGCTCAACCGAGAGAATGGCATCGACCGACAGCTGGTAGCGGGCGTCGCCGCCGCGCTCGAGCTTGGCCGGTTCGCCGTTCGCATCGAAGACAACGAGAGCAGGCTTCAAATTCGCGCCACGTGGGCTCGCCCGCCAGTCGATGACGACACGCTTGGTGATGCCGGTCGATTCGTCGGCCGTCTCCGTGACGGACGCGCCTTCGACCATATCCTCAAACGACACCTTGCCGCCGACTTCGGTGACGATCGGCCGAGTGTACGGATCCCATTCGGCGATCCGCTGCCCGCGCTTGATCTTGTCGCCCTCGTCCACGAACAGCTTGGCGCCGTACGGAACGCGATGGCTCGACCTCTCCTTGCCCTTCTCGTCGAGAATGGCGACCTGCATGTTGCGGCCCATGGCGATGAGCCGGCCATCGGAATTGCGCACCACAGAACGGTTGCGAATTTCGACCGTGCCCTCGAACGTCGATTCCAGGAACGACTGGTCGACCACCTGTGCCGTACCACCAATGTGGAAGGTACGCATAGTGAGCTGCGTTCCCGGCTCGCCGATCGACTGTGCCGCAATGACGCCGACGGCTTCACCCATATTGACCGGAGTGCCGCGAGCCAGATCGCGACCGTAGCACTTGCCGCAGACGCCGTATTTGGTCTCGCAGGTGAGAACCGAACGAATGAGCACGGACTGCACGCCCGCCGCTTCGATCGCTTCCACATGCCGCTCTTCGATGAGCTCGCCCTTCGGAACAATGACCTCGCCCGTTGCCGCATCCGTCACGTCTTCGGCTGCCGTACGTCCAAGGACGCGCTGGCCGATCGTCGCGACAACCTGGCCCGCATCGACAATCGCCTGCATGGTGAGGCCGTTCTCCGAGCCGCAATCCGTCTCGGTGATGATGCAGTCCTGGGCCACGTCGACGAGACGGCGCGTAAGATAACCCGAGTTCGCCGTCTTCAAAGCGGTGTCGGCCAGACCCTTTCGGGCACCGTGCGTGGAGTTGAAGTACTCCAGAACCGACAGACCCTCCTTGAAGTTGGAGATGATCGGGCTTTCGATGATCTCACCCGACGGCTTGGCCATCAGACCACGCATACCGGCAAGCTGCTTCATCTGCGCAGGTGAACCACGCGCACCAGAATGCGACATCATATAGATGGAGTTGACCTGCTTCTGGCGTCCGGTCTCTTCATCGAACTCGACCGCCTGGATCTTCTTCATCATCTCGTCGGCGACCTTATCGGTGCACTTCGCCCACGCGTCGACGACTTTGTTGTACTTCTCGCCCTGAGTGATCAGGCCGTCGTTGTACTGCTGCTCATATTCAGCCGCGAGCTGACGCGTCTCTTCGACGAGCGCCGTCTTCGCCTCCGGAATGACCATGTCGTCCTTGCCGAACGAAATGCCGGCGCGAGCCGCCTGACGGAAGCCGAGCTGCATGATCCGGTCGCAGAAGATCACAGTCTCTTTCTGCCCCGTATGCCGGTAAACCGTATCGATCGTCCGGCTGATCTCCTTCTTCGTCATCAGCTTGTTGCAGATGTCGAACGGGATGGCCGGATGCTTCGGAAGAAGCTCGCCGATCAGCATGCGTCCAGGCGTTGTCTCATAGATCTTCGAGTTCGGCTCGCCATCGGGGCCGATGCCCTTGTAGCGACCTTTGATCTTCGTGTGCAGCGTCACCGCACCGACCTCGAGTGCATGATGCAACTCGTTGATCGAACCGAACAGCATTCCCTCGCCCGGCTCGTTGTCCTGCATCACCGAGAGATAATAGAGACCAAGAACGATATCCTGCGACGGCACGATGATCGGCTGACCATTTGCCGGGTGCAGAATGTTGTTGGTCGACATCATCAGGACGCGGGCTTCGAGCTGCGCTTCCAGAGACAGCGGCACGTGGACTGCCATCTGGTCGCCGTCGAAGTCGGCATTGAAGGCCGCACAAACGAGCGGATGAAGCTGGATCGCCTTGCCTTCCACCAACACCGGCTCGAAAGCCTGAATGCCGAGGCGGTGCAAAGTCGGCGCCCGGTTCAACATCACCGGATGCTCACGGATGACCTCGTCCAGGATATCCCAGACTTCCGGCTTCTCCTTCTCCACCAGCTTCTTCGCCTGCTTCACCGTGGCCGAATAGCCCTTGGCGTCGAGACGCGAATAGATGAACGGCTTGAACAGCTCGAGCGCCATCTTCTTCGGCAGGCCGCACTGATGCAGCTTCATCTCCGGGCCGACCACGATGACCGAACGGCCGGAATAGTCGACGCGCTTGCCAAGAAGGTTCTGCCGGAAACGGCCCTGCTTGCCCTTCAGCATGTCGGAGAGCGACTTCAGCGGGCGCTTGTTGGTGCCCGTGATGACGCGACCGCGACGGCCGTTATCGAACAACGCATCGACGGATTCCTGCAACATCCGCTTTTCGTTGCGGATGATGATGTCCGGGGCACGAAGCTCGATCAGGCGCTTCAGGCGGTTGTTGCGGTTGATGACACGGCGATAGAGATCGTTGAGATCCGACGTCGCAAAGCGACCGCCATCAAGCGGGACGAGCGGGCGCAGATCCGGCGGAATGACCGGAACGACCGTCATCACCATCCATTCGGGACGGTTGCCGGACGCCATGAACGCCTCGATCACCTTCAGGCGCTTGGCGAGCTTCTTCGGCTTCAGCTCCGTCGTCGCCTCGGCGATCTCCTGACGCAGGCGCACGGCCTCCGTCTCGAGATCGATCGCCATCAGCAACTCGCGCACCGCTTCCGCGCCGATCATGGCGGTGAAGCTGTCGGCACCGTACTGATCCTGCGCCTCGAGATACTCGTCTTCGGAGAGCAACTGCTTCTCCTGGAGCGGCGTGATGCCCGGCTCAACGACGATGTAGTTCTCGAAATAGAGGACGCGCTCGATGTCCTTCAGCGTCATGTCGAGCATGAGGCCGATGCGGGACGGAAGCGACTTCAAGAACCAGATATGAGCAACCGGAGCGGCGAGCTCGATATGGCCCATCCGCTCGCGCCGAACACGGGCGAGCGTCACTTCCACACCGCACTTTTCGCAGATGATGCCCTTATACTTCATCCGCTTGTACTTGCCGCACAGGCACTCATAGTCCTTGATCGGGCCAAAGATGCGCGCGCAGAACAGACCGTCGCGTTCAGGCTTGAACGTCCGGTAGTTGATGGTTTCCGGCTTTTTGATCTCGCCGTAAGACCAAGACAGAATCTTCTCAGGGCTCGCGAGCGAAATCCGAATCTGATCGAACGTCTGCTGCTGCGCCTGCGGGCTGAAGATGTTCATGACCTCTTGGTTCATAGGGTCATTCTCCTTGCCAATGTTCCTCGCGCCGCACCAAGCGACGCCGCGCCGCCGGGGGAAGCGGCTGGGTTAGTCTGGTCGAGGCAATGGGATGCCGCACTATTCTGCGGCATCCTTGTCGTAACTCTGTGGCAGAGAACGCATCTTCTCGGAATCTTCCAGATCGACGCTAAGGCCGAGCGAACGCATCTCTTTGACGAGAACGTTGAAGCTCTCCGGGATACCCGCTTCGAAGGTATCGTCGCCTCTGACGATCGCTTCGTAGACTTTGGTCCGGCCCGCGACGTCGTCCGATTTCACCGTTAGCATCTCTTGCAAGGTATAGGCCGCGCCGTAAGCTTCCAGGGCCCACACCTCCATTTCGCCGAAACGCTGTCCGCCGAACTGTGCCTTACCGCCCAGCGGCTGCTGGGTGACGAGAGAGTACGGGCCGATGGAGCGCGCATGGATCTTGTCGTCGACGAGATGGTGCAGCTTCAGCATGTAGATGTAGCCGACCGTCACGTTACGATCGAACGCCTCGCCGGTTTTGCCGTCGAAAAGCTGCGCCTGGCCCGAGCGGTTGAGACCCGCCTTTTCCAGAAGCTCGTCGATATCGGCCTCTTTGGCGCCGTCGAAGACCGGGGTCGCGATCGGCACGCCGGAGGTGAGCTGATGACCGAGCCGCACGACGGATTCATCGTCGAACGACGAGATCTTCTCGTTCTTCTCGTTGTCGTCGTAGATGCCCGACAGATGTGAGCGCAAAGGCTGAACGTCGCCGCTCTTGCGATAGACTTCTACAAGCTCACCGATCTGCTTGCCGAGATTAGCACAAGCCCAACCGAGATGCGTTTCGAGAATCTGTCCGACATTCATGCGGCTTGGCACGCCAAGCGGATTGAGCACGATATCGGCATGCGTCCCGTCTGCTAGGAACGGCATGTCCTCGACCGGAACGATCTTCGACACGACACCCTTGTTGCCATGTCGGCCGGCCATCTTGTCGCCAGGCTGGATCTTGCGCTTCACAGCGACGAAGACCTTGACCATCTTCATGACGCCGGGAGGCAGCTCGTCGCCGCGCTGCAGCTTCTCCACCTTGTCGATGAAGCGGTTCTCAAGACGCTTGCGGCTCTCGTCGTACTGCTGCTTCAGACCCTCGATGTCCGACATTTTCTTGTCGTCGCCGACGGCAAACAGCCACCACTGCGAGCGGGGATACTCTGCCATCACCTCGTCGGTGATTTCAGTCCCCTTCTTGAAGCCCTTCGGTCCGGCAGCACCCGCCTCACCGCGCAGCATGTCGGCCAGACGGCCATAAATATTGCGGTCTAGGATCGACTGCTCGTCGTCGCGGTCCTTGGCAAGGCGTTCGATTTCTTCGCGCTCGATCGCCATCGCGCGCTCGTCTTTCTCCACGCCGTGGCGGTTGAAGACGCGCACTTCGACGATGGTGCCGTAGGTTCCTGGCGGCATGCGGAGCGAGGTGTCACGCACATCCGAAGCCTTCTCGCCGAAGATCGCACGCAGAAGCTTCTCTTCCGGCGTGATCGGGCTCTCGCCCTTCGGCGTGATCTTACCAACCAGAATGTCGCCCGGCTGCACTTCCGCACCGATATAAACGATGCCCGCCTCGTCGAGATTGCGAAGCGCCTCTTCCGAGACGTTCGGAATATCGCGCGTGATCTCTTCCGGACCGAGCTTCGTATCGCGCGCCATCACCTCGAATTCTTCGATGTGGATCGAAGTGAAGACGTCGTCGCGAACGATCCGCTCCGACAGAAGGATGGAATCCTCGAAGTTGTAGCCGTTCCACGGCATGAACGCGACGAGCACGTTCCGCCCGAGCGCAAGATCGCCGATATCCGTCGACGGACCGTCGGCAATCACCTCGCCCTTGCGTACCTGCTCACCGACCCGCACCAGCGGACGCTGCGTGATGCAGGTGTTCTGGTTGGAACGCTGGAACTTCTGCAGCCGGTAGATGTCGACACCGGACTTCGAGGTGTCGATCTCTTCCGTGGCCCGGATGACGATACGTGTCGCGTCAACCTGATCGACGACGCCGGTACGCCGTGCCGTGATCGCAGCGCCCGAATCGCGTGCCACGATCGGCTCCATGCCCGTGCCGACCAGCGGCGCCTCGGCGCGCACCAGAGGCACGGCCTGCCGCTGCATGTTTGAGCCCATGAGCGCGCGGTTGGCGTCATCGTTTTCCAGGAACGGAATGAGCGCCGCCGCCACCGAAACGAGCTGCTTCGGCGACACGTCCATGAGATCGACCTTGTCGCGTGACACCATCGAGACGTCGCCGCTGTGGCGGCATGTGACGAGTTCGTTGGCGAAACGTCCATCTTCGTCGAGCTGAGCGTTCGCCTGGGCGACCGTGTACTTCGCCTCTTCCATGGCCGAGAGATAGACGACCTCGTCGGTCACCTTGCCTTCGACGATGCGCCGGTACGGGCTCTCGATGAAGCCATACTTGTTGACCCGAGCGAAGGTCGCGAGCGAGTTGATGAGGCCGATATTCGGGCCTTCCGGCGTCTCAATCGGGCAGATACGACCGTAATGGGTCGGATGCACGTCGCGCACTTCGAAGCCGGCCCGCTCACGCGTCAGACCACCCGGTCCGAGCGCCGACAGGCGCCGCTTGTGAGTGATTTCCGACAGCGGATTCGTCTGGTCCATGAACTGCGACAGCTGCGAGGAACCGAAGAACTCGCGCACAGCGGCAGCGGCCGGCTTGGCGTTGATCAGATCCTGCGGCATCACCGTATCGATCTCGACCGACGACATGCGCTCCTTGATCGCCCGCTCCATGCGCAGAAGACCGACGCGGTACTGATTTTCCATCAGCTCGCCGACCGAACGCACACGGCGGTTGCCGAGATTGTCGATATCGTCGATCTCGCCGCGACCGTCACGCAGGTCGAGCAGCATGCGGATGACGGCAAGGATATCCTCCTTGCGCAAGACCCGCATCGTGTCCTCGGTCTGGAGGTCGAGACGCATGTTCATCTTCACGCGACCGACGGCGGAGAGGTCGTAGCGCTCCGGATCGAAGAACAGCGACTGGAACATCGCCTCCGCCGTCTCGATCGTCGGCGGCTCGCCCGGACGCATCACCCGATAGATATCGAAAAGCGCGTCTTCGCGGCTCTCGTTCTTATCGGCGGCAAGCGTGTTGCGCATATATGCGCCGACATTGACGTGATCGATCTCGAGAAGCGCGAGCTCGTCGCGGTTCAGCTCACGAAGCTGGTCGAGCATCTTCTCGGAAATCTCGTCGCCGGCCTCCGCATAGATCTCGCCGGTCTCGAAATTCACGATGTCCTCGCCGAGATAACGGCCGAGCACCTGCTCGTCAGAGACCATCAGTGACTTGACGCCCTTTTCCACAAGCTGGCGCGCCAGGCGGGCGGTGATCTTCTTGCCAGCCTCGACGACAACCTCGCCGCTCGCGGCATCGACGTAATCTTCGCTCGCCTTGGTGCCGCGCAGCTTTTCCGGATCGAAAGGCACGATCCAGCCATTGTCCCCGCGCGTCGCCGTCACGATGTCGTAGAAGGTCGACAGAATCTCCTCGCCGTCCATCCCGAGCGCCATCAAAAGCGACGTGACCGGAATCTTGCGGCGACGGTCGATGCGGGCATGCACCACGTCCTTGGCGTCGAACTCGATGTCGAGCCAGGAGCCGCGATACGGGATGATGCGGGCGGCAAACAGAAGCTTGCCGGAGGAATGCGTCTTGCCCTTGTCGTGGTCGAAGAAGACGCCCGGCGAGCGATGCATCTGCGAGACGATGACGCGCTCGGTGCCGTTGATGATGAAGGTGCCGTTGTCCGTCATCAACGGCATGTCGCCCATATAGACGTCCTGCTCTTTGATGTCCTTGACGGACTTTGCACCCGTATCCTCGTCCACATCGAAGACGATCAGCCGCAGCGTCACCTTGAGCGGCGCGGCGTAGGTCATGTCACGCTGCCGGCATTCCTCGGTATCGTATTTCGGCGGCTCAAATTCGTAGCGCACAAACTCCAGCATCGCCTGGCCGGAGAAGTCCGTGATCGGGAAAACGGACTTGAATACGGCCTGGATGCCTTCGTCGCCGCGGCCGCCCTCTGGCTCTTCCACCATGAGAAACTGATCGTAGGAGGATTTCTGCACCTCGATCAGGTTCGGCATCTCGGCCGCTTCGGTGATGTGACCAAAGAACTTGCGGATGCGGCGGCGGCCGGAAAAGCTTGCGGTCTGAACGGCAGTGTTCGCCATGGATGGTCCTCGTCCTCGCTCGGAGCGGATGTTGACGGCTGTCTGGAGGGTCGCCTTGACGGGCGACCATCGAGAAAGCCTGCGGGCGGCCCCGCTTTACGCGGGACCGCCCAATCTCAAACGCACAAATTTCTGTGCGCCAACAGAAGCTTACTTGAGCTCGACGGTTGCGCCGGCTTCTTCGAGCTTCTTCTTGATCTCTTCGGCCTCAGACTTGGAGGCCGCTTCCTTGACCGGCTTCGGAGCGCCTTCGACGAGATCCTTCGCCTCTTTCAGTCCGAGGCCGGTGATGGCGCGGACTTCCTTGATGACGTTGATCTTCTTGTCGCCGGCAGAGGCGAGGATGACGTCGAATTCATCCTTTTCCTCTTCCGCAGCGGCCTCACCGCCAGCAGCGCCACCGGCAGCCGCAACGGCAACCGGAGCGGCGGCGGAGACGCCCCACTTCTCTTCCAGCATCTTGGAGAGCTCGGCGGCCTCCAGCACGGTCAGGTTGGACAGATCGTCCACAATCTTAGCAAGATCAGCCATTTACTCAGTTCCTTGTCGGTTCGAACCGGATTGGTCTCTTCAAGGCCGGCCTCAAGCCGCCTCGTCCTTTTTCGCGTACGCTCCGAAAACCCGGGCAAGCTGTGCGGCAGGCGCCTGCGTGACACCCGCAATGCGAGTGGCAGGCGTATTGATCATGCCAACCAGCTTGGCACGCAGCTCATCCAGCGACGGAAGCTTGGCCAGCGCCTCCACTCCGTCCTTGTCCAGGTTGGTTGCGCCCATGGCGCCGCCGAGAATGACAAACTTGTCCTTCGCCTTGGCGAAGTCTGCGGCAACCTTGGGAGCAGCGACGGGATCGTCTGAATAGGCGATGACCGTCGGACCCTGGAACAGATCGCTGATATGCTCGGCGTCCGTGCCCTTCAGAGCGAGCTTGACGAGGCGGTTCTTGACCACCTTGAGGCTCCCGCCCGCAGCGCGCATGCGACCGCGAAGGTCGGTCATGTCCGCAACGGTCAGGCCGGAATAGTGGGCAACGACCACAACGCCCGTGTCCGAAAACACGCCGTTGAGGCTGTCGACCATTTCGCTTTTCTGCGCTCTATCCACTGCCTCTTCCTCATCTGCCTCCCCATCTTTGGACAGGGAGACGGCTTCGCTTCTGCCGCCCTGCCCTTGCGGGCCACTCCTTGCGGAGAGGGCGGCGGTGAACGCCTGTCCCCCTGCCTTCGCGACGAAGGCGCGGGCCCCGGAGAACCGGGGGCTGAGGTTCGAACCGACAGCCTTGCGGCGAGTTCGGCCCATCACCGTCTCATGCAGGCCCTTTGTAAAAACGCGGGCTTAAGAGGAGTAAATTCCTCACCTGCAGTCTCGGACAGGTCGGCCGCCGGCTTGCCGGCGGCCTTTCCGGCCGGATCGCTCCGGCTGGAATTTCTGATCAGCTCGCGGAAAGCGAGCTGACGTCGATCTTGACGCCAGGTCCCTGGGTCGAGGCGAGCGTGACGCGCTGCAGATACGACCCCTTGGCGCCGCTCGGCTTGGCGCGATTGACCGCATCGGTGAACGCGCGCAGGTTTTCGACGAGCGCCTGCTCGCTGAACGAGGCCTTCCCGATGCCGGCGTGAACGATACCCGCCTTCTCGACGCGGAATTCGACCGAACCGCCCTTGGCGTCCTTGACGGCCTTGGCAACATCCATGGTCACGCTTCCGACCTTCGGGTTCGGCATCATGCCGCGCGGCCCGAGGATCTTACCGAGACGACCGACGAGCGGCATCATGTCCGGTGTGGCGATGACCCGATCGAAGTTGATTTGGCCATTCTGAACCTGTTCTACAAGGTCTTCAGCGCCCACGACATCGGCACCCGCCTTCTGCGCTTCGTCAGCCTTTTCGCCACGAGCGAAGACGGCGACGCGCACCGTGCGGCCCGTGCCGTTCGGCAGAGAGACGACGCCACGAACCATCTGGTCGGCATGCCGAGGATCGACACCGAGATTGAAAGCCACCTCGACCGTTTCGTCGAACTTAGCCCTGGCGCGCTCCTTGACCATGCGAACCGCATCCTCTGCGGGGTAGAGCTTTTCGCGGTCGACGCCTTCCGAGATCGACTGCATACGCTTTGCCATTTTTGCCATGACGTCAGCCCACCACTTCCAGGCCCATCGAGCGCGCAGAGCCCTCGACCATACGCATCGCTGCCTCGACGTCGGCAGCATTGAGATCCTTCATTTTCTGCTCGGCGATCTCGCGCACCTGATCGCGCGACACCTTGCCAGCACCATCCTTGCCCGGCGCCTTCGAGCCCTTCTGGACCTTGGCGGCCTTCTTCAGGAAGTAGGACACCGGCGGCGTCTTCATCGCGAAGGTGAAGGATTTGTCGGCGAAGATGGTGATCACCACCGGCACCGGCGAGCCCTTCTCCATTTCCTGAGAAGCAGCGTTGAAATCCTTGCAGAACTGCATAATGTTCAAACCGCGCTGACCGAGCGCCGGTCCGATTGGCGGAGACGGATTAGCCGCACCCGCCGGCACCTGCAACTTCAGGTACCCCGTAATCTTCTTTGCCATCTTTCACTCCGTTATGTGCCGCCCGGAGACCGACCCCGGCGGCGCGGCGCGACGCGTGGTACGGCCTTGATGGGACGCTGTGGCCACCGTCCCGACCTTCCACACTTCAACTGGAAGACCTGGGTCTTCCGCTCGACCGCCGGATCGCACCGACCGGCGGCCATTCGGGTCAGAGCTTTTCGACCTGCCCGTATTCCAACTCGACCGGGGTCGAACGCCCGAAGATCGACACCGCCACTTTGACGCGCGCCCTCTCCTCGTCGACCTCCTCGACATTGCCCTCGAAGGACGCGAAAGGTCCGTCGGCAACACGAATTCGTTCGCCAATCTCGAAATTGACGGAAGGCTTCGGACGATCGACGCCTTCCTGCACCTGCGCCATGATGCGCTCGGCTTCCGAATCGGGAATCGGCGTCGGTTTGTTGTCCGTGCCAAGAAAGCCGGTCACTTTCGGCGTGTTCTTGATGAGATGGAACGCCTCGTCGGTCATATCCATCTTCACGAGCACATAGCCCGGAAAAAACTTGCGCTCTGCGTCGACCTTGCGGCCACGGCGCACCTCGACAACCTTCTCCTTCGGAACCAGGATCTCATCGATCAGATGATCGAGCCCCGCCGCCTCCGCTTTTTCGCGAATGGACTCAGCGACCTTGTTCTCAAAATTCGAGTAGGCGTGGACGATATACCAGCGTTTCGCCATCAATCTCTGCCTTGCGGGCTCAGCCGGCAGCGCCGAGCAGCAACCCGACGCCCCAGCTCATAATCTGGTCCGCGACGAAAAAGAAAATCGCCGCCAGAAATACCATGACGAAGACCATCACGGTTGTGATCAGCGTCTCGCGCCGAGTTGGCCAGGTGACCTTGCCGACCTCGGTCCGCGTCTGCTGTAGGAATTGAAAAGGATTGGTTTTCGCCATGCCGCCGAACTCAAAGGCGCGCGATCACCCTGACCGCGCGCCTCCGAACCTTCTAGTTAGTCAGTTTCATCCGTCGACGCAACCCCCTCATTAAGGCTCCCTTAAGAGTGGATCGCGATCCCGTCTGTAATCTGGCAGGGGCGGAGGGATTCGAACCCCCGACCACCGGTTTTGGAGACCGGTGCTCTACCAGCTGAGCTACACCCCTTCACCCGGCATCATCGCCGAATGCGACTTGCCGGATCGAAATTCGCTTGAGTGACCGTGGCGGCCGACTCGTCTGCCGCTGGAACTACACAGATGCGGCGGCCGGCGCAAGCGCAACCGAGCAACCTTCGAGCGTGAAAGGCCGATCCGCAGCAATCCGTCACGGTCGGCCCGTCTTCACGCCCGATCGCGGTTACTCGATGATTTCGGAGACGATGCCGGCGCCGACGGTGCGGCCGCCTTCACGGATGGCGAAGCGCAGCTTCTCTTCCATCGCGATCGGCACGATCAGCGTCACGTCCATCGTTACATTATCGCCCGGCATCACCATCTCGGTGCCCTCGGGCAGCGTCACGACACCCGTCACGTCCGTCGTACGGAAGTAGAACTGAGGACGGTAGTTGGTGAAGAACGGCGTGTGCCGCCCACCCTCTTCCTTCGTCAGAATGTACGCTTCCGCCTTGAACTTCGTGTGTGGCGTCACCGAACCCGGCTTGCACAGGATCTGCCCGCGCTCCACGCCCTCACGGTCGATGCCGCGAAGAAGCGCGCCGATGTTGTCGCCCGCCTGGCCCGAGTCCAGCAGCTTGCGGAACATCTCAACGCCCGTCACCGTCGTCTTGCGCGTGTCGCGGATGCCGACGATCTCGACTTCCTCGCCGACCTTGATCTGCCCGCGTTCCACACGACCCGTCACAACCGTGCCACGGCCGGAGATCGAGAACACGTCTTCAATCGGCATCAGGAACGGCTGGTCGATCGGACGCTCCGGCGTCGGGATGTACTCGTCGACCGCCGCCATCAGCGCCCGGATCGAATCCTCGCCAAGCGCCTTGTCGCCGTCCTCGAGCGCCACAAGCGCCGAGCCCTTGATCACCGGAATGTCGTCGCCCGGGAATTCGTAGGACGACAGAAGCTCGCGAACCTCGAGCTCGACGAGCTCAAGAAGCTCCTCGTCGTCAACCTGGTCGACCTTGTTCATGTAAACGACCAGCGCCGGAACACCGACCTGACGGGCGAGCAGAATGTGCTCGCGCGTCTGCGGCATCGGACCGTCCGCCGCAGACACCACCAGGATCGCGCCGTCCATCTGCGCCGCGCCCGTGATCATGTTCTTCACATAGTCCGCGTGCCCAGGGCAGTCGACATGCGCGTAGTGACGGGCTTCCGTCTCGTACTCGACATGCGCCGTCGAGATCGTGATGCCGCGCGCCTTCTCTTCCGGCGCCGCATCAATCTGGTCGTAAGCCCGATACTCGCCAAAGAACTTCGTGATCGCTGCCGTCAGCGTCGTCTTGCCATGGTCGACGTGACCGATCGTCCCGATGTTCGCATGCGGCTTCGTGCGCGAAAATTTCTCTTTTGCCATTTCCCTCTACCAAGGCTGAGTTCGACGGGGATTTTCGGCGCGCCTAGTACGATGGTACGCGCGATGGTGCAAGAGGCCGTGCGTCACATGCACGCCACAAAGAAAGATCCCGGGAAGGCGGAGCCAAGATCTCGCGCCAAAACGCCAGGGAGGTCGCGCAGCCGAGCCCGAAAGCGGCCGGGCATCGATGCGCCACAAGCGCCTCTGGTTTCGGGTCTTGAACGAAATCTGGAGCGGGTAGCGGGAATCGAACCCGCATATTCAGCTTGGAAGGCTGCTGCTCTACCATTGAGCTATACCCGCACAGCGTTTCGCGGGCCGCTGGTGGAGGGGGTTGGATTCGAACCAACGTAGGCATAGCCAACGGGTTTACAGCCCGTCCCCTTTAGCCACTCGGGCACCCCTCCGGTGCGGCCGTCGAAACGACTGGCGAAAGCGAGGTCTCGGTTGGAAAACCGAAACCGTCGGTGGCGGCGTATATGCAGGTGGCGCCCCGGCCTGTCAACGCCCGCAGCACGAAAGCCCACCGTTGCCATTTCGTGAAGTTCGGTGCGATGGGAGAAGACGGTCAATTGAGCAAGCAAGCGATGTCCAACGATACGAATATGAGAAGGCGCCGGCGCCCCGGCGAGAACGCCGGACGGTCCGGCCGGCGAAGCCCGCGCACGCCTCCTGCCGATTCCCCTTCGGCCATCTACGGCTTTCACGCCGTCAGCGAAGCGTTGAAGAATCCGGAAAGAAAGATCCATCGCCTCGTCGCAACGGCCAATGCGCTCAACCGGCTCAAAGGGCTCGTCCCGGACATGGAATGGCCGGAACCCTCCACAACGCGCGAGATGGACAAATTGCTCGGCTCCGACACGGTGCATCAAGGCGTCGCGCTTTTCTGCGATCCCCTAGCCGAGCCAGAACTTTCCGACTGCATCGGCGCCGACATGATCGTTGCGCTCGATCAGGTGACGGACCCGCACAATGTCGGTGCGGTTCTTCGCTCTGCGGCCGCCTTCGGCGCGACTTTTCTGATCATGACAGACCGCCATTCACCGCCCGAAACCGGCGTTCTTGCGAAAACCGCTTCCGGCGCGCTGGAACACGTCGCAATCGTGCGCGTGCGCAATCTCTCAAATGCGTTGGAGGAGCTGCGAGACGCAGGCTTCCACCTGCTCGGGCTCGACGGTGAGGCCGCGGACGCGTTGGGCGATGAGCCTGTGCCCAAACCCGCTGTTCTCGTTCTCGGCGCGGAAGGCAAAGGCCTGCGGGAAAAAACCGCAGCGACATGCGACCGGCTGGTGCGGCTTCCCACACGTCCGCCGATCGCAAGTCTCAACGTTTCCAATGCCGCAGCCATCGCGCTTTACGAGGCAGGCCGCTCCGAACGTCGCTGAATCGCCTCAGCGGCAGAGGCGGCGCGGACCGTTATACGGCTGGAACGTGCCGCTGCGCGGATCGAAGCTGCGGTATTTGGAGGCGCAATAGGCATACCATTCGCGCGTCCAAGGCGCAGGCCTCGCACCGGCATAGGCTGGAGGAGCCGCATAATAACGCGGCTGCGCCATGGCGCCGCCGAGAGCCAGCCCAAGGCCGAAGCCGGCGACACCCGCACCGAAGCCATTCCTATGGCGATGCCGGTAATAGTGCCGCCCATAACGATAGTGCCGATCGCGGTAATGATGCCCCCGATATCGGTGGTCGCGATAATACCGCCCCGGGGCGCGAGGCCCGATGCGGTGGCCGCCGCGCCAGTGACGATCCTGCACCTTAATCAGAGGGGCTTCGACGGCATTGGCCGGCGACGTCTGCGGCGCCCGAGGCATCGCTGCCATTGTCGGCGAAAGAGACGCAATCACCATCGAAAGCCCTGCCGCGATAGCGATTGCTGTCCGAGTAGACCTGGATTGCATAACGAAATCTCCTGCGGACCGCACAACAAGATCGTCCTGCGGCCAACCGTTCTTAGAACGCTAACAAATTCAGCAGCCGCGCGTTCCCCATTGAAAAGGTCCGATCACGTTTCTTTTACCGGAAAGCTCCGTGAACACGGTCGATTCTCGCCGCCCTCGCAGCCCCTGTTGTGCGCGCATGAGAGGAATCGCGGTCGATCTCTCGACGCGTTTCGTCTCGCATGATCGTCCAGAAAGCCATCGTTGCGATGGGCTCGCGAGCGCGCCTACGAAGCTGTTGCACCTGCCAGAAGGAGCGGTTAGGGAATATTCGTTCCAAGCGGCTTCAAACTGCCGGATTGGAGCCTTGCAAGCGCATCGAATGGCACGAAAAAAGTCCGCTGTCGTGCGCCGTGCCGGCTTAGCTCAGTTGGTAGAGCATCTGATTTGTAATCAGGGGGTCGGGGGTTCGAGTCCCTCAGCCGGCACCATTTTCACTTTAAAAACACTTGATTCTGAGTCAGCCGGTCTCCGACTCACGCGATCGTCGGCAAGCGCTCATTCGCGAGCACGACGCCTCTCACCTCAGAGAGGCTCGGCCGCGCCTGAACGGCGCGGCCTTTGTCCGGCGACAGGGACCGCGCAAGCGCAGTCTCTGGGGAAGTAAGCGCCAATTTCGCTCCCCACCTTTCCGTAAGATTGCAACGCCAGGAAGGGCCGCCAAGACGACGCAGTAGGCCGCTCAGGCCTGTCGACAGCACCCAAACGATGCTGAGGTCGAACGGTCCAGCATCTCAGCCGGCAACCTTGTCGATGAGGCGCCGAACATCCTCCGCGCTCGGCTTGCGCGGATTTCCGGACGTGCAGAAATCCGCCAACGCGGAAGCAACCAGCGCATCCTTGGCCTGCGTCAGCACATCCATGTCAGCACCCAAAGCCTTGAGCGTCAGCGGAACTCCGAAGCGCTTGTTCAGTCCCACAATCGCATCGATCAAATTCTGCGTGCCTTGCAGTGCCGTCTCGCCGTCAAGATCGAGAAGCCGGGCCAACCGCGCGTAGCGCTCGGCTGCGGGCTCAGCAGAGTTTTTGTCGAGGCCGGCGTTGAACGCGATTACATACGGCAGGAGCATAGCGTTGATGCGCCCGTGCGGAATATGCAGGCGGCCTCCGATGGCATGCGCGAGCCCGTGGTTGAGACCGAGCCCGGCCGAGTTGAACGCCATGCCCGCCATGCACGAGGCGTTGTGCATCGCAATCCGGCCTTCCACGTTTTGGCCATCGGCGAAAACCACGGGGAGGTTCTTGAAGGTCAGGCTGACAGCCTTCTCGGCAAGAGCATCGGAAAAATCGGTCGCACAATGGGCGACATAGGCCTCCAGAGCATGGGTCAGCACGTCCATGCCGGTATCCGCCGTAATCTGCGGCGGCACAGTGCGCACGAACTCCGGTTCAAGGAGCGCGATATCCGGAATGAGCTCGTCGGACACAAGCGGGAACTTCGTGCCCTTCTCCGGATCGGAAATGACCGAATAAGCCGTCACCTCAGAGCCAGTCCCGCTCGTCGTCGGAATGGCGATGAACGTGATCCGACGCCGACTGTTCATCTCGCGCAGAATCGCCAGAATCGCTTTCGCCGCATCGATGGCCGAACCGCCGCCGAGGCCGATGATGATCGTCGGACGAAAGGAGGAAAGCTCCCTCGCCCCTTCCTTGACGCTGGCGATGGGCGGATCGGGAGTGACCTTGTCGTAGATCGTGACAGCGCTGTCGGAGAGGTATTGCCGTACCCGGTCCGCGACGCCGAGCTTCACCATAAGCGCATCGGTGACGATACCGATCCGCTCGTTGTGGAACTCACGAAGCCGCTCGAGGGTACCCACCCCGGAGACGACCTCCGTCTTGAGTGAAAACGTATGCATGGCGCTCATCGTCTTGGCCTCCTTAGCCGAAGAGCTCCCCCGCATTTTTAGGTCCGGCGTTGCCCGGAGCTGAAAACCGGTCCCTTCGCGCCGTCGCATCAAGCCCCAAGCGACATCGCATCCAGTTTCGGATCAGTGCGCCATCATCTGGCGCGTCGACCGAGCTCCGTCTAGCGATGAGGGGTAGTATGTCGGTCGAATGAGCCGCGCGATGGCAGCCGTCGCACAGTGGCGCCCCGGCACGATCGCGTGACCGGCCTGAACCGGAATCGCTCGGATGATCGCGAGAAGCACGCAATCCCGGGTATTTTCCCGTCGCTTTCGACAATCTCGAATGGCTCGCCTGCAATCGATCGGGCCTCGCCACGCATCGTGTCGGCGTCCATCCGCGGCATTATGCCCCTGTGTTTCCTCGTCTTTTTAAGGCTGGCGCGCTAACCGTCCGTCAGCAGGACATCAGTCGTCAGGCCGCAATCGGTCCCCAACGCGACGGTTGGCACCCGAATGCCAACAACCCTCAATTGAATCACGAAAAAATGCAGGGGAATGTCGATCTGAGACCATGCGCCCTCGCCGCCTAGGCTGGATCGGGGACAATTTTCATGTCGCCGCCGCAACGCCCGCGGCGGCATCCGACGTTGTCTGGCACCGCGCAGGTTCCTCATGATGAGAGGTCCCCAAAAGTGTCGTCACGGGCCCAATTCCGCAGGCATTTTGTTCGGGCGAAAACTCAGAAATGGCACATAAAATATTGTTTTATTTATTTTTTATATCTTAGCGGATTGCGTTTCAGACAATCCCCCAGCACGCCGCGCTCACTCGTCCGGCCGCAGGAAGCGATAGCCGACCCCGGGCTCGTTCAGGATGTAGCGGGGGCTCGCCGGATCATCGCCGAGTTTCTGCCGCAGACGCCCGACAAAGACGCGCAGATACTGCACGTCGTCGGCATTCGCAGGCCCCCAGACGCTCGTCAGGATCTGCCGGTGGGTGAGGATGCGACCGGCATTGCGCATCAGGTAGGCGAGAAGCTCGAATTCTTTCGGCGTCAGTCGGAGCCTCTCTCCCGCCAGCGACACCTCGTGGCGGGCAAGATCGAGCTTCAGATCCCCGACGACGATTTCCGCGCTGTCCTCCCCGGCTTTTCGCGCAGGACGCAGGAGGACCCTCACGCGTGCCAGAAACTCGGGAATCCCAAAAGGCTTGACCACGTAATCATTGGCCCCGGCATCGAGGGCGGCGACCTTCTCGTCCTCGCCTTCCCGGACCGAGAGGACGAGGATCGGCAGGTTCGACCATTCGCGAAGGCGCCTGATCACCTCCTTGCCATCGATGTCGGGCAGACCGAGATCGAGAATGACGAGGTCGGGCTCCTTCAAGGCGACAGCCTCCACCCCCTTGCGGCCATTCTCCGCCTCGAAAACCTCAAAACCATGCGCTCCGAGCGCCACCCGGAGGAACTTCCGGATCTGCGGCTCGTCGTCGACAATCAGGATACGCGTGGCGCTCATGGTTCTGCCGTCGCCTTCTTCGGCATCTCGGGAGCGAGAGGGAGCTTCACATTTATGACGGTTCCGCGGCCGCCCGAGCCCGCACCGATGGCGATCTCGCCGCCATGTGCCTCCACGATGCCCTTGCAGATGGCGAGCCCGAGGCCGGTGCCGGCTCTTTGCGCGTCACCGGCACGCACACGGTAGAACATGTCGAACACTCTGGCGCGATCCTCGATCGGGATTCCGGGGCCTTCGTCGCGCACCGACAGATGAAGCTGTCCGGCCTCGACGCGGCCCGAAACCACGATCTCCGTGCCGGGCTCGGCGTATTTCGCGGCATTGTCGAGAAGATTCGCAACGACCTGTTCCAGAAGTACGGGATCGCCCGCAGCCATAGGCAAGTCACGCGGCAGCTCGATGGCGAGCCGGTGTCCCGCAAGGCGCCGCCGAAGCTGACGAACGGCGCGCCCCACCACTTCCCGCATGTCGACCCAGTCGCGCCGGACCTGCAATGCGCCATAGCCGAGACGCGTCATATCGAGGAGGTTCTGGATGTAGCGGTTGAGCCGCTCACCCTCGTCGCGGATGGTCTCGGCCATCGCCACGCGACCGGATGGGCCAAGGGCTTCATCGGCCTCCAGGAGACCCGACGCGGCTCCGATGATGGAAACGAGCGGTGTGCGCAGATCATGGCTGACGGACGACAGAAGCGCCGCGCGAAGCCGCTCCGTTTCAGAGAGAAGCCGCGTCTCCTCCATGTCGGCCGCCAAACGGGTGCGCTCGACGGCGATCGCCACCTGATCGACCAGCGCTTCCAGAAGACGACGTTCGTCGGGGGCGAGCGGCTGTGAGCGCGCAAAGCTGACGCCAAGCAGCCCTTCCCTGCCATGTGCCGTCTTCAAGGGCAGAAAAAGCCAGGAGGACGCCGGCAGCGTCGGCGAGCCCCAGCCGGCGATTTCACCGTGCTCCCAGGCCCATTCGGCCGCTCCGCGGTCCTTCGCCTCGAGCTGATCCTCAGGCGGATAGCCGCCGAGGATGGTCAGCTGCCCCTCCGGGCCTGGCCCGAGGATGAGCGACGAGCAGTTCAGCGTCGAGGCGACGTGATGGACGGCCGCCCAGACGACGTCGTCGAGAGACGCCGCGCTCGCGATTTTGCGGCTGAAATCGTAGAGCGCGGCCGTACGGCGCGCGATGTTGCGCTGTGCCTTCACCTGCGCCCGCAACCGTGCCGCGAGATTTCCGGTCGCGATCGCCACGGCGAGATAGAGAAAAAGGGTGCGGACCACAGTCTCGCTGTGGACGCTGAACGTATAATACGGCTCGGTCAGAAAGTAATTGTAGGCGAGGAAGGACAGGACGCTCGCATAGATCGAAGGCCAAAGCCCGTAGCGCGTGGCGATGGCGATCACCGAAGCGAGATAGAGGAGCGACAGGCTCTCGACCGGCAGCGCCCTATGGACCGCCGCACCGATCGCACTGCTCGCAAGAACGGCGAGGGTCGCCACCCCATAGGCTTCCGCCTCCCAGGTCGGAAAGAGATGCGGCGCCCTCACCTTGTCGCGGCGCGCTTGCGTGGCATCCGAGGCAATCACCGTAACCTCGAAATCCCTCGCGGCCCGGATAATCTCGTTCGCCACGTTCTCGCGAAAGAACCGTGCCGAAAAAGTGCGCATGCGCGGGCGGCCGACGACGATACGGCTCACATTGCGCGAGCGGGCGAAAGAGAGAATCTCTTGCGCGATACGCGATTCCGCGTTGAGCGAGGCGACTTCGCCACCGAGGGTCTCGGCGAGCCTTAGCGTCTCGGCGATCTGGTCCTTTGCAGCCTCCGGCAGGCTCTCCGAAGCGGGGGTGACGACGTTCACGGCGATCCACGGGAAGCGGCCACGATCGGCAGCCCGTTTGGCCGCACGCACCAGCGCTCCGGCGACCGGCGATTCGTTGACGCAGACGAGGATTCGCTCCTGCGTCGGCCACGGCCCAGGGATCGCGTGGCTCTTCATATGCGCCATCATCTGCGCATCGACGCGGTCGGCAGCAACGCGCATGGCAAGCTCGCGCAGAGCCGTCAGATTGCCCTTGGAGAAGAAATTCTGGATAGCCCGCGCGATCTGGTCCTGAACGTAGACCTTGCCCTCTCTCAGCCTTTCGATCAGCTCGTCAGGCGGCAGGTCGATCAGCTCGATCTCATCCGCCAGTTCGACGACGCGGTCGGGTACCGTCTCGCGCACACGCACGCCGGAGATGCGCGCGACGACGTCGTTCAGGCTCTCCAGGTGCTGGATGTTGAGCGTCGTATAGACGTCGATGCCCGCGCCGATCAGTTCCTCCACATCCTGCCAGCGCTTCGGATGGCGGCTTTCGGGAACGTTGGTGTGGGCAAGCTCGTCGACGAGGACGAAGCCTGGGCGGCGCTTCAGGATCGCATCGACGTCCATCTCAGAGAGAAACCGGCCGCGATAGAGGACACGCCGTCTCGGGATGGTTTCAAGCCCGGCTGCGAGACGTTCCGTCTCGGCACGGCCATGCGTCTCAACGACGCCGACAGCAACGTCGAGACCCGCGGTGCGGCGCTCGCGCGCCGCTTCGAGCATGGAATAGGTCTTGCCGACGCCGGGCGCCGCACCGAGGAAAATCTTGAGCCGCCCCCTCCCTTCCCGCGACGCTTCCGCGAGAAGAGCCTCGGGCTCGGGACGGTTATCCGGCTCGTTCATTGTGTCCTGCTGCTCGCCCCTTCCGCCACCGGCACGCCGTTATTCCCGGCCGGCCGAAGCTCGTCGAGCGCCAGGTTGAGCGCAAGAACATTCACGCGCGCCTCCCCGAAAAGTCCGAGGCTGCGCCCCTCGACATGATGCCTGACCAGGTCGCGCATCTGCTGCAGGGGAAGATCTCGCGCCTTGGCGACGCGCGGCGCCTGAAAGAAGGCCGCTTCTGGAGAGATGTGCGGATCGAGGCCGCTGCCGGATGTCGTGACGAGATCGACGGGCACGCGCGCACCGCCTGCCTCGCGGCTGAGCCTTTCGGCATCGGCCGAAACCCGCTTGAGAAGGGCCGCACTGGTGGGGCCGAGATTGCTGCCTCCGGACGCGCCGGCATCGACATCGCCCGCGGACGGCCGCGGATGGAAATAGCCCGGAGCGGAGAATGTCTGGGCAACCAGACTGGAGCCCACGACCTGTCCGTTGCGCTCGACGAGACTGCCGGCGGCCTCGGCCGGAAACAACGTCTGAGCGAGACCGGTCATGGCGAGCGGATAGCAGACGCCAAGAAGGACGGTCATGAGGAGCGAAAAAACGATGGCGGGACGAAGCTGGTCGATCATGGCTTTGCTCAGACGATGGCGATGGAGGTGATGAGAAGGTCGATGGCCTTGATGCCGATGAAGGGCACGATGAGCCCCCCGAGGCCGTAGATGAGAAGGTTGCGCCGCAAGAGGCTCGCGGCCGTCGCCGGCGCATAGCGCACGCCCTTCAAGGCGAGCGGAATGAGCGCGATGATGACGAGCGCGTTGAAGATCACCGCCGAGAGGATGGCGCTTGCCGGGCTTTCCAGTCGCATGACGTTGAGCGCTGCGAGACCGGGATAAGCGGCCACGAAAATCGCCGGCAGGATCGCGAAATATTTCGCTACGTCATTGGCGATCGAAAAGGTCGTGAGCGAGCCTCGACTGATCAGGAGCTGCTTACCGACCAGCACGATCTCGATGAGTTTCGTCGGATCGCTGTCGAGATCGATGAGATTGCCGGCCTCCTTGGCGGCGGGTGTCCCGGAATTCATCGCGACGCCGACATCGGCCTGCGCCAGCGCCGGCGCATCGTTGGAGCCGTCGCCGCACATGGCGACGAGTTTGCCCCCCGCCTGCTCGGCACGAATGAGTTCGAGCTTCTTTTCCGGAGTCGCTTCCGCCAGAAAGTCGTCGACGCCGGCTTCGGCCGCGATCGCGGCCGCCGTCAGCGGATTGTCGCCCGTCACCATGACGGTGCGCACCCCCATGCGCCGAAGCTCGGCGAAACGTTCTCGGATACCGGGTTTTACAACATCCTTCAGATGCACGACGCCGATCGGCTTGCGGTCGGCCGCAACGACGAGAGGAGTACCGCCGGAGCGGGCGATGCGTTCGATGAAGCGCGAGAGTTCCGGCGTCGCGGCCTTATCGCACCAGGCGAGGATCGCGTCGCTCGCCCCTTTGCGGATCTCGCGTCCGTCTTTCAGATCAGCCCCTGAAATACGGGTCTGCGCGCTAAACGGAATGGTCGTCACGACGCGATCGTCGTGATCGATCTGCCGGCCGAGGCGCTTGCGGGCAAGGTCGACGATCGATTTTCCTTCCGGCGTCTCGTCTGCCGCCGAAGCGAGATGGGCCAGCTCGGCAAGTTGCCGTTCGTCGGTCCCTGAAACCGGCAGAAAATCGTCGGCCATCCGGTTGCCGAAAGTGATCGTTCCGGTCTTGTCGAGAAGGAGCGTGTCGACATCGCCTGCCGCCTCCACGGCCCGACCGGACTTGGCAATGACGTTCGCCTTCACCAACCGGTCCATTCCGGCAATCCCGATCGCCGAGAGAAGACCTCCGATCGTCGTCGGGATCAGGGTCACGAGAAGCGCGATCAGGAAGGCCACCGGCACCGTCGCCCCCGAATAGAGGAGGAAGGGCTCGAGCGTCGCGGTGACGATCAGAAAGATGATGGTCATGCCGGCAAGCAGGATCCCGAGCGCCACCTCGTTCGGGGTCTTCTGCCGCTCCGCTCCCTCCACGAGCGCGATCATGCGGTCGAGAAACGTCTCGCCCGGCTTCGACGTCACTTTGACCTTGAGCCAGTCCGACACGAGGCGCGTGCCGCCGGTGACGGCGGAGCGGTCGCCGCCCGCCTCGCGAATGACCGGGGCGGATTCGCCGGTGATCGCCGATTCGTCGACCGATGCGATGCCGTCGACGATCTCGCCGTCCGCCGGGACGATGTCTCCCACTTCGACGAGAACGAGATCGCCGGGTTTCAGCGTGTGGCTCGAAACCGTCCGCGTCTCCGTCGCATCGAGGGAGACGAGAAGCTTCGCTGGCGTTTCGGTCTGCGTCGCCCGCAGCGTGTCGGCTCGCGCCCTGCCACGACCTTCCGCCATCGCTTCAGCAAACGTCGCGAAATAGACCGTGAACCAGAGCCAGGCTGCGATCTGGCCCACCACCGCCGTCTCGCCGGCACCGCTCACGAGGCCGCGCAGGAAGAGGAGCGTCGAAAGCGCCGCCGCGACCTCCGTGACGAAGATGACGGGGTTCTTCATCAGATGACGTGGGTCGAGCTTGACGAGCGCGACGCGCATCGCCGGTCCCGTCACCTGCATGTCGAAGAGAGAAATGTCGGGCTTTCTGCGCATGGCGCCAGGCTTTCTGACAGGCTGCTGATGGAGGGCCGCAGTGTCGGCGCTCGGAAGATTGCCGTGGTTTGCGGCATGCGAAGGAGCTCGCGGCATCAGAACGTCTCCCCGGCGAGCATCGCCGTGTGTTCGGCAATCGGCCCGAGGGCGAGCGCCGGAAAGAAGGTGAGCCCGCCGAGGATCAGGACGACCGCGACGAGAAGCGTGACGAAGAGAGGACCATCCGTCGGAAATGTGCCGGCCGAGGCCGCGACCTTCTTCTTGGCCGCCAGCGAGCCGGCGATCGCCAGCATCGGCACGATGAAGACGTAGCGGCCGAGGAGCATGGCAATGCCGAGGAGAGTGTCGTGGAAGGGCGTGGCGGCGCTAAATCCCGCAAAGGCGGAGCCATTATTCCCCGTCGCCGAGGAATAGGCGTAGAGGATCTCAGAAAGCCCATGCGGGCCTTTGTCCTGGAGCGAGGCGAGCGCCACCGGGATCGTCGCGGCCGCGGCGCCGAAAACGAGGACGCCGAGCGGCATCACCAGGAAGGCAATGACGGCGAGCTTCACCTCTTTCGTCTCGATCTTGCGTCCGAGATATTCAGGCGTTCTCCCGACCATCAATCCGGCAAGGAAGACCGTCAGCACGACGAAAGCGAGCATGCCGTAGAAGCCGGAGCCGACACCGCCGAAGACCACTTCCCCGACCTGCATGAGCAGCATCGGCGCGAGCGCTCCGAGCGGCGTGAAGCTGTCGTGCATGGAATTGACGGAGCCGTTGGACGCGGCGGTCGTCGCCGTCGCCCAAAGCGCCGATTCGCCGACGCCGAAGCGAACTTCCTTTCCCTCCATGTTGCCGGTTGCCTGCTCGACGGGAAGATTCGCGAAGAGCGCGTTGCCTTCGCTTTCCGCCCCATAGGTGAGCGCCAGCGCGCCGAGGAAGAGGATGCCCATGGCGGCAAAGATCGCCACGCCCTGGCGCATGTCGCGCACCATACGCCCGAACATGAACGTGAAGGCCGCCGGGATGAGTAGGATTGCCGCCATCTCGACGAAATTCGAAAGCGGCGTTGGATTTTCGTAAGGCACTGCGGAATTGGCGTTGAAAAAACCGCCGCCATTGGTGCCGAGCTGTTTGATGGCAATCTGCGCCGCGGCTGGACCCTGTGCGATCGTCTGCCGCGCGCCTTCAAGCGTCGTGGCGTCCACATAGGCGGAAAGGTTTTGCGGCACGCCCTGCCAGACGAGAAAGAGCGTGAAGAGGATCGAGAGCGGCAAGAGCAGGTGGAGGACCGCCCGGGTGATATCGACCCAGAAATTGCCGAGACTGCGTGCATCCCCGCCGGCAGAGCCACGCCCGGCGAAGCCACGGATGACGGCGGCGCCGACGGCGATGCCGGTCGCGGCCGAGACGAAGTTCTGCACCGTCAGACCCGCCATCTGACTGAGATACGAGAGCGTCGTCTCGCCCCCATAGGCCTGCCAGTTGGTGTTGGTGACGAAGCTGACCGCCGTGTTGAAGGCGAGATCGGGCGCAAGCCCCCCAAAGCCTTGCGGGTTGAGCGGCAAGTGACCTTGCAGCCGAAGGATCGCATAAAGGATCAGCCAGCCGACCGCGTTGAATGCGAGGCAGGCGGCCGCATAGCGTGCCCAATTCTGACCCGTGTCAGGATCGATGCCGCCAGCGCGGTAGAAGAGCCGCTCGATCGGGCCGAGGACCGGCGTCAGGAGTGTTCGTTCTCCCGAAAAGAGCCGCGCCATAAAGAGCCCGAGCGGCCAGGCGAGCGCCGTGACGACGAGGCCATAGACGATAAAGAGTAGGATGTCGGAAGACATGGCCGCGCCTCAGAGCTTTTCGGGATTGAGGAGCGCCCAGACGAGATAGGCGAGAAGGGCGAGTGCCACGATGGCACCGAGCACAAGGTCGAAAGCCATCGCTCAAAGCCTCTCGATGATGCGCAGCGAGAGCGCCGCGACAGCGAAAAAGCCGAGGGCAAGGCCGACAAAGAAGACGTCGAGCATTTCATCTCCATCATCCGGAACGTGACCGGAGGATGGGAGCAGAGGCCATAAACGGGCCATTCGCGTTTTTGGCGGGTCGCATCAACGAGACATAAATGAAGGAGGTGACGTCGAGCCTCCTTCGGAAGACCAGGACGTCGTGCAAATCTCAGCCGGCAAGCCGTCAGCACTTCACAGGCGAAGCGCCCTGCCCGCTCTCAGCCGCGATGATGGATGAACGTTTCAGCCGAAGTTGTTGAGACGACTCCGGACTTCTCAGTCGGACTGCCTCGCCCGAGGCTAGCGCGATGCGGGCTCCGTTTCGGAAGCCGGGCTCCCGTCGCCTGCCTTCCCGTCCGGCTCGTGCCATTTCTGAGCGAGACCGGAAAGGTCATCGAAAGTGTTGGAGGTATCCGACACCGTGCGCCCCATCCCGCACCCGCCAAGTGTTCCGAGAAAGGCGAAAAGACCAAGCGCCAAGGCAGCTTGCGTCACGACCTTCGAGGTGACGTTCGAAGCGGAAGTGTCCTGTCGACGGTGAATGGCGCGCATCGTTGCTCCTCTCGTCACGGCAGCTCGTTTGAAATCAGTCGCTCGACTGCACGAGCCAGCACCCGGCAGCCGAAGACGATATCCTCTTCCGCCGTATCTTCGTCGATATCATGGCTGCGCCCACCGATGCTCGGCACGAAGAACATCGCCGCCGGCATCGTCTGGCCGATGATCATGCAGTCGTGACCGGCCCCGCTTGCAAGCCTCATCGGCTGTTCGCCGAGATCGACAGCCGCCGCGGCAAGCTCCTCCGCAAGCTGCGAATTGGTCGTCGTCGGAGGCACTCGCGTGGTCACATCGACAGAGACCGTGAGACCCGTCTCGCGCTGAAGGGCCGCCGCCTTGTCGTGCACGGCCGCTTCCATCCGCTCCAGCCGCCCCAGGTCGCCGTCGCGAAATTCCAGCGCAAGTTCGGCCCGAGACGGCACGACGTTCGGGGCGCCCGGCCTCAGCGCCACACTGCCGATATTCCACACGGTCTCCGCTCCGGAGAGTTCCAGAAAGGCCGAATCCACCCAGGACGCGAAAGCGAAGATCGCGCGGCCGGCATCGCGGCGCATCGTCATTGGCGTGGTTCCGGCGTGATCTGCACGCCCCTCCGCCTTCACGCTCATTCGGCGTGTGCCGGCAAAGCCGGTGACGATGCCGATCCTCCGCCCGGCGGCGAGAAGCCGTGGGCCCTGTTCTATGTGGCCCTCAAGAAAGCCAATGAGGCGATGTCTGTCGGCGACGATCGGATCGCCCGAAAAACCTGCAGATGCGATGGCAGAGGTGAGCGCCTCGCCATCCGATCGGTGCGCATGCCCAACGTCACCCTCCGATAGGAGCCCGGCGAGGCTCTTGGAGCCGAGGAGAGGCAGATAGGTACCCTCCTCATCCTGGAAGGCGATCACGTCGATACCGACAGGCACGCTCATGCCACTCTCGCGAAATGCCCGCGCGACTTCGAGCGCGTAGATGACGCCCATGGCACCATCGAGCCAGCCGCCACGCGGCACCGTGTCGGAATGCGAACCGAGCAGCAGCGCCCGGTCGACGTCCGGCCACGCGCCGTAAACATTGCCGAAACGATCCTGCTGCACGACGAGGCCGATTTCGCCCAGTCTCTGCTTGAGCCAGTCACGCGAGGCAACATCGGCCTGCGAAAAGGCGATCCGATCGACACCGGTCCTGTACTTTCCGAATTCGGCCAGGCGCCGCAAATCGGCGATCAGTCGCTCACTTTTGATCTCAACCACTGCCGGCTCTTCATTCTGGCGCTGACGAAGCCAGAGCGATCGATGCGTCGCCCCGACTGCCGCGAACAAATAAAGGCACCTTCATGGCGCGGATCGCAGCCGGCGTCGAGCGCCAGCGGCACTACCACGCACATCGGCACCTCCGGCGGCAGCAGAGCACACCGACCACGATGCAGAAAACTCAGGAGGGATCGTCGCCGAAATACTGCGTGCGCAAACGTTCCACCAACTCGCTCTCTTCGGCCCAGATGACCTCGACGGTCAAATCCCGCGTCAGACCGGAATTTCGACTTACGCCGAAACCGTATTTGTCCGGTTCGAAGATCGGCCCGACGACGTCGAGCGGCTCGTCCTGATGCGTGTGGGCGTAGTATTCCAGGACGGGCGCATCGGCGATGATCGCGTCGACGTCCCCGTCGAGGAGAGCAGCGACAGCGTCGTCGAGATCATTGTAGGCCCGCGTCTCGAGAAAGGCCTGCTGGGCGAAAGCCTCCGACACGCCACCCTTGAACACCCCGACGGTCTTTCCCGGCAGATCGGCAAGACTATCGATCTGGCTATTGATCGAAATCGCCGTCATGACGCTCGTGACGGTCGACGTCAGATAGGCGACGACAGCGACACCGCAGACGAGCCAAAGAGCCGCCCACACCCGGCCGACCCAGCCGAACAGATTCTTTCGGATCGGAGCGCGGCCGGATGTCGCCACCGACATGACGGAGTAAAAGCCCTCGGCAAGCGAATCTGGCCACGTCTTCGGAAATTCCGGATCGAAGCGGCGATAATAGATAGTGGTCACCACCGTGGCCGCGAGAATGACGAAGGCGAGCCAGAGATAGGCTCTCAGATAGCCGCTGTCTCTCAACCCTGACACGACCTCGCTGAACCCAGCGCCGGCATCCTCGTTGATCATGATCCGAAGACCGGCATCGAACCAGGGATAGGTAAAGTCGATCCGGTGGGCACGCTGTTCGGTGATGGAGAGATTTGTGACCGCAACGTCGATCTCACCGGAGGCCGTCGCATCGAGAAGCGCCGCAATCGTCGGATAGGTTTGATAGTCCGTTTTGAAGTTCAGACGGCCGGCAATTGTCTCCCAGAGATCAATCGCCATGCCCTCATAACGCTTGTCCTTTTCCATGACGAAAGGCGGGCTCATGTAGAGCCCGACATCGACCGCGCGCGGCGATGCAAGATCCCCCGTCGCTTGATCAAGTGCAGTGGGTTCGCCATCCGAGGTCTGGGCAAAAGCGCTGCTTGCAAAACTCATAAATACGAGAACAAGCGCAAATTTCACGAGATGAGACAGCGCAGCACCCCGTCTCTCGAAAACAAAGCAAATTGATGAATTCACTGAAACTGTCCCCTGGGTGGCCTTCTTCGGGTTTTCGATTGCTCCGGCCACATCTTCGTCAAGATGTCTTAGCCGCCGCCTAACACGATCTGGGGACAGCAGCTTTCCGGTCCGCGAAACCCGCTATCCTCCAAGCGAAATCGGTTTTCCGAAGATGCGAACCTCAGCCGGCCTCGCGCGTTCAGCTTGCGACGGACGACGACGGTTTCACAGCAAAGAAAGAGCGAGAGAAAGAGGCGAGATGTCCGACACTCTGTGGTGGCAGCATGGAACGATTTACCAAATTTATCCGCGGTCTTTTCAAGATTCGAATGGCGACGGCATCGGCGACCTGGAAGGCATCCGCCAGCGCCTTCCCTATCTCACCTGGCTCGGCGTCGACGCTGTCTGGATATCGCCCTTCTATCCCTCGCCCATGGCCGATTTCGGCTACGACGTTGCCGATTATTGCGATGTCGATCCGATCTTCGGCACGCTTGAGGATTTCGATCGCCTGAGCACCGACATCCATGCGGCGGGGATGAAACTCGTCCTGGACTTCGTGCCGAACCACACATCGAACCGGCATCCCTGGTTCCAGGAAAGCCGCATTTCGCGCGATAGCGCAAAGCGGGACTGGTATATCTGGCGCGATCCCGCGCCGGACGGCGGCCCGCCGAACAATTGGATTTCCAATTTTGGTGGCAGCGCCTGGCAGTTCGATGAAGCGACCGGGCAATACTACTACCATGCCTTCCTGAAGGAGCAGCCTGACCTCAACTGGAGAAACCCGGAAGTGCGGTGGGCCATGCACGACGCCTTGCGCTTCTGGCTCGACCGCGGCGTCGATGGCTTCCGCGTCGACGTCATCTGGCATCTGATCAAGGACCAGGAGCTCCGCGACAACCCGATCAACCCCGCTTACGAGCCGCATCAACGCGAACTCAACCGTCTGCTCGAGGTTCATTCCTGCGACCAGCCGGAAGTGCACGAGGTGATCGCTGAGATGCGCGCCGTGCTGGAGGAATACGACGACCGCGTTCTAATCGGCGAAATCTATCTGCCGATCGAGCGGTTGATGGCTTATTACGGCTCCGACCTCAAAGGCGCGCATCTCCCGTTCAATTTCCAGCTGCTGCAATCGGCCTGGGATGCCCGCCACATCGACAGTCTTATCCAGGAATACGAGACGGCACTTCCCGAAGGTGGCTGGCCGAATTGGGTGCTCGGAAACCACGATCAGGCGCGCATCGCCGACCGTCTCGGTCCGGATCAGGCGCGGGTCGCGGCTATGCTCCTTCTCACTCTTCGTGGCACGCCGACGCTCTATTACGGCGACGAAATCGGCATGGTACAGGTTCCGATCCCTCCCGAGCGGGTCCAGGATCCATGGGAGAAGAACGAGCCCGGCCTCGGCTTCAACCGCGATCCGGCTCGCACGCCGATGCAATGGGATGACAGCGACCGCGTCGGATTTTCGAACGCCGAGCCATGGCTGCCGGTGGACCACCGCGAGCCAACTCGCAACGTGGCTGCACAGAAGCAGGATCGATCCTCGCTTCTCTGCCTCTATAAGCAATTGCTCGAGTTGAGGCGCCAACGAAAGGCTCTTTCGGTTGGACGATACAGGCCCGTGACGGCCGAAGGAGACATCCTCGCCTTCCGTCGCGAGCACGAAGGCGAGAGCATACTCATCGTCCTCAACCTCGGCAGCGCCGCGCATCGCCTGATGCTCGATGAAGGAACACGTGGCCGCGTCGTGCTTTCTTGCCTCGGGAGAAAGGCGGGCGAAGAGATCTCGGGCGCCCTCGAGATCTCCGCAAACGAAGGCCTCATCGTCGACCTCACCAACTGACCTCCATTCTCAGGCAGGAACCCACGCAATGCTCGATCTCTGGTACAAGAACGCTGTCATCTATTGCCTTGATGTCGACGCCTATATGGACGGCAATGGCGACGGCGTGGGTGATTTCCGGGGGCTTGCCGATCGTCTCGACCACATCGAGGCTCTGGGGGCGACCTGCATCTGGCTCCTGCCGTTTTACCCCTCCCCCAACCGCGACAACGGCTACGACATCTCCGATTTCTACAATGTCGATCCGCGTCTCGGATCCCTCGGGGATTTTGTCGCCTTCACGCGCGCAGCGGCGGATAGAGGTCTGCGTGTCCTCGTCGACCTCGTCGTCAACCACACCTCGACGGACCATCCGTGGTTTCAGTCCGCCCGTTCCGACCCGAACTCGCCCTATCGCGACTGGTATGTGTGGTCGGAGGAAAAACCGGAAAACATCCACGACGGCATCGTCTTCCCGGGCGTGCAGGAGGCCATCTGGACCTACGACCAGAAGGCGAAGGCCTGGTATCTGCACCGCTTCTACAAGCATCAGGCCGATCTCAACATCGCCAACCCGGCCGTGCGCGAAGAGATCGACAAGATCATGGGTTTTTGGCTGCAGCTCGGCGTCTCCGGCTTCCGTATCGATGCCGTGCCCTTCCTGATCGAATATCTCGGCCTCGATCACGCTCCGGCCCGCGATCCGGCCGAATATCTCTCCGACATGCGCCGCTTTCTCTCATGGCGGAAGGCGGAATCGGTCCTTCTCGCCGAAGCCAACGTCAGCATGAAGGAGGTGACGAGCTATTTCGGCGAAGACGGCAACCGTATGCACATGGTCTTCAATTTCATGCTGAACCAGCACATGTTCCTGGCCATGACGCGCAAGGATGCCGAGCCGATCCGCCGCATTATGTCGATCATGCCGGATCTGCCGGTCGAAGGTCAGTGGGGCTCCTTCCTCAGAAATCATGATGAGGTCGATCTCGGCCGATTGTCCTCGCAGGAGCGCCAGGAGGTCTTCGACGCCATGGCGCCGGACCCCGGAATGATCGTCTATGACCGAGGTATCCGTCGCCGCCTCGCGCCAATGCTCGAGGGAGATATCCGCCGCCTCAAGCTTGCCTACGCCCTCATGTTCGCTCTGCCCGGGACACCCGTCATCTGGTACGGCGAGGAAATCGGCATGGGCGACGATCAGAGCCTTGAGGAGCGCAATTCGGTGCGCACGCCGTTGCAATGGTCGGACCGCAAGAACGGCGGCTTTTCCTCAGCCGATCCCGACGATCTGGTCCGCCCTGTCCTGAACGATGGACCCTTCGCCTACGACAAGGTGAACATCGCCGACGCCATGCACGACCCGGACTCGTTGCTCTCCTTCGTTCGCGAACTCGTGCGCATTCGCCGTTCCTTGCCCGAAATCGGATGGGGAATATGGACAGTGATGGACGGCGACACGCGGATTCTTGCAATGCGCAGCGAATGGAAGGGAAACGTCACCCTCACCTATCACAACCTTTCCGACGAGGCTGTAGAGGTGACACTCGAACCCGTTCAGGGAACCGACACCGACGAGACCGCCTATACCTCCGTTCTCTTCGGGCAAGGCGTGCCCCCTCGCAATTTGAAGCCGGGCACGAGCCTGACGCTCCCTCCCTACGGCTTCGCCTGGCTGCGGCCAGACCAGGAGCGACGCTGACAGCGAGCCGCAGAGGCCGCCTCGCGGATGCACAAAGTCCCGCGCAAAATTCGTCTTTTTTTAACCACGTTTCGCCCTGCCCGGCCCGCTGGCGTTCAGGACACCAGCTTCAGCTCAGATAGCTATCTCATTAGGTCTCGGTTGAAAGAGGTCGCAATATGGGAGCTATCCGCAAGGCGAAAGCGCTTTCCACCCACGTATTGTGGGTGATGAGCCTGTTCGCCCTCCTGGCTGTCGGCGGGATGTTGTTCGTCGTGCTGCAAGCGCTCGTGGGGACGGACCACGTCTCCATCGAAAGACAGCAGCAGCTCGTGCGCCATGCCATGGAGGCTCAGACGGCGCGTGTCTCAGAGGAGCAGAAAAGCGTCACATGGTGGGATGAGGCCGTGGAGGCGGTCAAAGCCCGAGATATGCCTTGGATTCACGAGAATCTCGGCGAATGGATGTATGCCTTTTTCGGCCACGATCGGACCCTTGTCGTGGCTCCTGACGGCCGCCCGATCTACGTCATGGAAGAAGGCATGGCGGCGGACCTCGAGACAGCCTCAGAGGTGCTGCCCATCATGGCGCCCGAACTGGCAAACCTTCACCGTCGTTTCGCAGAAGTCGAAGGAAGCGACGCTGTCGTCGAGCGCAGTGTCAAGATGGTCGGTGGGCGGCCCGCGATCATCAGCCTCCTGCCGCTCCTGTCTTACTCGGAAGCGCTGCGTGTCATGCCAGGCGAGGAATACGTACTCGTCAGCGTGCAGTTCGTGGATCGTGCCTTCCTCGACCACATCCGTGACGGCTACCTCCTGGCCAAGGCGCGCATCCAGCCCAACGAGGCGGAGAGGTTCGACGAAACGTCTCTCCCGGTTCTCGACGACAACGGCAACACGCTCGCCTATCTTACCTGGAAACCCGAACTGCCCGGTCGCGAAATCCTCAACCAGGTGCTCCCGACAGCTGTGATCGCGGGCCTCGCTATGCTCGCTCTCATCGCCTTCTATGCGCGCAGTATCTACCGCAGCTCGGCCGAGATCGAGGCTGGACGACTTCGAGCGCTCCATCTCGCGTCACATGACGGGCTGACCGGTCTGCCGAACCGTTCGGGCCTGATCGAACGGCTGGAACGCGTCCTCCCCCTGGCAGGCGAAGAGACCATCGCGCTCCTTTTCGCCGACCTCGACCGCTTCAAGGAAGTGAACGATACCTACGGTCATCCCGCAGGCGATGATGTCATCCGACAGTTCGCGGTCCGGGTCACACGCCTGCTCGACGAAAAGGATATGCTCGGACGCCTCGGCGGCGACGAGTTCGCCATCCTTCTTCGCAATCTCGGCACGCGAGAAGACATCTCAACGATATGCGAGCGCATTCTCTCATGCGCCAGCGCGCCCTTCACGATCGAAGGAGGCACGGCCCATGTCGGCGTATCGATCGGCTACACCTTTCTTCATCCGGACCTGCCCCGAAGCGAATCTCTGAGGCGCGCCGATATCGCTCTTTATGCGGCCAAGCGCGAAGGCCGCGACCGCTTCGTCGCCTTCTCTCAGGAGATGGACGCAGCCTTGCGCGCCCGCCATCTCATAGAAGAAGAATTGGCAGCGACACTCGCGCGAGGCGGCCGTGATCTCGTTCTCCACTATCAGCCGCAAGTGTCAGGGCGCGACGGCGAGATTTGCGGGGTGGAGGCGCTCCTGCGTTGGCGTCACCCGCGGCTCGGCTTCCTTCTGCCCGGCGCCTTCATCGGTCTCGCCGAAGACACCCGTCTCGTGGCAAAGCTCGACGAGTGGGTTCTGCGCCACGCCTGCCGTCAGGCCCGAAAATGGCCGGAGCTAACCGTCGCCGTGAACATTTCCCCCTGCTCTTTCGAGCGGCATGGACTTGCCGGGCGCTTGCTCCGGATCATGCGCGAGGAGAGGGTGAATCCGAACCAGATCGAAATCGAAATCACGGAAAGCGTCCTCCTCAAGGAAGGCAAAAGTGCTGCTGAGGAATTGCTGCATCTGAGAAGCCAGGGCGTGCGGGTCGCGCTCGACGATTTCGGCACGGGCTATTCGAGCCTCAACCGGCTCAGAATGCTGAAGGTCGACAAAGTGAAGATCGACCGCTCCTTCGTTCAACCAATCGGAGAAACGGCCGATTCGACCGCGATCGTGGACGCGATCGTCGAGCTCGGCCACGCGCTCGGACTTTTGGTGACGGCCGAAGGCGTCGAAACCGAGCGGCAGCGCGAATATCTGCGTTTCATCGGCTGCGACGAAATCCAGGGCTTCTTATTTTCCGGGCCGGTGCCGCCAGAAGCGATCAGCGAAATGTTGATTGAAGAAAGGCAACGCGGCGCCGCCTGATTTCGTATGCTTCGAGCCGCTTAAAGCGCCAGCATGTGCCGGATTTCTGCGGCACAGTCGCCCACCTCTCTCTCCGCGGTTTCGACGATCCCGACGGGACGTATCCAGGGCCGATAGTCCCGTTCCACAACCTCTTGCCAGGTCGGTCCTGCGCAGTTGTTCGCCGCCGACCTCCGGGTTTCGACCCGATTGCGGTGCGCGTCACGATCGGTGCAGACGATCTCCACCTCCAAAAGCTCTGCATCGGCCGCGAACGCGACATTGCGCCATGCATCGCGCGTCAGCATCCACGGATTGACGCAATCGGCGATGACGCGATGACCGAGGGCGAGATTGTCCGCGGCGACGGCATAGGCCGCGCGGTAGCCGGCATCCTTCATATCGCCCTCCACGACGCTGGACGCGCGAATGGCACTCTCGATGGAATCGATGCGAAGCCAGATGGCCGCGATCTCCGCGGCAAGCATACGCGCGATGCTCGATTTGCCGACGCCAGGAAGACCGGAGAACGACACGAGGAGCCCCCGTTTTTGCCCGCGGCTCATGCAGTCTCTGCCTGCGCCCATTCAAGATAAGGTGTGTTCACCCGCACCGCGGCAAGCGTCAGGATGGCCGGAACGTCATAAGGGTGCCTCGCCTCGATGAGGCGACGCAGCTCCGCCTCTCTCTCCGGCGGTGTCTTCAGGATCAGCACCGTCTCCTCCTCGTCCTCGATGGCGCCCTGCCAGCGATAGACAGAGACCATTGTCGGGAGAATATTGGCGCAGGCTGCCAGCCTTTCAGAAACCGCGGCTGCGGCGAGTTCTTTCGCCGTCCCCATGTCCGGGCAGGGAATATAGAGAAGCATCAACTGCCCGCTCTCTTGCGATCCACCCGGCGCGTGTTTCCGCTGCGCTTCCTCGTTCATGATCGTTCGCCTTTGATTCGCGTCTTCACAGGGCTCGGTCGGTTTCACCCACAACTACAGCTTTGCCGAAGCGGCCGGCTCCGTGCTAGGCGAAGCGTGGCCTGAACATGGGCCAGCCACAACCGCCGCTACCGACAGCCCGTCATGACGATCGTATCGCCGATTAAGAAGATCGCCATCATGTCCTCCGATTCGCCCGAGGCCGTGGGGGCGGCAGACCTTTTGCGCGAAACCTATGGCGAGGTCCCGCCCCACGACGCCGATGTCGTCGTGGCTCTCGGCGGCGACGGGCTGATGCTGCAGGCGCTTCATGCGCACATGGATTCGGGCAAGCCGATCTATGGCATGAACCGCGGTTCCGTTGGCTTCCTCATGAACGAATACCGGCCGGAAGGCCTGATGGAACGCATTTCGGAAGCAAAGGTGGAACCGGTCCACCCGCTGCGTATGAGCGTCCTCACCTCGGACGGAGAGACGATCACGGCGCGCGCCGTCAACGAAGTGGCACTCTTCCGTCAATCCTATCAGGCCGCAAAGCTAAAGATCACCATCGACGGCCATGTGCGCCTCGAAGAGCTCATCTGCGACGGCATCCTGCTCGCGACACCGGCGGGCTCGACGGCCTACAACCTCTCCGCCCACGGGCCCATCATTCCGATCAATGCGCCTTTGTTGGCCTTGACCCCGATCAGCCCGTTTCGGCCGCGTCGTTGGCGCGGCGCCCTTTTGCCAGATCGGGCCGAAGTGACGCTCGAAGTGCTCGAAACCGACAAGCGGCCGGTCAATGCGGTCGCCGACCACACGGAGTTCAAGAGCGTGCGTCAGGTTTCGATCGTCGAAGACAAGACGCTGACCGGCTTTATCATGTTCGATCCGGACCACGGCTGGGACGAGCGCATCCTGGCCGAGCAGTTCCGCTACTGAGGGTCAGGCGGCAGCCTTGATCTGGAGGGCGTAGCCGCGCGCGGCATCACGCTTTGCATCCATCGCGAGACGCCGCAGCAAGGCGAGAAGATCGTCGAGCTCGCCTGTCGGCTGGGCTCCGTAACGCAGGAGAACGGCGTCGATCAGCCTGGTGGCGCGCCGATAATCGTGGCCCGACCCGACCTCGCAATCGAGGTCGCGCAGAACCTCCATGACAGTCACGATGACGGGCACGGCGCTCGCGGGCAGTCCAGCCTTTCGAAGAAGTGCGCCGAGCCCGGAGGAGCGCCCGGCGGCCACGAGAGCGGAAACCCGCCGCCGCGGCATATCGGCAAGCGCGGCGATCGCTTGCTCGAAAAAATCGATCTGTCCGCAAACCGCCGCTCGCACGAGAAGCACGGGGGTCAGCTGCGCCGAATCGAGAAGTCGGTTGATGAGTTGCACTAGGCCCGCAGGCCCGGCGTCTTCGGCCAGAACGAGCGCTGCCCGTTCGAGCGTTTCGTCGGCTACCGCACGCGCCTGCACCGGGGAAAGCCAGCCCTTCGCCGTGACAAAGGCGCAGAGGCTGTCAGCCAGATCTTCCAGAAGAACCTGACGCACGCCCACAGGCAGATCGCTGCGTGCCAGAAGCATCTCGCGCAGCTCCGCCTCGTGGCCATAGCGCGCGACGATACGGTCGAGGGAGAAGCGCGCCACGCAGGCCCCGTCGTTGCAGAGGAGATCCATCACGGCTTCCAGGCAGCCGACTTCCGCGATCGCGGCGGCAAGCGCACGCGATACGGTTCTGCGACGCGCGATCGCCGCCTGCACTTCCGGCTCCCGCGTCGCCACGAGATCTACGAGTTCGCCATCGAGGAGAAGTGGCGAATGCTCGACCACGATCGTCGCGACTTCGAAATGATCCGCCGAGAGCGCAAGAATCACGTGGTGCGGCGCCATCTCGCTGTCTGCGAGCTGTTCCGCGAGCGCCAGGCGCACACGGCGATTCGGATCGTCGAGCAGGATGGTCATGGCCGCTTCGAGGCCGTCATGCTCCTCCGGCGACAATTCGGAGGTGAGAAAAGCGCGCGCCAAAGCACTCGCGGCTTCCACACGTCGCCTCGGTGCGGCACTTTCGATCCAGGTCAAAAACCGTTCGACGATCATCAAGACAATCTCCTGCATGTCGATCGTGCACAGGGATGATTAATGATCGGTTCACCATAGCGTCGGCTTTGGCGCAGCGCCCTCCTCTGTCCCCAACTATGGGTGAAAATCATGCGCTCCTATCTTCTCGTGCCCGCAGACAGCGACAGGAAGCTTGCGAAGGCGCTGACGAGCGGCGCCGACGCGCTCATTCTCGACCTCGCCGATTCGGTGGCGCCGCCGGACAAGGGCACGGCCCGAAAGCTGGCGACAGATTTTTTGCGCAGGCATATCGGTCTCATGCACCCTCGCCTCTTCGTGCGCATCAACGATCTCGAGAGCCCTCTGAGCGAGGGCGATCTCGACCACGTCATGACCGGTGCGCCCACCGGCATCGTGCAGTCGGCCGCGGCGGGAAAAGACGATGTCGTGCTCCTCGGCGCGCGCATCGCCGTTCGCGAAGCGCTTCACGGTCTCCCCGACGGCGGCACACGCATTCTCGCAGTCGCAGGAGATCGGCCCGATTCCGTCTTGGCGCTCGGAAGCTATGCCGGCGACGTTGCGCGCCTCTGCGGCCTTGTCTGGTGCGGCGACAGGTCTGCGGCGGGAATCGGGCGCCAGAGGGAGAGCGATGAAGACGGCGACTGGGGAAACCCGTCTGCGCTCGCACGCAATCTGTGCCTTTTTGCCGCCGGTGCAGCACATGTCGATGCCATCGATCGCCCCTATCACGACTTTGCCGACTCAGGGGGGCTTGCCGCCGAAGCGGCCAAGGGCGCAAAGGAGGGCTTCGCGGGGAAGATCGCCGTTCATCCCTCACAGGTGGCGGCCATCAACGATGCGTTTACGCCAGGCCCCGACGAGATCGCGGCGGCCGAAGCCCTCATTGCCGCTTTCCGAGCTGCAGGAAATCCGGGCGCGCTCGCGATCGAGGGGCTTGCCTGCGATCAGAGCGATCTGCGACGAGCCGAACGCCTTGTCGCACGCGCCGCTCAGATCACCCAGATCCGTAAGATCGTCAGCCCGTCACCTCCGGGTCCTTCGGGCGAATGATCTCGAAGAGACCATCGACCACGGCATAGTCGAAATAGCCGCAGCGCGCGATCGTTCGGGCCGCCGCCATGTCGAAGCGGTCGTCGCGGATGAAGCGGTCATCGACATAGATCGAGACGACTTCCCCGAAAACGACGATGTTGCCGGACCACTGCCCGTCGAGACCGGCGAGACGGTCCGCCTTGAGAAGCCGGCATTCGAGCGCTGTCGGGGCATCGCGAACGCGCGGCGGCTTGACGACGGCGCTCTCCTCCATGGCGAGCCCCGCCTCTTCCGCCTCACTCACCCCGCGCGGATAGGCGGCAGAGGTCGCATTCATCTCCTCGCGGAGATCAAACGTCGTGAGATTGCAAACGAACTCACCAGTCGCCTCGATGTTCTTCACGCTGTCTTTCTCACCAAAGGACGAGAACATCACGATGTGAGGGTCGTTGGAGACGGCGTTGAAAAAGGAATAGGGCGCGAGATTGAGACGCCCTTCCGGATCGAGGCTGGAGATCCAGCCGATCGGGCGCGGCGCAACAATGGCCTTGAACGGATCATGTGCAAGCCCGTGGTCCCGCAGGCGCGGCGTATAACGCATCTGAAATCCTCAGTTGGAAAAGAAAGTGGTGAGCGCGGAGATATCCGGCCGGTCGCGCTCCGGCGTTTCCTGGCTCGCCGTCCCGATATGGATGAAGCCGGCAAGCTTCTCATCCTCGCCGACGCCGAGCGTACGAAGCGCTTCCGCCTCGAAGGCGAACCACTGCGTCAGCCATTGGGCGCCGAAACCGTGACCCGCGGCGGCATGAAGGAGGTTCATGCAAACGGCACCCGCCGTCAGCTCCTGCTCCCAGACTGGCACTTTCGCATGCGCAGCCGCTGTCGAGATGACGCCGATGACGAGCGGCGCAACCGCAAACTGGACGGCCTTTCCCGCTTTTCGTTCCGCCTCCGGATCGCCGCTCTCCAGGACCAACGCCTTCAGCGTTTCCGCCAAACGTTGCCGGTCTTCACGGCTATAGATAATGTAGCGCCAGGGTGCGAGTTTGCCGTGGTCGGGCACCCGCGCGCCGATGGTCAGAATATCGGATAACGTATCTGGATCCGGTCCCGGATCGCCAAGCTGGACGGAGGGTGTACTCCGACGTTTGCGCAGATGGTCGAGAAGGTCGTGCATCGTCGCCTGTGTCATTTTGCCTTTGCGCCGAACGGTTTCCATCATGGCCTCGGCCGTTTCAACCTTGAAATCGACATGGTTCGCCGCTTACGACCACAGTGAACCTCCAACAGCATGAGCAGATGATCCGCTTCACCCCGGCAATTGTCCTAGCTTTCGCGACTGCGGCGACCGCCTTTGGCGGACCCATCGTGTCCGCAACAGCTTTCGCTCAGGAAGGTCCGGGCGGCGGCGGAGCGGGCTTCTTCGGACCCGGCCCCTCAGATCTGGGCCCGGGCGCCCCTCCGCAGAGAGGCGATCCGAAGAGCTTCTTTCGCAAAGACGGCCCTCCGCCGCCCCGGCAGGAAGATCCGCCCCACAAGCTCGACTTCATCGCGCCATCAGAAGAGTTCAACCTTCCCGGGCCGGAAGAAACCATCATCTTTCCGAACAATCCGGACGGCGATGCGAAGGGATTGCTGCTCGGGGGTAACGTTCTCACGCTGAATGCGCGCCTGACAGATGACGGACCCGACCTCACCCAGGGTCTGACCTGGAGGATCTTCGGCACCACTCCGGGCGAAGACGGCAGCCTGCCGTTGATCGCAACCTCGTCCGGTGGGACGGCGAGACTCACCCTGCCCGACGGCGCCTATTATGTGCACGCCGCCTTCGGCCGGGCGGGCGCGACGCAGCGCATCGAATTGAACGGCATTCCGGAAACCGAAGATCTGGTGCTGGAGGCGGGCGGCCTTCGCCTGTCGGCCGTGGTCGGTGACGACTTCCCCGTCGACGAGGACAAGGTCACCTTCGAGATCTTCTATGAGGCGGAAAACGACAAGCGCGAGCTCGTCACGCCCGACGCGGAAGCCGGCCACATCGTGCGTCTGCATGCCGGCACCTACAGCGTCGTCAGCCGGTACGGCACACTCAACGCCATCGTGCGTGCGGAAATAGAGGTGAAGCCCGGCGAGCTGACCGAGGCGATCATCCACCATGCTGGTGCCGAAGTGACGCTCAAGCTCGTGGAACAGGAAGGCGGCGAAGCTCTCGCCAACACACGCTGGACGGTGCTGACGCAAGGCGGCGATACGATTCACGAATCGGTCGGCGCCTTCCCGCACATCATCCTTGCGGAAGGCACTTACACCGCGGTCGCGCGCCACGACGACACGACCTATGCCCGCGATTTCGAAATCAAAGCGGGAATGAACCGCGACGTGGAAGTGCGGCTGACCGACCTCGTTCGACCGGAAGGGATGCGCCTGGCTCGCTAGAGCCAGGCAGCTGAGACTTATGCCGCGGCGGCTTGGGCTTCGCCGGCTGGCCGAAGGTCCGGCGGTGTCGCCTCTTCTTTCAGACGACGGAGCGCCTCTTCGAGAGGCAAGGTCATCTGATCTTTCTGGCCGAGACGGCGCAGGGAGATCGTGCCCTCTTCCGCTTCGCGGCGGCCGACGACGAGCATCGCCGGCACCTTGCCAACCGAATGTTCGCGGACCTTGTAATTGATCTTCTCGTTCCTGAGGTCGGCGACAGTACGAAGGCCTGCAGCCTTCAGCTTCTCCTCCACCTCACGCGCGTAATCGTCGGCTTCCGAAACGATCGTCGCGACGACCGCCTGCACCGGAGCGAGCCACAGCGGCAGGCGCCCGGCATAATGCTCCAGAACGATGCCGATGAAGCGCTCGAAGGTTCCGAAGACGGCACGATGCAGCATCACCGGACGGTGACGTTCGCCATCCTCACCGACGTAAGACGCATCAAGCCGCTCCGGCAGTACGTAATCGAGCTGATAGGTGCCGCACTGCCAGGTCCGACCGATCGCGTCGGTCAGGTGGAACTCAAGCTTCGGGCCGTAGAACGCTCCCTCGCCCTCGGCGATCTCGAACTCCACGCCGGCCGCGGTGAGAGCATCGGCGAGAGACTTCTCGGCACGATCCCAAGTGGCATCATCACCCGCCCGCGTCTCCGGCCGGGTCGCGAGCTTATAGCGGATATTGGTGAGGCCCATATCGGTATACACGCGCGCAAACAGCTTCAGGAAACGCTCGGTTTCGCTCACCACCTGCTCGTCCGTGCAGAAGATGTGCGCATCATCCTGCGTCATCTGCCGGACGCGCATCAGCCCATGCAGCGCGCCATGCGCTTCGTTGCGATGGCAGCAGCCGAATTCCGCCATGCGGATCGGCAGGTCGCGGTAGGATTTGATCCCGTGCTTGAAGATCTGAACATGCGCCGGGCAGTTCATGGGTTTGAGCGCCAGCCAGGTATCGACCTCGTCGGAGAGGACCGGCCCGTCTTCTTCCGTATTCGGGGTCTGGTCGGGAACCACGAACATGTTTTCGCGGAATTTCGACCAGTGCCCGGATTTCTCCCAGAAGCTCGAATCGAGGAGCTGCGGAGTTTTCACCTCCACATAGCCATCCTCATCGAGGCGCCGGCGAATGTAATCCTCCAGGACCCGCCACACGGCATAGCCCTTCGGATGCCAGAAGACCGACCCCTGCGCCTCTTCCTGCAGATGAAACAGGTTCATCTCGCGCCCGAGACGGCGGTGGTCGCGCTTTTCCGCCTCCTCGATCATGGTGAGATAGGCGTCGAGCTCCTTCTTCGAAGCCCAAGCGGTGCCGTAGATGCGCTGGAGCTGCTGGCGACTGGAATCACCGCGCCAATAGGCACCGGCGAGTTTCGTCAGCTTGAAGGCTTCCCCGATCCGGCCGGTCGAATCCATATGCGGGCCACGGCAAAGATCGAACCAGTCGCCCTGGCGATAGATCTTGACGTCGTCGCCTTCCGGAATCGCATCAACGAGCTCCACTTTGAACTGCTCGCCCATTTCGCCGAAGACCCGTTTCGCCTCATCGCGACCCCACACCTCTTTCGTAAAGGGGTGGTTGCGCGCGATGATCTCACGCATCTTCGCTTCGATCGCCGTGAAATCCTCGGTCGAGAATGGCTCCTGACGGAAGAAATCGTAATAGAAGCCGTCCTCGATCACAGGCCCGATCGTGACCTGCGTGCCGGGAAAGAGCTCCTGCACGGCCTCTGCGAGGACATGCGCACAATCGTGACGAATGAGGGAAAGCGCCTGGGGGTCCTCGCGCGTGACGATCTTCACCGTGGCGCCTTCCGGCAGCCTGTCGGCGAGATCGGCAAGCTGCCCGTCGACTTCGACGGCAACGGCCTTCTTCGCCAAAGATTTGGAGATCGACGCAGCGAGATCGGCACCGCTTGCCCCTTCGGGCAAGCTGCGCTCCTGGCCGTCGGGAAGTCTAATCCGGCTCATGACAGCAAAGTCCGGGCCCAACGGCCCGCTCCATAGTTCAATCCGAAAAGCGTTCGGTGATGTGTCGGCCAGTCCACAGGCCGTAGCGCCACGGCGTATACCAGCGGGCATTGTCGGGCAAGCGGGCTGGCACCGGGTCGAGCCCATTGCTGCCGAAAGGATGACACCGCGAGAAGCGGGCAAGCCCCATCCAAAGCCCGGGCCAGGCGCCGAAGTTGCGGATCGCCTCGCTCGTATAATCTGAACAGCTCGGCAAATGCCGGCAGGTGCGCCCCATGATCGAGGAAAGCGAAAGCTGATAGATCCTGATCAGTCCGAGGAGCCCACTGGCGACAGGCGAGAAGCGGCGCGGCTTCAGGTGCCCGCCGTCTGATCCTTCGGCCCTCGCCATAATGTCACGCAGCCTGACCGGCGCCAGCCGATGCCTGGTGCTGCCCCGTCTCGCTCGAAGAGGGACTTTCCACGCCCACCGCCTCGATCTGATCGAGGGCATCGACGACGGCGTCGAAAGTCAGCATGGTCGAGGCGTGCCGCGCCTTATAATCGCGGACCGGCTCCAAAAAACGAAGATCGGTCCAGCGCCCTTGTGGTGGCGGCCCGTTCTCCTTGAGCATGGCGCGCATCTCCTCACGGACCTGCCGCAACTCCTCGGGCGTCGAACCGATCACCGTCCGCGCCATGATGGATGAGGAGGCCTGGCCGAGCGCACAGGCTTTCACCTCGTGCGCGAAATCCGCGATCCGGCCATCCTGCAGCTTCAGATCGACCGTCACCGTCGAGCCGCACAAGCGCGAATGCGCCTTGGCGCTTGCGTCGGGATCGGCAAGCCGGCCGATCCGGGGAATGTTCCCTGCGAATTCCAGAATTTTGGCGTTATAGACGTCGTCGATCATAGGTCACTCCGCTCGGGGGGTGGCCGAGCTTGGGCAAAATCATTACTTCGCCTTATATAGGTTCGACAGGCCGGCGTCACACCTCCACCCGAGAGCGGCCGGCACGTCTCGAAAGGACGCAAGATGGACAGCACGTTGAAGCTCTTCTCCTCGACCGCGGTGGCGGGTCGAAGGCCGAGCCGAGAGGAGGCAGAAGCTGCCGTGCGAACGCTGATCGCCTGGCTCGGGGACGACCCCGATCGCGAGGGTTTGCGCGACACGCCGCGGCGCGTGGTTTCGGCTTATGAAGAGCTTTACTCCGGCTACCCTCAGGATCCGGGGACATTGCTCGCGCGCACCTTCAAAGATGTGGGCGGCTATCACGACATGGTGCTGGTCCGCGACATCGCCTTCTACTCGCACTGCGAGCATCACATGCTGCCGTTCTTCGGGCATGTGCATATCGCCTATTACCCGAACGACGGCGTCGTCGGCCTGTCGAAGATGGCGCGGGTCGTGGAAGCCTATGCGCGCCGCCTGCAAACGCAGGAGACGATGACGGCTCAGATCACCGATGCGCTCGAAAATGCGCTCAGCCCACGTGGCGTCGCCGTGATGGTGGAAGCCGAACATATGTGCATGTCGATGCGCGGTGTGCAGAAGCAAGGCTCCTCCACCATGACATCGCGCTTCACCGGTCTCTTCCATGACGAGGCGGCAGAACGCGAAAAATTCCTCAATCTCGTGCGTCCGACAGGCCGCTGATCCACGAACGGCGATGTCGATGCGGGATGATCAAGCTACGGCCTCTCCTTTGGCCGCCATCGAAGAGACGCAGGATTTTCGGCCGCGCTTCAACGAAGCAGGCCTCCTGCCCTGCATCACGCAGGATGCGGCGAGCGGCGACGTTCTGATGATGGCGTGGATGAACCGCGAGGCTATGGATCTCACACTCGCCACCGGCGAGGTGCATTATTTCAGCCGCTCCCGGAACAGGCTCTGGAAGAAGGGCGAGACTTCGGGCGCGATCCAGAAGCTGATCGAGCTCAGGATCGACTGCGACCAGGATTGTCTTCTCGCACGCGTTGCCGTCCAAGATCGCGCCAAGACCTGCCACACCGGTCGTACCGATTGCTTCTACCGCGTTGCGGAGGCAAGGCCCGACGGTCTCCACCTCCGTATGCGCGATTAGGCGGTCGGGTCAGCCCTGCGTCACGTATTCCCGGATCGCTTCGGCTTCGTTTTGAATCTCTGCGATCCGCCGCTTGACGACATCGCCGATCGACACGATTCCGACGAGCTTGCCATCCTCCTCGACGGGCAAATGGCGAAACCGCTCATTGGTCATCATCTCCATGAGATCATCGGTCGTATGATGCATTCGGCAGATACGCACGCGCGCTGTCATGAAATTCGCCACCGGCTGGCTGAGCGCACCAGTTCCCTCGCGCGCGACCGCCGTCACGATGTCCCGCTCCGACAGAATACCTTTGATGACCGCGCCCTCGGTCACAACGACCGCGCCGATACGATGTTCTGACAATGTGACAGCGACTTCGTGCAGGCTCATCTGCGGCCGGCACGTCACGACGTCATTGCCTTTGCTCTCCAGCAATTGCCGTACATGCATCTCTAGTCCTCCCCGAATGCGGACCTTTGCTTGGTCCGTTTATCAGTATCCTAGAGCGAGACGGCATAAGTTTGAACTCTTCTGAGATTGAGTTTTCTCGAAGAACCAAAATCCTATGAACGGGCTCCGCGTCCGACCGGATCGAACAGGGGAAATAGAAGAAGGCCCGCGAGAAATCCGCCGACATGGGCCTGCCAGGCGATTGCACCGCCCACGCCCGGGAGCATCTGGCCTCCGACACCGAATAAGAGATTGATGCCGAACCACATCAAAATGAAGAAGGCGGAGTACGGATTGAGAAGACTCGCTTTCAGCCCCGGATCTGGCACAAGGTAGGCCTCCGGGCGGACGCCGCCACCTGCCAAAGGACCACCCGGCGCAAAGGCGAAGCGCGCGGCCGCGGCCGTCACTCCGGAGACACCGGCGGAAGCTCCAATGACGAGCGTTTCGTTCCCAGGCATCGCCAGAAACTGTGCAAGCGCCCCGGCTGCAACCGTCACCAGCAGCAGGACGAGGAAGCGTGACGTTCCGAAACGCCGGGCGACGGCGCTGCCGAAGCTCAGCATCCAGAGGACGTTCACGCCAAGATGCAGCCAGTCGGCGTGCAGGAGTGCATAAGTGAGAGGCGTCCACCAACAGGCCGCGATCCCTCCGGGCAGGAACGAAGCCGCACCCGTGTAGCGCACCGGCACGAAGCCGAACATCATCAGCACTTCGACATCGCTCTGATAAGGCAGCAGGGCGCGGATGATGTGCACGATCAGGAGCACGCCGACCGTCCATACGAGGACCGTCGGCAGGTTGAACATTCTCTCTCGTTCTCGTTCTTCCATGGGGGTGGGATCGCTTCTTCGGTGAAAGGCGAAAAGGGGAGCATCCGAGGGGATTACGCTTCATCCCTTCGCAAGCACAGAGCGTCCGGGCAAGGAAAAGACTTGGAAAAACACTGTTTCTTTCTGCCACACACGCTTACAGATGGTTAACTTGCACCATGATAGTTTTGCATCAGGCTCCTGGCTTCACGAGCAATGACCATCGCTTCCACAAACACTGAAACGCCCAAAGAGACGGTGGAACTCACCGTGGAGGATCCCGACAGCAATCGTCGTCAGCACGAGCGCGTCGAGGTCAGCCTGCTTGGCCGTTGCATGTTTGCGGATCAGCAAGAGAACCCGTGCGAGATGCGCAACGTGTCCGCGGGCGGAGCCGCGATCATCAGTCCCGTCAAAGGGAACGTCGGCGAGAAGATCATCATCTATGCCGAACAGATCGGGCGCATTGAAGGCATCATCACGCGTCACACGCAAAATGGTTTCGCCATCACGATCACGGCTTCGGCGCGCAAGCGGGAAAAGCTCGCGAACACCCTCGCCTGGCTTGGACGCCGCGACGTGCTCAAGCTCCGAGACGACCGCCGCTCCGTGCGGCGTGTGCCGGCCACCACGGAAACGCGGGTGACGCTGCCCGGGGGCAGGCAGGTCGACTGCAAGATCATCGATATGTCGAAGACGGGCGCCGCCATCGCGATTTCAGAGCGCCCTCCGATTGGTTCGCGCGTCAACCTCGGCCGGCTTGGAGGCCGCGTCGTGCGCCATTTCAGCGACGGCGTCGCCATCGAGTTTATGCGCATCATGTCGGAAGAAGAGATCGAGCGAATTATCGAGGAAGAGTTCTTCACAGACGGAAGCCTGTGACACCGCTCTTTCCTTACCTCCACAACAACATCTTTTTAACCAGACCGACAATCGACTCTTATGTAAAAGCTCTTCAACTTGCCGACGATTTCAGGAAAACTTCCTGATTTCAACCAAATCGTAGGCAGCGTAAAGAAGAGCTTGCCGCGAGAGTGAAACTCCGAAAGAACCGCTTAGCCCGCGCCTAAGCCGCCGGGGATACGGTCTCCCAAAACGGGGGATCGCGATATGCGGTTGAACAGAGTGACCGGAACAATGCTTGGGGCAGCCTTCGCCCTCGCCGCCTTCATGGCGGCACCGGCAGAGGCCCAGGCCCAACAGACAAGCTCCGGTCTTGGCATCAGGATCACGGGAAGCATCAGCGCGCCGGTCATGCGCACGGGTCGCTATGCCTCGCCACCAATCGGACATCGTGCCTTCTGCAAGTCCTTTCCGGGCGAATGCCAGGTCCACGGCGGGCGCTCGCCCATGCAGCTGACGCCTTCACGTTGGCAGGATCTGGTTCGGATCAACAATTACGTCAACGACAGCGTCAAGGCAGTGACGGACGAAGAGTATTATGGGCAGGAAGAAGTCTGGACGCTCCCGCAAGGCTACGGCGATTGCGAGGACTATGTCCTTCTGAAGCGCAAGCAGCTCGTCACACGCGGCTGGCCCACCTCCGACCTCTTGGTCGCCGTGGTCTTCGACGAAGTCGGCGCCGGCCATGCCGTGCTCGTCGTGCGCACCGATCGCGGTGACTACGTGCTCGACAACAAGGTCTCCGATATCCGCCTGTGGAGCCAAACCGGCTACCGCTACGTGAAACGGCAGGACACGGCAGACCCGAAGAGATGGGTCGCCATCGACGATTCCCGTTGGCAGCCGCTCGACGCCACAGGTCGTCTGCGTTGAATTTGAGCTAGCCTGGTCGCCTCCAAACTCTCCCGTCCCCAACCGGGCTCAGCGGCCGGTCTCCGAAAGGAGGCCGGCCGGCGCTTTATCCGGCTGAGGGATGTCCGGCGCCGGCCGGGAGCGACCTATATTTGGCCGAGCGATTCCCGAAACCGGCGGCCGTTGGCAACATATTTCGCTGCCGATTCCCGCAGCCCTTCCTTGGCTGTCTCGTCGAGCGTCCGCACGACTTTTCCGGGAGAGCCGACGACGAGTGAATAATCCGGGATCTCCTTGCCCTCGGTGATGAGGGCACCCGCACCGATCAGGCAGAAACGGCCGATCTTTGCACCGTTCAGGACGATCGCTCCCATACCGACGAGAGAGAAATCCCCGATCGTGCAGCCGTGCAGAATGGCGCGGTGGCCGATCGTGCAATCGCTGCCGATCGTGCAGGGGAACCCAGGATCGGTATGGATAACGCTGAGATCCTGGACATTGGAACGCGGGCCGACGGAAATCGGCTCGTTGTCGCCCCGCAGAACCGCGCCGAACCAGATGCTCGCGTCTTCGGACAGTCGCACATCGCCGATCACGCTCGCGCAGGGTGCAATCCAATAGGCCCCGCTCTCCGGCAGATCAGGCTTACGTTCCTTCAGACAATAAATGCTCATGCGCGGACAGCCACCAGAAAACTGAGAAACAATGTGCCCGAACATGCGCTCCACAGACCCGCCACCGCAAGCCCGAGGACCACGATCTCCAGCCCTGCTTTTTTGACGCGCAAGGCTCCGCAAATTCGGCGAACCACGATGAACGGTCCCGCCGTAAAGCACATCAAGGTGCAGGTCGCGATCGCGGGGAAGGTGAAATCCCGCAGTTCAAAATCAGGCGGGCGCGAGGTGAGCAACTGGTAGAAGCTTGCAGCCGTTCCGGCCGTCACGAAGCCTGTCAGAACGCAAAACAGCAGCACTTCGAAATCAGACACGGCGCCCACCCGTCCGGCATCAGTTAACGTTTGGTAAACGTAACCGGCTCGAATAGGCCCGACAAGATACGGGCGGCCGCTTACCGCGACCGCCCGCATTTTCAGATCAGCTTCGTCTCGGAGCGCCTTCAGGCGCGCAGGTCGAAATCCAGGATCGCCATCGAGAAATTGTAGGAGAGATCCTCATCCTCATCGTCGCGGAAAATGAGGCCAACGAATTCCTCGCCGACGAACACCTCCGCCGAATCGTCCTTGCGCGGCCGCGCCTTCACCTGGATCTTCTCGTTGTCGAAAAGCCGCTGCAGGTAGGCCTGGAGTTTTTTCAGTTCGTCGATGCTCAACACGACACCCTTTAACTTGGTTTGGCCCGTCCTGACATAACGGGGACCCGATCTCAACCGGCTCAACCGGAAACGTCGTCGCTCCCCTGTTCCGCCTCGCGCAGGAGCTGGTCCATGGAACGGCCGGGTTCGTCGCGGCCCGCTTTGCCGACGATTCGCGCCGGCACGCCCGCAACCGTCACCATGGGCGGCACCGGTTTCAACACGACCGATCCGGCCGCCACGCGAGAGCAATGGCCGACTTCGATATTGCCGAGGACCTCGGCGCCGGCGCCGATGAGGACGCCGTGACGAATCTTGGGATGCCGGTCACCACACGATTTCCCTGTCCCGCCGAGCGTGACATTCTGGAGGATCGAGACATCGTCCTCGATGACGGCCGTGGAGCCGATCACGATACCGGTGGCATGATCGATGAAGATCCCACGTCCCAGAGGAACGGCGGGATGAATATCGACCTGGAACACTTCCGATGCACGGCTTTGCAGATAGAGGGCGTAATCCTTGTGACCTTGCTGCCAGAGCCAATGAGCCAGCCGGTGCGACTGGATCGCGTGGAAACCCTTGAAATAAAGCACCGGCTCGATCAGCCGCTCGCAAGCCGGATCGCGGTCATAGACGGCCATCAGATCGATACGCAGAACCTCCGAGAGTTCCGGCTGATCCTCATACATCTCGCCGAAAGACCGAATGATTTGCCCTGTGGAAATGCCGGGATGGCGCAGCCTGTCTCCGACGCGGTGGGCGACCGCATCTTCCAGCCGGGGATAGTTCAAGATCGTCGAATAGATGAAGGCCGCAAGCACGGTCTCGCGCGCGACGATGTCTTCGGCTTCGCGGCGAAGCTGCGCCCAGACCGGATCGACCGTTTCGGCGCCCGAGCTCAGACGGGTTTGTTCGACAGCCATATCGGCTCCTCTCGCTGCGTCACAATCCGGTTCTCCGGCGCCCGGATATCTGGTGCGGCACGCGCTGTTTGCCAGAGAGATCGGGCACGATCTCTTTGCCTGCAACGCTGCTCCCGCGGGCCACACACCTTGTTATATAGCTTCCAATCAAAATCAGCATATGCCGGCGTAACCTAGGGTCAACAGCCGACCAACCGGATTGACGCCGGTTCAGACCGCTCGCGGATCGTGCAGACACCGCTAGGCGGCTTTGCGGAGGCTCTCCAAATACTCCAGGACGGCAGCCTTGGTCATCTTGTCCCCGACGGCGCGCATATGGTCACGGCGCGGAATGATCGCGGTCTTGGCACTGGGGATGAGCTTTGCGAGCGCTTCCGGGTCGCCAGCCACCTCGTCCTCGGACCCCACGACGATGAGGACCGGCATGGTGAGCTTGCCGAGCATACCGGGAGTGAGGTTCTCGCGGCCGGCCTCCATACAGGCCGCAAGCGCCAAAAGATCCGAGCCGGTCTGTTCGGCGAAGACGCGAAATCCTTTTGCGGTTTCGCCGACGACCTCTTCCGTGGAGGCCGCGCGCATACCGGCTGCAACTTCGTCAGCTTCGCCGAAGCCCTGCACCAGTTGATCGCCGAGCCCGCCGATGATGAGAGCTTCGACCTTCTCGGGTGCGCCGACAGCAAGATGCGTCGCAATCCGCGCGCCCATCGAATAGCCCATCATGAGGGTTCGTTCGATCCCGAGATGATCGAGAAGCTCCAGCATGTCCCGCCCCATCCGGTCCATGCCGTAGGCATCGGCCGAGTGCGGCGCGTCGGACCAGCCATGCCCCCGATTGTCCGGCGCGATGACACGGTATCCCGCCTCATTGAAGGCCGAGACCCAGCCGGTGGACTGCCAATTGACCCGGTGACTCGAGGCAAAGCCATGGATGAGAAGGAGCGGTTCGCCCTCCCCCTGATCGAGATAGGCGATCGCGACGCCGTCTGACGCTTCAAAGGAGGGCATGAGAATGATGGAAGTGCGAATGGATCATTCCCGCCGCTTAGCCCCTCGCGCCGCAAACGGTCAACGCGTAGGACGAGCCTCTACGTTCTCGACACTGGAATTTTGACATTGGCCCGCCGCCTCTGCACGCCTATGTTTCGTAAACCAGCAACAACGGACAGGACGAGTGACGATGGCGGAGAACGTGGTTCCGCATTTTCATAATACCGGCGGGGTAGAGGCGATTTCGGTGGGCGCCACCGAGTTCATGTGCATCGGCGCCCTGCCGCCCTTCGACCATCCGCACGTCTTCCTCGACATGGGCGACGAGCACGAAATCATCTGCCCGTACTGCTCGACCCTCTACAAGCTCGATCGTTCGCTCAGCCCCAAGCAGGCGCGTCCGACCGAAGCCGTTTACCAGGAATGAGGCTGGAGAGGCGCATGGGCACCTGCCCCTGCCCTTCCTTATAGGATGCGCATCGCCGTCATCGGGGCCGGCATTTCAGGCCTGACATTTGCGCTTTCGCTGGCACGCAAGGGCTTCGAGCTCGATCTCTTCGAGCGTGCCGAAACGCTGGAAGAAGTCGGCGCCGGCATACAATTGTCGCCCAACGCCTCTCGCGTTCTCCTCGCACTCGGCCTGGGCGAGGAATTGAGCAAATGCATCGTTGCGCCCGACAAGCTTCAGATCGGCAACGGTCAGCGCCTCAACCTGCTTGCAACCCTGCCCTTGGGAGACTGGGCGCGGGCGCGCTACGGCGCCCCCTATTGGCTGGTCCACCGCGCCGACCTGCAGGACATCCTGCTGAAGGCGGTTCGTCGAGAGACGGCGATCCACCTTCATCTCGGAGCAGGCGTGGATGCGTTCAGCGAGCAAGACCGCGACGTCACCTTCCAAGCCGTCGGCGAAAAACACCATGCCGATCTCATCGTCGGGGCCGACGGGCTTCGCTCGGTCGTCCGCCGACAGCTCGTCTCCGGGGCTGAGCCGTCCCCCTCCACGCATGTCGCCTGGCGCGTGAGCATCGACATCTCGGCCACACCCGGCTGGCTCGACACGAGCTGCACCACCCTATGGATGGGCCCCGGCTGGCATGTCGTTCACTATCCCATCAGGCGGGGCGAGCGCCTCAACATCGTGGCGATCGAGCCACAGAGAGCAACCGGTTCGGCAGGACCCAAGCTCCCCCATGCTGCACCTGAGATCGCCACGTTTTTTGCCTCTCAGGCGCTGCGCGAAAAATGGCTGCCCTGGCCGCTCCAGACCGTGGACCCAAACCTCGCTTGGGCAAAAAACCGAGCCGTTCTCCTCGGCGATGCAGCCCATGCCATGCTGCCGACAGCCGCCCAGGGTGGCGCGATGGGGATCGAAGATGCCGCGGTGCTTTCTGCGGAGATCGCAGGAGACGGGTCGCTGCCCGGAAAACTCGCCCGCTACGAGCTTACACGCAAACCACGCGTCCGTAAGGTTGTGTCCATGGCGGAGAGCAATCTACAGATCTACACGATGCCCAGTCTCGTCGCAGGCCTCAGGAACACAGCGCTCCTGGCCCTTCCCGGCGAAGTTTTGATGCGCCGCCAGGACTGGCTATATTCTTTTACCGCCTAAGCATTTCGACGATTTATACATCTCCGAAATCGGAACCTGATCGACCACTTAACGTTGTCAGGTGGTAACGGCCGCGCGAACGGCTTCCACACACATCCGCGCGGCCTCAATAGCATCCGAGATGCAAGGAGATTACTATATGATCCGCACATTGATGGCGAGTACGGCGATTGCCGCACTGTTGACCACCGGCGCGATCGCCCAGACGCAGCCGGCCAAGCCGAACGAGACCACGCAGGCTCAGTCCACCACCCAGGGCGTCCAGACGCAGCAGAAGCAGGGCGAAGATCTCGCTTCCACCTGGATTGGCCAGACCGTTTACTCGTCAGCCGGACCGGACGCCGAAGAAGTCGGCGATGTCGACGATCTTCTGGTCGACGAGAACGGCAATATCACCGCCGCCATTATTGGCGTGGGCGGATTTCTCGGGCTGGGCGAAAAAGAGGTCGCTCTCGACTACGATCAGTTCCAGGTGACGCAGGACCAGAACGGCGAAATGCGCCTGGTCGTCGACGCCACCGAGGAAGAGCTGAAGAATGCTCCGGAATTCCAGGCGAAAGATGATCAGCGCAGCTATGCGCAGATGCAGAAAGAAGGCGGCACCGCCAAGAGCGAGAGTTCAACGACGGGCGCCTCCACAACCGCCTCTTCGGATGGCGCAGCAAGCGGTTCGATGACGAACGATCAGTCGAAACAGACCGCCGCCAGCACGACGACCACAACCGACAGTGCGATGAGCGGACAGGATCGCCAGACCGCCTTTGCCCAGCCTGAGCAGGGTGAAACCCGCCTGAGCGAGTGGCTCGGCCGCGAGGTCTATTCGTCGGTAAGCAGCCAGGATGCGACGGGCGAGCGCCAGCAGCAGGCTATGCAGAACAATGCCGACAGCGGTCAGGCACGCGGCTCCATGGGTAAAACCAACACCATGGCGAGCGGCGAGCCGGTCACCAATATGCAGGATCGGGTGAAGACCGACGCCAGCGGCCAGACAACGGCCATGGGCACGAGCGGGACGACCTCTGGCGACAACGCCAACCAGAAGATGGCGACGAACCGTCCGGCTTCTGCGACAGGCGAGTCCGCGACGGGCAACAACGCCGGCCAGAACAACCAGCTCGCAGCAAACCCGGCCGATCAGCAGCAGAGCGTCGGTGAGATCAACGACGTCATCCTTGCCGATAATGGCAAGATCGATTCGATCGTGATCGACGTCGGCGGTTTCCTCGGCGTGGGCGAAAAGCCGGTCGCCATCAAATTCGATCAGGTCGAAATGGCCAAGGCACCGAACGAGGATGAGCCGCGTCTGACGATCCCGATGACGCGTGCTGAACTCGAAAACGCGCCGAAGTGGGATATGTCTGGTCGAGAAGGCAATGTCGCCAGCAACAGCAGCGACATGAGTGGCGATACGACGGGCTCGCAGACGGCACAGAACAGCCAGTCCGACACGACCAAGACAGGTACGACGGACGGCACCGGTTCGATGACCACCGCCTCGCGTGATCAGAACGACATGGGCTCCAGCAAGTCCGTTCCCGGTGGCGCACAGCCCAGCGGATTGAGCGCCGAGGACATCATGGGCGCCACTGTTTACGGCAGCAACGACGAGAGCGTCGGGGATATCGACGACGTCATCGTCGGCCAGAACGGTGATGTCCGTGCCGTGATCATCGATGTCGGCGGCTTCCTGGGCATCGGCGAGAAGCCGGTCGCGGTTGAGTACGATACGCTCAACATCCAGAAGGATTCGAACGGCGAAACTCGCTATTCGATCAACGCCACCGAGAACCAGCTGGAAGACGCGCCGGAATACGAAAAAGCGCAGTAACCACCCAGCGTTCACTCAGACAGATACGACCCGTCGGCTCCGGCCGGCGGGTTTTTCTTTGGCCCTCTCTACGAAATCCTGCCTGAGCGTGGGTGAGCCCTACCCTGCCCTTTCCAGATAAAAGGCGGGAGCGAAAGCCGGATCGTGTTGTGAGACAGCTCCTGACGCCGCCGCTATGAGCGCACAGGCTTCCGCCCCTTTCATTCACAGAGCTGCGGCGAGGCAGAGTGATAACGAAGAATGGTGCGGGCGGCGGGACTCGAACCCGCATGGTTTTCCAACCGAGGGATTTTAAGTCCCTTGCGTCTACCTGTTCCGCCACGCCCGCACGTAGCACTTTGCCTAGCCGCGCTTATAACAGCCGGCAAGAGGCGCTTCTTACCAGCGCCAGAAGGCCGGGTCGAAAAGCACCAAGACCGTGAAGAGCTCCAGCCGCCCGAGGACCATCGCAAAGGTGAGTGCGATCTTCGCGGCATCGGGCAGCGAAGAGAAATTGCCGGCCGGGCCCACGATCTCGCCAAGTCCAGGACCGACATTGCCGACCGCAGTCACAGCGGCGGAAATGGCGGTCACGAAATCGAGGCCGAGCGCCGCCAGGATCATCGTGATGATCACCGTGGTCCCGACATAAAGCGTCAGGAATGCCAGAACCGAAGGTGGCACGTCGGCCGGGATACGACGACCGGCATAGCGCAGAGGATCGATGCGCGAGGGATGGGCGAGAAGCCTGATCTGGCGGCGAATGATCTCCCAAAGGATGACCAGGCGATAGATCTTGATGCCGCCTGCCGTGGACCCCGTGCAGCCCCCCACATAGGTGAGCACGAAGAAGAGGCCGACCGAAAACGTGCCGAGCTGCGTGTAGTCGAGCGAGGCGTAGCCGGTGGTCGTCACCACGGAAACGACATTGAAGGTCGAGTGCCGCAGAGCCTGACCGAAGGTGAACTCGCCCGTCAGCGTCAGCTGGACCGCAAGGCCCGTGCACACGATCAGCAGGAGACCGACCAAGGCGAGCACCTGCGGGTCGCGCACGATCTCGTAAGGACGACCACGCAACGCACCGATATAGGCAACGAATGGCATGGCCCCGGCCAGCATGAAGAAGCTTCCGGTCCAAAGAAGCTCCGGATTGTCGCCGAAATAGCCGAAGGACGCGTCGTGGGTGGAAAACCCACCGGTCGAAAGCGTCGTCATCGCATGACAGATCGCGTCGAAGAAGGTCATACCGCCGGCCGCATAGGCGAGCGCGCACAAAAGCGTCAGACCGACATAGATGCCACCGATCCAGGCGGCGAGGTCGAACGACTTCGCCAAAACCTTTTCCGAACGGTCGGAACTCTCGGCATGGAAGAGCTGCATACCGCCGACCTTCAGGAACGGCAGCATGATGATGGCCATGACGACGATGCCGACGCCGCCGATCCATTGCAGAAGCGAGCGCCAGAGATGGATGCCGGGCGGCAGGCTGTCGAGGCCAGTGAGGACGGTGGAACCCGTGGTCGTCATGCCGGAGACCGTCTCGAAGAAGGCGTCCGCATAATCGACATCGAGGCCGAGGAACGGCAGGGCCGCAAACCCCGGCAGCACGAACCACAACACCGTGGTCAGAATGAAGGCCTGCTTGAGATTGAGACCGAGCGGCTCTTCCTCGCGCCCCGCAATGGCGAAGACCGCACCGACGAGCGCGGTCACAACGCCTGAGAGCGCGAACACCATCCAGTCCGGGTTGCCGGCCGACAGATCGACAAGCGCCGGCAAAATCATCACCACACCGAGCGCCACCAGAAGGAGGCCGGTTATCGCCAGGATGGGTTGATACCGAAGCAAGATGTCGCCTGCGCCTGTGGCGTCAGCTCGGTGCGCCGAAGATCGGCGGCTGGAAGCTCAACCCGAGATCCCACGGGAAATAGATCCATGTGTCTTGGGACACTTCCGTGACGAAGGTATCGACCAGTGGGCGCCCCTTGGGCTTGGCATAGACCGTGGCGAAATGCGCATCCGGCAGCATCTCCCGGACGATCGCGGCCGTTTTGCCGGTATCGACGAGATCGTCGACGATGAGCACACCCTTGCCGCCCTCCCCGCCGAGATGGCGCACCTGCTCCGAGATCGGTTTCAGGACCTGGGTCGTCCCCTGGGTCTTGTAGTCGTGATAGGACGCGACACAGACAGTCTCGATCAAACGGATTTCGAGTTCGCGCGATACGACAGCCGCCGGCACGAGGCCGCCGCGCGTAATACACACGATCGCCTCGAACGGGCCAGCGCCCGCGAGCCTCCAGGTCAGCGCCCGCGCGTCGCGATGAAACTGCTCCCAGGAAACCGGGAAGGCCTTTTCTTGAACCATATCTCTCTCGTTTCTTCCGGCCTCTTATCCGCTTTGCAGGCGGCTTGCCACGGCCTCGGCTGCCTTTTTTAGCGCCTCTTCATCGCGCGAGCGGATCACGATACGGGTCGTGAAGCGGGTCCCGTCCTGGTAAGGATAGGATCCGAAACGCACTTCAGGGTGCTCGTCCTGAAGATCGGAGAGCCAATCTGCGATCTCTCCTTCCCCACGTCCCGCCTCGATCGTGACGGACAAGATCTTCGCGGCATGCGGCAGCGTGGGCGCGAGTGCGGCAAGCATCGCCTCCATCACGGCCGGCACGCCCGCCATCACATAGACGTTGCCGATCTTGAAGCCGGGCGCACCCGAGACCGCATTGGCAATGAGGTCGGCGCCTTCCGGCGTTCGCGCCATTCTCAGCCGCGCCTCGTTGAGCTCCCAGCCGCGCGCCTCGGCCCGCTCACGCAGGATTCGAACCGCCTCGGGATGATGAATGAGCGGACGATCGAACGCACTCGCGACCGCATCGGCAGTGATATCGTCGTGCGTCGGTCCGATGCCACCGGAGGTGAAGACGATGTCATAGGCCGCCGAGAGCGCCTTCAACGCCGCCACGATTGCGGACTTCTGATCGCCGACGATCCGCACTTCCTCAAGGTCGATACCGAGGTCGGTGCAGAAATCGGCAAGCGTGCCTATATTCTTGTCCTTGGTGCGGCCCGACAGGATCTCGTCGCCGATCACCAGCATGGCTGCCCGGGGCGGGTGTGCGGTATTCGCTTCGATCTCGCTCATTGAGACTGAGTGCCCTTTGTCGTAGCTGCCGGCAAGTCCAATCTGGCTTGCCGCATTCCCCTTCCCCATATGGAAGGCGAAATCTCCATCTCCCCTTTAAAAGGGGCGCCTCAATCGGCTAGCTTGTCGCCGAATAAAGACGGTTCCATCCTATGCAGAACGCACTTTCAGGCCAGCGCGAAAAGGCCTCCATCCATACCTACGGCGAGGAAGGTTTTGCCGGCATGCGCCGGGCCGGGCAGCTCGTTGCCACCTGCCTCGATGAACTGACCGAGCGCGTCAAACCCGGCGTCACCACGCAGGAGCTCGACGATTTCGTCTATGATTTCGCGCTCCAGCATGATGCGCTCCTAGCCACGCTCAATTATCGCGGCTACCGCAAAGCCTCGTGCATTTCCCTCAACCATGTCGTCTGCCACGGCATCCCGAACGACAAACCGCTGAAAGAGGGCGACATCGCCAATATCGATGTCACCTTCATTCTCGACGGCTGGCATGGCGATTCCAGCCGCATGTATGCGGTCGGTCAGGTCAAGCGTGCGGCCGAGCGGCTGATGGAAGTCACTTACGAATGCCTGATGCGCGGGATCGACGCAGTGAAACCCGGGGCAATGCTCGGCGATATCGGACACGCCATCCAAAGCTATGCGGAGGCCGAGCGCTGTTCGGTGGTGCGCGATTTCTGCGGCCACGGCGTGGGGCTGGCCTTCCACGAGCCGCCGAATATCCTGCATTACGGGCGTCCTGGTGAAGGGCTCACGCTCGAACCCGGGATGATCTTCACGATCGAGCCGATGATCAATCTCGGCCGTCCGCATGTGAAACTCCTCAACGACGGCTGGACGGCAGTGACCCGCGACAGGTCGCTCACCGCCCAATACGAGCACGCAGTCGGCGTCACGGAGGACGGGGTCGAAGTCTTCACGCTGTCGCCGGCCGGCTACGGCCGGCCCTGACGTCCGTGGGCTTTGATTTCGAAGAAGCCGGCCCAGCCCGGGTCCATTATCACGGCCACCGTGACCGTCTGCGCAACCGTTTTCGCGAGGCAGGAGCCGACGCGCTGGCGGATTACGAGCTTCTGGAGCTTGCTCTTTTCAGCGCCCTGCCCCGGCGCGACACGAAGCCGATCGCCAAGGCTCTACTCGCCACCTTCGGTTCGCTCGGAGAAGTTCTGGCTGCGTCGCCGACACGCCTCAAGGAGATCGATGGCGTGGGCGACGCCGTCATCCTGCAGTTGAAATTGATGCGCGCCGTCGCCGAGCGCCTCGGCCGGCACGAAGTCAGAAGCCGTCAGGTTTTGGGCTCCTGGTCGACGCTTCTCGACTATTGCCGCACGGCGATGGCGTTTGAGGATCGTGAGCAGTTTCGTATCCTCTTCCTTGACAAGAAGAACGCCCTCATCGCCGACGAAGTGCAGCAGAGGGGCACGGTCGATCACACCCCGGTCTATCCCCGCGAAGTGATGCGTCGTGCCCTCGAGCTCTCAGCAACAGCCCTCATTCTGGTGCACAACCACCCATCGGGCGACCCCTCACCGTCTCGCGCCGACATTCAGATGACAAAGACGCTCGTCGACGTCGGCAAGCCTTTGGGGGTGACCGTGCACGACCACATCATCATCGGTCGCGACGGGCATGCGAGCTTTCGCGGCATGGGGCTGATGTAGCGATGGCGTGGGCTCCGCTCACATAATCCCGTTTGCACGCTGCAATGCGCGCACATAGACGGCGATCTTGTCGACCTCCGTCTGAGACAGACCTTCCACCGGCGCCATATTGCCAAAACTCCAATGATGCGCGGTCACCCCGCGGGCCACGGCGAGCTGGAACGCCTGGTCGCTATGATGTTCAGGCGCGTAGACCGCATGCACGAGCGGCGGCCCGGCTTCTGTCCCGGCGGCACTCTCGCCATGACAGGCGACGCAGTTCTCTTCAAAAAGCGCCCTGCCCGTCTGAGCGTCGGACGAAAGCTCCGGCACCTTGACGTCTGCAATCCGGGCATCGCCATTGCCAGGCACAAACGCCCGGATGGCGAGGAAAGCGACGATCGCAAGAGCCAGGACGACGAAAGAGATCGCCTTCGACGTCACGTCCCACCCCCGGCCAGATCCTTGAGGATCGGGCAATCCGGACGATGGTCGCCATGACAGGCCTCGACGAGATTGGACAACGTATCGTGCATCGCCTGAAGTTCGGCGATCTTGCGCTCGATCTCGCCGATGTGGCGGATCGCGATCGCCTTCACGTCGCCGCTCGCCCTGCAGTGATCGCCATAGAGCGACAGAAGCTGACGGCATTCCTCGATGGAGAAACCCAGGGAGCGGGCCCGCGCCAGGAATTGCAGGCTGTGGACGTGAGTATCGGAATAGTCGCGGTAATTGTTGCCGCGCCTGTCCGGCTGCACGAGGCCGATATCCTCGTAATAGCGGATGGTTTTTGGGGGCAGGCCGGAGGCCTGCGCCGCATCGCCGATATTCATGCGCCAACTCCCACACTTTCCCACTGGATAAGGGTTCCAGCCACTGGAAAGTCAAGGGAAGGCCGGGCGCTTCTATTCCTCGTCGGGCTTTTAGTTGAGCCGCCCTTCGAAAGTCGCGAGACGCCATTCCGACGGCTTGATCAGCCGCTCATGTGCGATCTCAACGGAATGAATGGCCGCGTCGATCTCGCGCCGCCAGTAATCGAGGAAGCGCTCCAACCGCGGATGGTCAGGCGCCACATCGTAGAATTGCCAGACGAAGCTCTGAATGAGCGTCGGACGCTCCGGCATGTAGTAGAGAACATTGGCGGTCGTCAGGCCGTAACCGGCGAGCTGAAGACCAAGATCACTCTCCTCGCGACTTTGCTGCATGCTCTCCTCCTTGGTCAGGAGGTGCAATGATTGCGTCTCAGAGATTAAAAGTCTACTAGTACTTGGTCGAAATCATGAGGTTGAACAAAGACTTAGCAGCCTTCACTCAAGAGTGCTGCCAGCCCTTGGTCCGTCCTCCGGCGGCTGGATCGACGTGATATAGCCAAGAATGTCGTCGATATCGGCGGGCGGCCAGCGGAATTCCGGCATGGCCGGATGGCCGGTGACGATGCCTTCGGCAAGCGCTTCCCATAATGTGTCGATCGGATAGCGCTCCGACAGGTCGCGAAAGGCCGGTGCGGGCGGCATCGGGCTCGTGCCCATCAATCCGACAGCATGACAGCGGGCGCAATATTCCTCCGCCAGCGCTTCGCCGCGGGCGATGTTCTGGCCCGCAGCGCCCTGCGCGGTTGCCAGCAACAGCATGCCGGCAAATGCGATCGATCCCCTCATGAGCGCAGAATAGCGACGACTTCCGACTTCACCATGACCAGGATCAACCCTCGCGGGCTGGATCGATTACACCACCGGCGGCATGCAGCACCTCGGGCGTGTCGACATCGAGCCGCGCGGCCGCGCCGATTTCCACCTCAAAAACTTCGTCGGGATAAAGCCCGATCACATGCCGGCCACCGGTATCTCCGCTCACCTGCAGCAGCTCATCAAAATAGCGGCGCGCCCACAGAACCGGATTGCCGCGTTTGCCCGACGCGGTCGCAAGCACGATGCTGCGGCCGGCTTCGGGCTCGAAGGCCGCAAGCATCCGGCCGATCGCTTCGCGTGTCAGAGCCGGCATATCGGCGAGGACGATGAGTGCCCCTGATACGCCCTCGGGCAGCGCACGCAACCCGACCCTCAGAGAGCTTGCGAGCCCTTCGGCAAAATCGGCGTTATGGACGAAGCGCGCGCCCCGTCCTTGAAGCGCCTCTTCAACCGCCTCGCGCATATGGCCGGTGACCACCACCACCTCCGAGACATCGGCGGCTGCGACAGTCTCCACAGTCCGGCGCACGAGAGGCACGCCGTCGAACCGGGCAAGAAGCTTGTTCGGCCCGCCCATACGCCGCGAACGACCGGCAGCAAGCACGATGGCGGCAACATCGCCGTCACCGTCGGCCGGCTGCCGAGGCTGCGGCCGCGACACGATCTCCGACAAAAGACCTCCGACACCCATACCCATGATGTCTTCAGGCTTGACCTCAAGTCCCGCAAGGAAGCGATTCAACACCCAGTCGAATCCGTTTTCCTTCGGGCTGCGTGCGCAGCCGGGGGCTCCGATCACCGGGCGCCCACCGAGCTCTCCGATGAGGAGAAGATTGCCCGGATCAACCGGCATTCCAAAATGCAGAACCCGCCCGCCGGCCATCCGCAGCGCCGCCGGGATGATGTCGTTCTGATCGGTGATCGCGGAAGCCCCGAAGACGACGATGATGTCCGCACCTTCCGACGCCGGCTCCCGCAACGCCTCGGCCAAAGATGCGGTCACATGCGCGACGCGCGTCTCGTCGGTTAGGCTCGCTCCCGCCTTCTCGAGTCGGGCTTCCAGCACCCGCCGCGTCTTGTCGAGCATTTTCGCCTGCGTGGATGGCAGGCATGTCGACACGAGACTGACCCGGCAAGGGCGGAACGCCGCCACAGACAGGGGCGGCTCGCGGCTTTCCAGAAGCCTCTCGGCAGTCTCGAGAACTTTTTCGGAAAGCGCGAAGGGGATGATCTTTACCGTCGCGACCATGCGCCCGGCTTCGACAGCTTCGAACGGCGCAAGCGTCGCCACCGTCAGCCCCGGATCTATCCGGTTGAGGGCGTCGATCAGATCTTTGTCGACTCTAACGACCCCAGAGGCTTCCGCGTGAAGGTTGCAGCGCCCTGTGAACGGCGCCTCGATGCGGAGATGCCCGCCGGCCATCGCCCGGGCGACGCGTTCGGCGGCCTGGTCTTCATGGACATCGCCCACTTCGAGCCGCGCCGCCACGACGTCAGAAACGCCAGCAGACAAAAGCCGCGCAACGTCCTCTGCACTCAGCCGCGCACCCTTCTTCAGCGACAGGTCACCTGCGCGGATCTTATGCGCCAGGATGGCACCTTCGGCCCCTGCGACCGCGATCGGGCCGAACTTCAAGCGGCCTCACGTGCCATCGACGGGCCCTTGCGGAGCGCCGCGATCACCTCCGCCAGAACGGCGACGGCTATTTCGCCAGGAGAAGCGGCGGCAATGTCGAGACCGATCGGCGCGTGAATGCGCTCGACATCGTGCTCTCTGACGCCTGCCTCCAAAAGCCGTTCCACGCGCTTGCCGTGCGTCTTACGGCTACCCAACGCCCCGACGTAAAAGCAGCCGGCGGCAAGCGCCTCCCGCAGCGGGACATCGTCGATCTTCGGATCATGGGTAAGCGCTGCAACCGCCGTATAGGCGTCGAAAGGGATATTCTTCAGGGCTTCTTCAGGCCACTCGGCGACAAGCGCGACGCCCGGAAACCGCTCTTCGCTCGCAAAGGCTGTGCGCGGATCGATGATCGTGACGTCGAGGCCGGCAAGTTTCGCCATCGGCGCCAGGGCCTGGCTGATATGGACGGCCCCGATCGCAACGAGCCGCGGCGGCGGCACCGCGACGGTGAGAAAGGTGTGGCCATCCTCCAGCATCCCGGATCGGCCGGAGCGAAGATGCTTTGAAATCTCATCTGCCAGCGAATCCCCGGCAGCCTCACTCTCCTTGACGAGGCGCGCCTCGCCGCTTGCCGTATTGGTGACGAGGACGGCCGCGCGACGCGCGGCACGCTCTTCGTTGAGCGCCTTGAGAAGCGACAGCTCCATCACGCCACCGGTTCGACGAAAACGCGGATGCGGCCCCCGCAGGACAGACCGACCCGCCAGGCCGTCTCATCGGCGACCCCAAATTCGAGCATTTTCGTTGTCCCGCTTTCCAGAAGCTCGAGCGCTTCACCGACGACGGCACCTTCGACGCAACCGCCTGAGACCGAGCCTTCGAAATTGCCCTCTTCGTCGATGACGAGGTGGCTGCCGACAGGCCGCGGCGCCGAGCCCCAGGTCTCGACGACGGTCGCAAGCGCCACCTTTCGCCCGGCCTCCCGCCAGGCCTCAGCGATTTCAAGCGCATCGCGCTCCAACATCTCTGCCATGGTCCTCTCCCTCAGGCGGCCCGTCGCAATGCCGGGCGCGGCCTCTTTGCCGGTGTCGACAACGCCTTCACCAGATCCTCGATCGCCTCCAACGAATGCACCGGCCGAAAGTCATCGACATGGGGCAGAATCGCGCGAATGCCACGGGCCTTCGCTTCGAAATGTTCAAAACGCAGGAGCGGATTGAGCCAGATCAGACGACGGCAGGAGCGGCCGAGCCTTGCAGCCTCTGCCCCAAGATCCGCTCCCTCCTCCCGCTCCAGCCCATCGGTGATGAGAAGCACCGTCGCGCCCTGCCCCAGCACCCGTCTCGACCAGTCGCGGTTGAAGACATGCAACGCGTCGGCGATGCGCGTGCCCCCCGACCAGTCGACGACCGCGTCGGAGCAGCCCGCAAGCGCCTCGTCGGGATCTTTGTAGCGCAGCTGCCGTGTCACGTTGCTGAGCCGCGTCCCGAAGAGGAACGAGTAGACTTTTCGGCGCGACGACAGCGCATGCAGGAAATGCAGCATCACGCGCGAATATTCGCTCATCGAGCCGGAAATGTCGGCAAGCGCCACGAGCGGCGGCTCCTGCACCTTGCGCTTGCGTGCCTGCGGCAGGATCAGATCGCCGGCCGAGCGCATGGTGGCACGCACCGTACGCCGCGGATCGACCTTACCCCGCGTGGCCGCAACGAGCCTCCGGGTCACGATCTGATCGTCGGGAAATTGCAGGGAGGCGAGCGCACGCATCGCAGAGGCGATCTCCTCGGCGCTCATCTGCGCAAAATCCTTGCGACGCAGGATCTCCTTCTCGCTCACCGTCATGCGCGCGTCGATCTCGATTTCGGGAAAGACCTCTTCCTCGCGGCGCTCTTTCAGCGCCTGCATCGCCTCCTCGACGCGCTGCTGCCCGGGCTTCGGCTTTTCCGTCTCCGCGGGCCGTGGCGGTGCCACAGGCGACAAGAGCTCCAGCATCTTCTCAACAAGCCCACGCTCGCGCCAGAACAGCTCGAACGCTTCATGGAAGACCGGGCGATCGGCGCGCTTGTTCACGAAAACCGCATGCAGGGTCCAGTAGAAGTCGTCGCGCGAAGAAATGCCCGCGACCTCGACCGCACGGATCGCATCGACGACCGCAGCCGGGCCGACCGGCAGGCCCGCACGTCGAAGCGCCCGTGCGAAATAAACGATGTTGTCGGCAATTTTGCCGCCTGTCTCCGTCACGGCGCGACCCGTCGTCACTCGGCAGCGGCCAGCTCGGCCCGCGCCTCGTCCAGGAGCTGCTTCGAGCGGCTGCCCTCGATCCGACCGATATCGTCCTGGTATTTGAGAAGCACGCCGAGCGTATCGGAAATCACCTCCGGATCGAGCGCCACCATGTCGAGCTCGGTGAGCGCGCTCGCCCAGTCGAGCGTCTCCGCAACGCCCGGCTTCTTGAAGAGGTCTTCCCGGCGCAGCCGCTGCACGAAGCCGACGACCTCACGGGCAAGCCGCTCGCGGACACCCGGCACGCGCTCGTTGACGATGCGCAGTTCCCGCTCGGCATCCGGATAGTCGACCCAGTGATAGAGACAGCGCCGCTTCAGAGCGTCGTGGATCTCACGTGTCCGATTTGTGGTCACCACCACCACCGGTGGCTCGGGAGCGCGGATCGTCCCGATCTCTGGGATCGTGACCTGATTGTCGGAAAGAACCTCCAGGAGAAAGGCTTCGAATGCCTCGTCGGCGCGGTCGAGTTCGTCGATGAGAAAAATCGGCGGCCCATTCAAATCCGGCTCCAGCGCCTGCAGGACCGGGCGCTTGATGAGAAACCGCTCGGAGAAGACATCATCGGCAAGCATACGCCGGTCGCTGTCGCCGGCTGCCTCGGCGAGCCTGATCTCGATCATCTGCGCCGTGTAATTCCATTCATAGACGGCGCTGGCGACGTCGAGGCCTTCGTAGCATTGCAGACGGATCAGACGGCGATCGAGTGTCTTCGACAACACCTTGGCGATTTCCGTCTTGCCGACGCCCGCCTCGCCCTCCAGGAAAAGCGGCCTGCCCATCTTGAGCGACAGGAAGAGGACGGTCGCGAGCGAACGGTCGGCGACATATCCGGCACCGTTCAAAAGCTGGAGCGTCTCGTCGATCGATTGCGGCAAGGGTCGGACGGACATGGGGCTCCTATCGGCTTGGGCTCTCGCTATCAGTATAGATCAAGCCGCTCCCCAGACCATCCGCCTGATGAAAACGCCCGAGCCGCCTTTCCTATGCCGCAGGCCCAGCCTAAGTCTGCGACCGGCCCGAGCGACGAGAGGATCGTTTCGCCGGCGGCTGAAAGCGGAATCGAACTCTCAGACCTGCCCCCCAAACCCTTCTCGTTCCACGACAATCGCGCAAAGGAGAATCCGAATGCCGTTTTGTGAGTTAAGCGATGGAGCCCGCATCTGGTATGAGGAAGCCGGCAACCGCTCGGCGCCGCCCCTCGTCTTTTCCAATTCGCTCGGCACCAACCTCGCCATGTGGGACGCCCAGGTCGACGAGGCGGAGGCCGATTTTCGGGTCATCCGCTACGACCAGCGCGGGCACGGCCGCTCGCCCGTCCCGGCAGAAGCCTTCTCGATGGAACGCCTCGGCCAGGACGTCGTCGAGCTCTTGGACCTGCTGAAGATCGAAAAGACCGATTTCTGCGGCCTCTCCATGGGCGGCATGACCGGCATCGTCGTGGCGCGTGATCACCCGGCGCGGTTCGGCAAACTCGCTCTTTGCAACACCTCCGCCCACATGCCGCCGGCCGATCTCTGGAACGAGCGCATCAAGGCCGTCACCGAGAACGGCATGGAGGCGCTCGTCGGGGGCATCACAGAACGCTGGTTCACGGCCGGCTTTCGGCGTGACCATCCGGATGAGGTCGAGCGTATCGCCGAGCAGATCCGCGCAACCGAACCCGCCGGCTATGCCGGCTGCAGCGCCGCGATCCGCGACATGGATCTGCGCCCGACCCTTTCCTCGATCAGGGCTGACGTCCTGGTCCTCATCGGCGACAGCGATCCCTCAACGCCTCCCCAGGACGGCGAACTCATCGCCGACAACATCGCGGGTGCCCGCAAGGAGATCGTGCACGCGGCGCATTTGTCGGCCGTCGAATCTCCAGCGGAATTCAACCGCGCCGTCTTCTCGTATTTCCGCGAAAACTGAGCGAGGGTCGCCAGAGATATCGGCGTTTGTGCTACGGGGGACGGCAAAATTCGCCGCCCCCTCCCTGCGCAGCGGGTGAGGTCAGAAGGTCTGTGGACCAGCTTCGCGGCCTCTATGGCCGATCGGCAACACCGTTTCGTGAACTGCACCCCGGGGAGCCCGTTCAATTGACGCCCGGCGTTGGGGGGAGATAGCTGCCCTCCGTTGCGAAATTCGCGGAAGATTGAGGGGATTTGGATGCGTGGTCTTGGAACAGCCGTCTTCGGCATGGTCGTCCTCGCAACTCCCGCTCTCGCCGCTGATCTTCCGGAAGCTCCCGCGCCCTATGTTCCGGTCACCTCACCGGTATCCGTGTCGCAATGGGAGGGCTTCTACACCGGCATGCATTTCGGCTGGTCTTCGGACAATATCGACGGACGGACCCCCGCCGGCACCGACTTCTCCATGAGCGACCATGGCGGGTTTTCCGGCGGCGGACTGCGCGGCTACAACTGGCTCTTCGGCAATGTCGTCCTAGGCCTGGAAGGTGACATCACCATCCACGAGACGAAGACGGAAAATGCATCGGTCTCTGTGGGCAGCGATTACATCTGGGATGCCGGCGTCTATGGGCGCCTCGGCTATACCTGGGGCCGCTTCATGCCGTACGTCATGGCTGGCGGCCGCGTGGCGGAAATCCATGGCCATTCGCTCGCGCCGATGACCGAGGGCGATGTGACCCGCCATCTCGGCTGGTCGGTCGGCGCCGGTCTCGAAGTCGCGGTCTTCTACCCAATCCGCCTGCGTGCCGAATACCTCTACACCAGGTTCGGCGCCGAGGATTACGTCTTCAGCGGCGGCTCGACGAGGTTCGAGCCGGAGGCGCAGCAATTTCGTGGCGCCATCATCTTCGCTCTCGGCAACGGCTTTAAGGCCTATCCCGAAAGCTTCCTGACGAGGCCCGGAAACACCTGGTCGGGCTTTTACGGCGGCGCGATGATCAGCGCCGCGTTGCTCCAGGACGACGCAGCAATTGCCGGCCTCGGCAGCGACGATGCGAGCGACGGCAGCTTCGGCACCGGCATGTTCCTCGGCGCCAATTACCAGTTCGGCAATGTCGTCACGGGTCTCGACGCCGATCTCAGCCTGCGCCAGGGCGAATCGAGCACGACGATCGTCGGTGTGACCCTCGACAAGGAACCGATGTGGGACGCGCATGTGCGCGGCCGTATCGGCTACGCCTGGGACCGGTTCCTGCCTTACCTCGCGGGTGGTTTCGCCATCACTCAGGTCCACTTCCAACAGGAAGGCACCTCGTCACTCAATGTCGAGCCGGCAAAAGGCTGGACGATCGGCGCAGGTGTCGATGTCGCCATTACCGATCACGTGTTCGGGCGGCTCGAGTATCTTCATGACGAATTCGAAGACGTGACCGGCGACGTCGTCGCAGGTGCTGCGAGCTTTGAACCCTCCGTAGACACGGTGCGCGCCGGCATCGCCGTTCGTCTTCCATAATCTGAATATTTCAGACTTTCGTCGAAACCGTCACACCGTCCACAGCCACATATTGTGCACAGTGTAAGGGCTTGCTAAACGATTGACCTCTTTGGCGTTCGAGTGTTCCGCACTCGGCCGTGAGCCAATAATAAAATAATGGCCATAAGAGGGGTACAATTAAAGAACGATGGAATATTTCGTTCAGCAGCTGATCAACGGGGTCACGCTCGGTTCGATCTACGGCCTAATCGCCATCGGCTATACGATGGTCTACGGCATCATCGGCATGATCAATTTCGCCCACGGCGATATTTTTATGGTGAGTGCGTTCATCGCCCTCACCGTATTCTTGATTATGCTGGCAATCGGAGTGACGGCACTGCCGCTCATCCTGCTTGCAGTCCTCATCATCGCGATGATCTTCACCTCCGTCTGGGGATGGACAGTTGAGCGCCTGGCCTACCGGCCGCTTCGGGGCTCCTTCCGTCTGGCGCCGCTCATCACCGCGATTGGCATGTCGATCACGCTGCAGAACTTCGTGCAGCTGACGCAAGGTGCGCGCGTCAAGCCGCTGCCGCCACAGATCACCGGCGGTATCACCCTGATGCAGGGCAATGCGGAGACCGGCAGCATCGTGGTGCAGCTCTCCTACATGCAGATCATCATCATCGTCACGACAGTCGTCTTGATGGCCGGCTTCTCGATGCTGATTTCCAAGACCTCGCTCGGACGTGCTCAGCGGGCGTGCGAGCAGGATGCCAAAATGGCCTCGCTGCTGGGCGTCAATGTCGACCGCACGATCTCTTTGACCTTCGTCATGGGGGCAGCCCTCGCCGCCGTCGCCGGCGTCATGTTCCTGCTCTACTACGGCGTGATCGACTTCTACATCGGCTTCATCGCCGGCGTGAAAGCCTTCACCGCGGCGGTTCTCGGCGGCATCGGCTCACTGCCCGGCGCCATGCTCGGAGGCCTCGCCATCGGTCTCATCGAGACCTTCTGGTCCGGCTATTTCTCGGTCGAGTACAAAGACGTGGCGGCTTTCTCCATCCTGGCGATCACGCTCATCTTCCTGCCCTCCGGGCTCCTCGGCAAACCGGAAGTCGAGAAAGTCTGACATGTCCAACACAAACCAGGCAGGCAGCGCCGACGAACAGCAGGCGCCGGGCGCCTTGGTGGAGTGGGAACAGCGCGTCGCCGGCTATGCCGGTGAGCCCCCCTTCGTCGAAGAACCGCAGCGTCTTTCCGCAATCGCCGCTGCCTTGAAGGACGCTGCCATCGCCGCCGCGATCGCAGCCGCTCTTTTCCTCTTTTTCATCGGCTTCCGCACCGACATCGAGATCGGCGGACTGGACCTGACCACCCGCTGGCAAGCCTTCGGCACCGCCATCGTCGTGGTTTTCGTCGGCCGTCTCGCCTTTCGCATTTTGCTGTGGCGGCCGGCCACCAAGGCTGGAACGCGGCCGCTTCTTCTGCGTGCCTTCGGCTCCGGCGAAGGCACGCCCTTATCTGAGCATTTCGCCCGCCATTCGAAATCGGTCGGCGTCTTGGCACTGGTGGCGGCCGTCCTCTACCCGGTCATCATCCTCGCGCTCTTCCCGATGAAGGATAAGCAATTCATCGATCTCGGCGTGCTCGTTCTGACCTACATCATGCTCGGCTGGGGGCTGAACATCGTCGTTGGCCTCGCCGGCCTGCTCGACCTCGGTTACGTCGCCTTCTACGCGGTGGGCGCCTATTCCTTTGCCCTGTTCGCGCAGTTCTTCGAAGTCGGCTTCTGGTTCGCTCTTCCGATCGCGGGCCTCCTGGCGGCTTGCTGGGGCCTCATTCTCGGCTTCCCGGTGCTGCGGCTCAGAGGCGATTATCTCGCCATCGTCACGCTCGCCTTCGGTGAGATCATCCGCGTCGTGCTGTTGAACTGGTACACCTTCACCGGCGGACCGAACGGCATCTCCGGCATTCCGGATCCGACATTCTTCGGCCTCGAATTCAAACGCGGAGCCGAAAATCTGCCAGGCCTCCTCGGCTTCGCCTACGATTCCGCCTACAAGCAGGCCTACTTCTTCTACATCATCCTGGCGCTTGCGATGATCACCAACCTGGTGACGCTGCGGCTTCGCAAACTGCCGCTGGGACGTGCCTGGGAAGCGCTGCGCGAAGACGAGATCGCCTGTCGCTCTCTCGGCATCAACACCACCAATACGAAGCTGACGGCCTTTGCCATCGGCGCCATGTTCGGTGGCTTTGCCGGCGCCTTCTTCGCCACACGTCAGGGCTTCATCTCGCCGGAAAGCTTCACCTTCATGGAATCGGCGCTTATTCTGGCGATCGTGGTACTCGGCGGGCTCGGTTCGCAGATGGGTGTCGTCATCGCCTCGATCGTCATGATCGGCGGCTTCGAGCTCTTCCGTGATTTCGCCGAATACCGCATGCTGATCTTCGGTCTCCTGATGGTGATCATCATGGTCTGGCGTCCCCGCGGCCTCATCGCAACGCGCGAGCCGTCCGCCATTTTGAAGGAACGTCAGACGATCAGCGCCGATATGGTCGCTCAAGGCGAGGGCCACTGATGTCTGCAGCACTCAAAGACAATGTCAGCGAGCCGGGACGCTGGGACGACAACCCGGTTCTCACGGTCGAAAACCTGACCATGCGCTTCGGCGGCCTCGTGGCCGTCGACGATCTCTCCTTCAACGTCGGTCGGGGCGATATCACCGCCCTCATCGGACCAAACGGTGCCGGCAAGACGACGGTCTTCAACTGCGTCACCGGGTTCTACAAACCGACCGAAGGGCGGATCATCATGCGCCACGGCAACACCATCTCCGACGCGGAGGTCCGCAAGCTGACGGAGAGCGGCGAGCAATCGATGAGCACCGCCGAGGGAGCGATCTTCCTGCTGGAGCGGATGCCCGATTTCTGCATCTCACGGGATGCAAAGGTCGCCCGCACCTTCCAGAACATTCGCCTCTTCGGGGGCATGACGGTTCTGGAAAATCTACTCGTCGCCCAACACAACGCGCTGATGGCCGCGTCGGGATTCACCATCGGCGGGATCTTCAACCTGCCGGGGTTTCGCAAGGCAAGGCAGAAGTCGATCGACAAGGCCGTCTATTGGCTGGAGCACATTCGCCTGAAGGAGCGCGCCGACGAACCCGCGGCCGCCCTGCCCTATGGCGACCAGCGCCGGCTTGAGATCGCCCGCGCTATGTGCACCGACCCGCAGCTTCTGTGCCTCGACGAGCCGGCGGCGGGCCTCAATCCGCGCGAATCGAGCGAGCTCAACGAGCTGCTTCAGTTCATCCGATCGGAATCCGGCACGTCCGTTCTCCTGATCGAACACGATATGGGCGTGGTGATGGAGATCTCCGACCATGTCGTCGTGCTCGATTACGGCGAGAAAATTTCCGACGGTTCTGCCGACTACGTCAGGAACGATCCCTCGGTGATCGCCGCCTATCTCGGCGTCGAGGACGAGGAAGTCGCCGAGGCCGAGGCGGTAGCGGCAGCCGCAGCTGCCGCGGCGGCTGGGCAGACGACATCTGACGGCGAGCCCGCGGGCGAGCAGGAGACGAAGCCATGACGGCCCAAAATCCGCTTCTCGCCGTTGAAGGCGTCGAGACCTATTACGGCAACATCATCGCCCTGCGCGGCGTGGATATCGCCGTCTTCGAAGGTGAGATCGTGACGCTGATCGGTGCCAATGGCGCCGGCAAGTCCACCTTGATGATGACGATCTGCGGCAATCCGCAGGCCCGCAAGGGACGCATCGTCTATGCTGGCGAGGACATCACCCATCTGCCGACGCATGACATCATGCAGCGCTCCATCGCGCAATCTCCGGAAGGCCGTCGCATCTTCCCGCGCATGACGGTGATGGAGAACCTGCAGATGGGCGCTCTCGTCACCGACGGCGCGAGCTTCGATGCTGACCTTCAGCGGGTGTTCGATCTTTTCCCGCGCCTCAAGGAGCGCCAGCACCAGCGCGGGGGCACGCTGTCCGGCGGCGAACAGCAGATGCTGGCGATCGGGCGCGCCTTGATGAGCCGGCCTCGCCTGCTGCTTCTCGACGAACCCTCCCTCGGCCTCGCCCCGATGGTGGTCAAACAGATCTTCGAAGTGATCAAGGAGCTCAATCGCGAAGAAGGTCTGACGGTCTTTCTCGTCGAGCAGAACGCGTTTCATGCCCTGCGCCTCGCCCACCGCGGCTACGTCATGGTCAACGGGCAGATCACGATGTCGGGCACGGGGGCAGAGCTTCTGGCACGCCCGGAAGTTCGTGCAGCCTATCTTGAGGGCGGCAGAAAAGAGGCGGCCGAATGAATCTGATCTGGGAAGTTTCGCTCACGGAATTCACGCTCGTCACACTCGTGCTCGGCGGGCTTGCAGCCTGGATGACGGGGCGCGCTGTCGCGCTCACCTGGGGCTCCTGGCTGCGTCTCGCCGTCTATATTGCGCTTCTGTCCCTGGCAGTACGCTTCATCCATTACAGCCTGTTCGGCGGCACGTTTTTCTTGCCGCCCGCGGGCTTTGCGACGGGTCTTCACTATTACGTCGTCGACTTCATCGCGTTGATGCTGATTGCAGCCGCGGCCCGGCAGATGAATCGCTCGCACCAGATGAGCGAGCAGTATAGTTTCCTTTACGATCGCTCAGGACCGTTTGGCTGGAAACCCAGGGTCTAGGCATGCAGGAGGATGCTGGCGAAAGCCGTACCATCCGAGAGAAAAATGAGCTTAGATCGAGACAATTGAGGTTCGCCTCAATCACCCGCACGCGCACCGCGGGTCTTCTAGATCATGGTGCCATCTAAGAAAGAGGGAGAATCCATTGAAAAAAGCAATGTTGGCAAGCGTCGCTTTGAGCTTCGCAATGACGGGTGCGGCATGGGCCGACATCACCATCGCCACGGTCGGACCGATGACCGGCCAATACGCCTCTTTCGGCGAGCAGATGAAAGCTGGCGCCGAGCAGGCGGTGGAAGATATCAACGAGAAGGGCGGCGTTCTCGGAGAGAAGCTCGTTCTTGAAGTCGGCGACGACGCCTGCGACCCGAAGCAGGCTGTGGCCGTCGCCAACCAGATGGCCGGCAAGGGCGTGGTCTTCGTAGCGGGCCATTTCTGCTCGGGCTCGTCGATTCCGGCTTCCGCCGTCTACGCGGAAGAAGGCATCGTTCAGATCTCACCGGCTTCGACCAATCCGACCTTCACCGATGAGCGCCCGAACCCGGATGGCGGCACCTACCGCGTCTGCGGCCGCGACGACCAGCAGGGCAAGGTCGCCGGCGAATTCATCGCCGAGCACTATCCGGACAAGAAGGTCGCCGTCATCCACGACAAGACCGCATACGGCAAGGGTCTCGCCGACGAAACCAAGGCGTCGATGGAAGCGGCCGGTAAGAAGGCCGACATGTACGAGGCCTACACGGCCGGTGAAAAGGACTACACGGCCCTCGTTTCCAAGCTGAAGCAGGAAGGCATCGGCGTTCTCTATGTCGGCGGCTATCACACCGAAGCCGGCCTGATGGCGCGCCAGATGAAGGATCAGGGCATGGATGTGCAGCTGATCTCCGGCGACGCCCTCGTCACCGACGAATACTGGGCCATCACCGGCGATGCCGGCGAAGGCACGTTGATGACCTTCTCGCCCGATCCGCGAAAGAGCGAGACGGCCGCCCCGATCGTGAAGAAGCTGGAAGATGCCGGCAAGCCGACCGAGGGCTACGTGCTCTACACCTACGCCGCTATTCAGGCCTGGGCTGAAGCGACAGAAAAAGCCGGCGCGCCCGACTATGACGAAGTCAATGAAGCTTTGAACACCGGCACCTTCGACACGGTGCTGGGTGAACTTTCCTTCGACGACAAGGGCGACGTGTCGCTGCCGGGCTACGTCTTCTACGAATGGCACGACGGCACCTACGATTACCTCAACGCCGGCGACGAAAAAGCCACCGAAGAGAAGAAATCGTAAGCGCGTTAACCCGCTTTTTCGATCGGCCCCGGCGGTATCTCCGCCGGGGCTTTTCTTTTGCCTGCTGCTGCGTTTTGATCCGGCATGAATCGTTATCCGGTACCCTTTTCTGGAATGCCGGCAGGTCTGCGCATTGGCCACGCTTCCGATGAAACTCTGAAATCGGGCGTCACCGTTCTCCTGCCGGATGAACCTGCCGTGATGAGCGCGCATATCGGTGGCGGCGCGCCTGGAACGCGCGAGCTCGGACTTGCCGAACCGGAAGCCAGCGTCTCGGAAGTCGATGCCATCGTCTTGTCTGGTGGCTCCGCCTTCGGGCTCGCCGCGGCAGACGGGGCCATGTCTTTTCTTGCCGAAAATGGCCGCGGCTTCGAGGTGGCGGGGCTTCGCGTTCCGATCGTTCCCACAGCGATTTTGTTCGATCTCGCCAATGGCGGCGACAAAAGCTTTCTTCCGGCAAGAGAACGGGCCGCTGCGGCCAACCCCTACCCCGACTTGGCATATCGAGCCTGCAGTGCCGCCCAGGCCTCTACGCCAGCAGGAGCGGTGGAAGTGGGGACTCTCGGAGCCGGCACGGGTGCGACGACCGCCAACCTCAAAGGCGGTTTCGGCCATGCCGGGGAGCAACTCTCCTCGGGAGCCACCATCGCCGCCTTCGTCGCGGTCAACGCCGTGGGCGCCGTGACTTTCGGCGACGGCCCCCATTTCCGCGCCGCCCCGTTTGAGGTCGACCACGAATTCGGCGGCCTCGGTTTTCCTGCCACGGCGACGCCGGAGACCGCCGCGCGCATCACGAAATTCGATCAGGTGCCGGCCGCCAACACAACAATCGCCGTCATCGCGACAGATCAGCCTTTGACGAAGGCACAGGCGAAGCGCCTTGCTATCGTCGCACATGACGGATTTGCTCTGTCGATCTATCCGGCCCACACACCCTTCGACGGCGACACGGTCTTCGCATTGTCCACAGGCAAAGCTGAAACTGATCCGAACATGGAGCCCCTTTCCATGATGTTGGAGCTTTGTGCTGCCGCCCCAGCGGTTTTGGCACGAGCGGTCGCTCGCGCCGTCTATTGGGCGACAGAAACAGAAAGCGATCGTCTCCCGAACTGGAAAGGGCGTTTTGGCAATGCGGGATGAGCGGCCGGAAACCTGAAAATTAGCTTCCGCGGCGGGAGGAGAAAAAATGGTTCAGAGCCCCCAGGAGATTGAACTCGACCCAGGTGAGATCCGCATTCTGCGGATCATGCAACGTGATGCCTCGTTATCGGTGGCAGACATCGCGCGCGAAGCCGGGATGAGCCAGACGCCGGCCTGGCGGCGCATCAAGAGATTGAAAGAAGAAGGCATCATCCGCGCGGTGGTGGCGCTGGTGGAACGCAACGCAGTCGGGCTCGATTTCGTCGCCTACGCTTTCGTCAAACTCGGCGTGCCGAGCCGACAGAACATGGAGAAATTCGACAAGCTGGTGAATTCCTGGCCGGAGGTGCTCGTCTGCGAGCGGGTGACGGGTGCCGTCGACTATCTCCTCAAGATCGTTACGACCGACATCCACACCTATGATTGGTTCCTGCGCTCCAAGCTCCTCGACAACGAACTCGTCACCGATGTGCAGTCGCGCATTGTCGTCGCCACCGTGAAGGACACCCCGTCCCTGCCGATCAGGGAGGCGTAAGGGCGACCTCCGACATCTCCGCCCCCTTCTGCATTTTCATCAAAATCGAGGAACGAGAGGCCGATGAGGCAGACGCTGTCGCAACCGGGACCACGCAGGTCTTGGGAAGCGGCAGATATTCACCGCCCGCTTCTCTTGCATGGCTTTGATGTCGCCGGCAGTCACTTCGTCCAACGCGCTTTTGCGATCACCCGCTCGACGCGCGTTGGATTGGAAGACGGACGCACGCTCCCGAATGGTGACATTGCAGACAAAACGCCGAGCTGTCTCAAGGGTCGCGGAAAGCCCTCAAACTCTCTGACCGCTGCCCTCAAACCTCAGCGATGCAGCGGCACTCCGCCCCAAGACGGCGGATGAGGCTCCCGCCCCGCGTCCATTGGATCGCCAGCCAACCGGCCTCGCGGGCGGCTTCGACATTTGCGCGCATATCGTCCACCAGAACGGTGTCCCGGGCTGCCGTTCCGCTCAGCTTCAAAGCGGCGTCGAAAAAGGCCGGCTCGGGCTTTCTGGCACCAACCGCGGCCGAATAGACAATCCCGTCCACATGCTCGGCAAGGCGAAGGCGCTCCATCAGATGGCGGGCCCGCATATGCTCCTGGTTTGTCGCGAGAAACACGAGCATCCCATGGCGGCGCAGAGCGTCGGCCTCCGACAACAAGTCCTCGTCCAGAACGCTGTCGTTCGCAATCCAGTAATCGACGAAGTCCTGCGGTGCGAGCCAGGGCGCCACGGGCGGCAGACACCTCTCAAGCACATCCATAAGCTGCTTTTTGCCGACGATGACATCGGCCCAGTGGGGCTCGAAGAAGCAGGTCTCCAGGATCTCCGGCGTGACACCGAGATCGCGTTCAACGTTCTCGACCCAGGACTCCCCCTTCGGACGCCCGTGGACCAAAACGCCATCGACGTCGAGCATGAGACACGGCTTCACGCTTTTTCTCCTTCAAGCAGACGACCCGCTGCCGGCGCCTCCGCCTCTACCATCCCCTGTCGTTCCCGCAAGAATCGCAGCTTACATTTTCCCGTGCAGGCGCATTCTCGTCAGTTATCCGCCTGCCTTCATCCCTGTTGCGAGGCCGGAGGCGCCACCAGCGGCGCCGTTGCCGTTGCCCCAGCTCCATACCGTCATTAAACGGGAAGGCGATTGAAGGAGCCTTCCCATGATTCCGCGCTACGCACGCCCCGAAATGGTGGCGATCTGGTCGCCCGAGACGAAATTCCGCATCTGGTTCGAGATCGAGGCGCATGCCCTCTCAGCGATGGCCGAGATGGGACGTGTGCCCAAGGACGCGGCAGAAAAAGTCTGGGAAAAGGGCGGCGCCGCCACCTTCGATGTGGAACGCATCGACGAAATCGAGCGCGAGGTGAAGCACGACGTCATCGCCTTCCTCACGCATCTCTCGGAGATCGTCGGGCCAGAGGCGCGGTTCGTACACCAGGGGATGACCTCATCCGACGTTCTCGACACCTGTCTGTCGGTGCAGCTTGCGCGCGCCGCGGACCTCCTTCTCGCGGATCTCGACCGTCTGCTTGAGGCGCTGAAGACGCGCGCCTACGAGCACAAGGATACGCCGACGATCGGCCGCTCGCACGGCATCCATGCCGAGCCGACGACCTTCGGGCTGAAGCTCGCCCAGGCCTATGCGGAATTCGCCCGCAATCGCGAACGTCTCGTTGCCGCACGCGCGGAGATCGCTACCTGCGCCATTTCCGGGGCCGTCGGCACCTTTGCCAATATCGACCCGAAGGTGGAGGAATACGTCGCCGAGAAAATGGGGCTGAAGCCGGAGCCGGTGTCCACGCAGGTGATCCCGCGCGACCGCCACGCCGCCTTCTTCGCCATGCTCGCCGTCATCGCCTCCTCGGTGGAGCGCGTCGCGACTGAGGTCCGGCATCTGCAGCGCACTGAAGTGCTGGAGGCGGAGGAATATTTCTCGCCGGGGCAGAAGGGCTCTTCGGCGATGCCGCACAAGCGCAATCCGGTTCTGTCGGAAAATCTCACGGGTCTCGCCCGCATGGTGCGGGCCTTCTCCGTACCAGCCATGGAAAACGTGGCGCTCTGGCATGAGCGCGACATCTCGCACTCCTCGGTCGAACGCATGATCGGCCCCGACGCCACGATCACGCTCGATTTTGCTCTCGCCCGCCTCGCCGGCGTCATCGAGAAGCTCGTCGTCTATCCCGAGCGCATGCAGCAGAATCTCGACAAGCTTGCCGGCCTGCACAATTCGCAGCGCGTGATGCTAGCCCTCACCCAGGCCGGCATGTCGCGAGAAGATTCCTACCGCCTCGTCCAGAAGCACGCCATGAAGACATGGGAGCGCGGCGCCGACTTCCTGTCGGAGTTGAAGGCCGACCCGGAGGTGACTCAAAAGATTCCGGTTTCCGAGCTCGAGGCGATGTTCGATCTTGGCTACCACACCAAGCATGTCGACACGATCTTCGCCCGCGTCTTTGGCGCCAGCTGAGCTGCGCGACGCCCTCCCAAGCCTCACCGAGTCCCGAGCGCATGAAAGCCCGCGAAGCCGATATTCTGATCCACCCCGGCCTCTACGGTCCGAAGCCCGACAATTGGTATGCGCGTTGGGCGAGGCAGATCGGGACTGCGGAGATGATCGAGCAGGACTGGTCGCGACCCGACCGGTCCGATTGGACGGCCAATCTGATTGCCGCGGTGAAGCTCGCCAAACGACCGGTCGTGCTCGTCGGCCATTCCGCCGGCGCGCTCACCATCGTGCATGCGGCTGCGCATCTCTCTGGTACGGCGGTGCGCGCGGCCTTTCTGGTGACCCCGCCAGACTTTGATCTCTGCGGCGACGAGCTCCCGGAGGGGCGCACATTTCTCCCGGTTCCAAGAGAGCCAATGCCCTTCCCCACCCTGGTCGTCGCAAGCCGCAGCGATCCCTATTGCGCCTTCGAGACGTCGGAGGACTGGGCCGCTGCCTGGGGCGCTCTTTTCATCGACGGCGGCGATTCCGGGCATATGAACTCAGACTCCGGCCACGGGCCCTGGCCGGAGGGCCTGATGGTCTTCGCCCGCATGATGGGACAGCTCTGACGGCCTCCCGGTCGCAAAAACCGCGACCGGTCATTTTCTGGCAACCCGAAGCGGCGAAGCTCTGCGGACGAAACGACGCTGCGCCACCAGGGAGGCCGATATGCCCCTCCACGACCAGAAGCCTCGGCACAAAATCTCCTCGTCGGAGATCGACGACATTTATGCCTCGTCGGATTTAATCCGCGAGCTCCCAAAGATGCAGTTGCCTGAGGCCGAACACGATCCCCGCCACATCTATGCGGCGATCCACGACGAGCTCATGCTCGACGGCAATTCGCGCCAGAATCTCGCGACCTTCTGCACCACCTGGATGGAGCCTGAAGTCGCCCGTCTGATGGCGGAAACGGCCGACAAGAACATCATCGACAAGGACGAATACCCGCAGACGGCCGAAATCGAGGGCCGCTGCGTCCGCATGCTGGCCGATCTCTGGAACGCCCCGGACGGCGCCGCCGTCGGCTGCTCGACCACCGGTTCGAGCGAGGCGGCAATGCTTGCCGGCATGGCGATGAAGTGGCGCTGGCGTGAAAGGCGCCGGCAGGCCGGCAGGCCGACGGACCGACCCAACCTCGTCACCGGACCGGTGCAGGTCTGCTGGCACAAATTCGCCCGCTATTGGGATGTGGAGCTGCGCGAGATCCCGATGCAGGGCGATCGGCTGATCCTCTCCCCCGACGAGGTGATCAAGCGCTGCGACGAGAACACGATCGGCGTCGTTCCCACACTCGGCGTCACCTTTACGGGCCAGTATGAGGACGTTGCCGGCGTCTGTGCGGCACTCGACGCGTTGGAAGACGAAACCGGGCTCGATATTCCCGTGCATGTCGATGCGGCAAGCGGCGGCTTTCTCGCCCCCTTCGTGGTGCCTGGCCTCGCCTGGGACTTCCGCCTCGCGCGCGTAAAATCGATCAACGCCTCCGGCCACAAATTCGGGCTCTCGCCCCTGGGGGTCGGCTGGGCGCTTTGGCGCACGGCCGAAGATCTGCCGGAAGATCTCGTCTTCCGGGTCAACTATCTCGGCGGCGACATGCCCACCTTCGCGCTCAACTTCTCCAGGCCCGGCGGTGAGGTCATCTGCCAATATTACAACTTCCTGCGCCTCGGCCGCGAAGGCTACCGCCGCGTGCAGGAGGCGTGTTACGCCAATGCTGCGGCCCTTGCCGAGGCCATTGCTGGCTTCGGCCTCTTCGAGATGATCCACAAAGGCGGCACCGACGGCATCCCCGCCGTCTCCTGGTCGATGAAGCCCGGCCTCGAGCCTGGCTTCACGCTTTTCGATCTCGCCGATCGCCTGCGCACACGCGGCTGGCAGGTTCCAGCCTATTCCATGCCGCACGAGCGCGAAGACCTCGCTGTGCAGCGCATTCTCGTCCGCCATGGCTTCAGCGCCGATCTCGGCAGACTTCTCCTCCGCGACATCAAAGACGCGCTGGCGTTTTTCCAGAAGCATCCGGTTGCCGCTCCGATGACGGGGGCCGAGGCCGGTGGCTTCGACCACAGCGGACGCGCAACTTCTTAAGCCGCGAAAGTATTTTCACGCGCCGCATCAAATCAGGCGTCACACGTATGTAATCGCCGGCCGCTTAGTCCTAGAAGCGGCGACAACTTATGACGAAGATTGAGGATTTTCCCCTCGCAAACGGTCGCCGGAAAGGCAGAGCGATCGAATGGCGACAGAGATCCATACAAGCGAGCCGCAGACACGATTGCGCGACGAGCTTTCCTGGCTCAGCATCGTCTTTCTCGTCCTCCTTGTCGGCGTAACCGGGTATTTTCTCTTCTGGGCAAATGGCTACACGGACGGCCATCGCAGCACCGTCCTCGTCGCGGCCACCCTCTTCGGGGTTTTCATGGCCTTCAATATTGGCGGCAATGACGTCGCCAATTCGTTCGGCACCAGCGTCGGCGCCGGAACTTTGACCATCCGCCAGGCGCTCGCGGTCGCCGCGATCTTCGAAGTCAGCGGCGCCATCATCGCCGGCGGCGCCGTCACCGACACCATCCGCGATGGCATTGTCGAACTGGGCAATCTCGACGTCGCCCCTGCGGATTTCGTCTTCATCATGATGTCGGCCTTGATCGCCGCCGCACTCTGGCTGCTCTTCGCCACCACGCGCGGATTTCCCGTTTCGACCACGCATTCGATCGTGGGCGCCATCGTCGGCAGCTCGATCACGCTCGGTATCCTGATGAGCGGGCCGGAAGCTGCCTTTTCTCTCGTCCAATGGACGAAGGTCGGCCAGATCGTGGTCTCCTGGGTGCTCTCACCGCTTCTCGGCGGTGCCGTCGCCTATCTGCTCTTCTGGCAGATCAAGAAGCGCATTCTCTCATACAACGACACGATGAACGCCAAGCTCGATCAGATCCGCCAGGCGAAGATCGACCACAACAAGAAACACAAGGAAGCCTTCGAGCGTCTGTCGGAAATCCAGCAGCTCTCCTACACCCACGCCATGACGCGCGACATGAACGTCGTCACCGACAAGGATCTCGGCCCGGAGAACCTGGAGACCGACTATTACCGTGAGCTCCAGCGCATCAAACAACAGCGCGAACAGCTCCACCCCCACCGCGCGCTCGAAAAGCTGGTCCCGCCGATCGCATCTTTCGGCGCCATGGTGATCGCCGCGGTGCTTCTCTTGAAAGGCCTGGAGAATCTCCATCTCGGCCTCAGCCTCGTCGAAGACCTTCTGATCATCGCAATGGCCGGGATCGCCGTGTGGATGGCCGTTTTCGTCGTTGCCAGGCTTTTGAAAAGTCAGCCGCTCGGACGCGCGACTTTCCTCTTGTTCAGTTGGATGCAGGTCTTCACCGCCGCCGGCTTCGCCTTCAGCCACGGCTCCAACGACATCGCCAACGCCATTGGCCCCTTCGCCGCCATCCTCGACGTTTTGCGCAGCGGCTCGATCGAACAGAATGTGCCGGTGCCCACGATTGCCATGATCACGTTCGGCGTCGCTCTCGTGGCCGGCCTCTGGTTCATCGGCAAGCATGTCATTCAGACGGTCGGACACAATCTGACGACGATGCATCCGGCCTCCGGATTTTCCGCCGAGCTGTCGGCGTCCGCAGTCGTCCTGCTCGCCTCGATCTTCGGCCTGCCGGTGTCGAGCACGCATATCCTGATCGGCTCGGTCTTGGGCATTGGCCTCGTCAACCGTCAGACGAACTGGAAGCTCATGCGGCCGATCGCCTTTGCGTGGGTTGTCACCCTGCCGGCCGCCGGGATCCTCTCGGCGATCGGTTTCGTCATCCTGCGCCAGGTTCTTTAAGCCGGCTCGACGCCGAGGTAGAGCCGCCCGAAGGTCCCTTGAGAGCCTTTGAGTGGCGGGGGCGGCCGGCTTTAGCCCGCCTTCGCGCGCTCCAGAAGGGTTGCTGCTCCCAAAACCAGGCTTTCCGTATCGGATGCGGTCGCCACGAGCCGGTAACCCATCTGGCGGTAGCGCCCGGCACGTCCCGGATCTGCGGCAAAGATGGCAGCGAGCTTGCCGTTCTTCTCCGCGGCGGCTGCGATCGCCTCGATCGCCGGCATCATCTCCTTGAGGCCTGGATCGACCTGTGCCCCCTCACTCCAGGCGATTGAAAAATCGGCCGGACCGACGAAGACCCCGTCAATCCCGTCGACGTCCAGAATGTCGTTGAGACGGTCGAAGGCCTTGCGGGTTTCGATCATGGCGAAAGAGAGCGTCTCCCGATCCGCTGTCCGCATGAACGTCGAAACGTCTTCATGTCGGGAGAGCTGCACGGCACGATGCGGCCCCCACGAGCGCTCGCCGAGCGGAGGAAATTTCATCGCCGCCGCGAAGGCACGCGCATCTTCGACATCGTTGATCATCGGCGCGATCACCGCTGAAGCGCCCATATCGAGCGCGCGGCTCGCCATGTCGAAGCGGCCGACTGGGATGCGGACGATCGCGGGCTTGCCGGCGAGCGCCACTCCGGCAATTCCCCGCAGCACGCTTTCGGTCGAGTGAAAGCCGTGCTGCATATCGAGCGTGACCGCGTCGAAGCCGAGCCTTGCAAGCATCTCGGCCACGAGCGGATCAGGAAGCCCCGACCAGGCGGAAACGAGTTTCTCGCCCGCCCGCAGTCGCGCCGCGAGCGTCGGCTGCCTCCTGGCGTTATCGTCCTCGCTCAGCGTTTTGCCTCGATCTGCTCGGCCGCTTCCACCAGGAAACGGCGCATCAGCTGACGCAGCTCTTCATCGGAGCAGGCCACGCCGCCCGCCTCCAAATCGGCTTTCACCTTGCGGAAGACATCTTCTTCGCCAGGTTCGGCGAAATCTGCCCTCACCACCTCGCGAGCGTAAGCCTCCATATCTTCGCCACTTTTTCCGAGCTTTTCAGCAGCCCAGAGGCCAAGAAGACGGTTACGCCGCGCGATCGACTTGAACTTCAGCTCTTCGTCATACGCGAACTTATTCTCATAAGCGTTTTCGCGATCGTCGAATGTTGTCATAGCCGCTCACTCCCTCCCACGACTACGGCTCTGTTAGCGGGAGAGCATGCGCTCCGCAATGCCGCCAACCGCCGCCTCCAACACGACATTGTGCTTCCTCGAGCTTTCGGCTAGGTTCCGACAGCAAATGGCGGATCGCCGCTTCGGAGCCGACACTCGCCAGCCCATCTTTCCTCATCATGATCGTCAGACTGAAACCTATGAACCGTCGTCGCCGCATCTACGAAGGCAAGGCCAAGATCCTCTACGAGGGGCCGGAGCCGGGAACGCTCATTCAGCATTTCAAGGATGACGCGACCGCGTTCAACGCCAAGAAACATCAAATTGTTGATGGCAAGGGCGTTCTGAACAACCGCATCTCCGAGTACATCTTCAACAACCTCAATGACATGGGCATCCCGACCCATTTCATTCGACGCCTCAACATGCGCGAGCAGTTGATTCGCGAGGTGGAGATCATCCCGCTCGAGGTCGTTGTCCGGAACGTTGCCGCAGGCTCGCTTTCGAAGCGGCTTGGCATCGACGAAGGCACGCCGCTGCCGCGTTCGATCATCGAATTCTACTATAAGAACGATGAACTCGACGATCCGATGGTGTCGGAAGAACACATCACGGCCTTCGGCTGGGCGACTCCCCAGGAGATGGACGACATCATGTCGCTCGCGATTCGCGTGAACGACTTCCTGTCCGGCCTCTTCCTCGGCGTCGGCATCCGCCTCGTCGATTTCAAGATGGAATGCGGCCGCCTCTTCGAGAACGACATGATGCGCATCGTCGTCGCCGATGAGATCTCGCCCGATTCCTGCCGTCTGTGGGACATGAGCTCCAACGAGAAGCTCGACAAGGACCGCTTCCGCCGCGATCTCGGCGGCCTTCTGGAGGCGTATCAGGAAGTTGCTCGCCGGCTCGGCCTGTTGAACTCCAACGAGCGTGTCACCGGCACGGGCCCTGTCCTGGTTCAGTAGGCTCGGCACCGTCCGTGGGCCTCAAAAAGACATGTTGATCGCGCGGCGCGCGGGCTCGCCCCGGCGCCGCGTTTTTGTTTATTCAGACGGAGCCGACGCAGTCGGCAGCACCGCAGCATAGAGGGGCCGCCCGGCCGAGCCGGCGCGGAAGATGGCATGAAAGCCCGCATTTTCGTGACGCTGAAGGACGGCGTGTTGGACCCGCAGGGCCAGGCCATTCAGGGCGCGCTCGGCGCACTCGGCTTCTCCGGGGTCGAATCGGTGCGCCAAGGCAAGGTCATCGACATCGAGCTCGCACCGGAGGGCGCCTCCGAAGACCGCATCCGCGAGATGTGCGAGACGCTTCTCGCCAACACCGTGATCGAAGACTACCGCATCGAAATGCTGTGACGGTGAGATGATGTGACGACGAGAAAGCGGCGACCAGGCGCCGCAACCACCGTCACATACCTGCCGGGTTGAGCTGAGACATAGCGGGCGCCCGACGAGGAGTTGTCCCATGCCCTGCCTTATCCCTTACGAACCGCTCAACGCTCTCAAACCCGTTGCCGACAATGTGTGGATCGTCGACGGGCCAGAGATCGCCATGGGCTACGTCGTCGGCACGCTGCCGTTCACGACCCGCATGACCGTGATCCGGCTCGCAGACGGTGCCCTTCTTCTGCACTCCCCGACCCCGCTCAGCGAAGACCTCGTCGAAGCCCTCGCGGCTCTCGGAGAGGTCCGCTTCCTCGTCGCGCCGAACCGGCTGCATTATTGGTGGATCGGCGAATGGAAGGCCCGCTTCCCGAACGCGGTCGCCTACGCCGCTCCCGGCGTGCGCGAAGCCGCGAAAGACCGCTTTTCTGGCTTCGATGCCGAACTCTGCGAGGAAGCCCCGGCGGCATGGGCCGGTGAAGTCGAGCTGTTTCCGCTCATCGGCGGCTTCATGACAGAGCTCGAACTCTTCCATGTTCCGTCAAAGACGCTCGTTTTGACCGACATGATCGAAAACTTCGAGAAGGACCGCGTCACCTGCCGCCACCTGCCGCCGCTTCTGAAGATCGGCGGCGTGCTCGATCCCAACGGCTCCACGCCGCGCGACGTTCGCCTCACCTTTCTCGGTCACAAGAAAAAGCTGCGCCAGACCGTGAAAGAAATGCTGGAGCGCAAACCGGAACGGGTTCTTCTCGCCCATGGCCGATGCTATCTAGCGAATGCGGAGGCGGAGCTTCGTCGCGCCTTTCGCTGGCTTCTTTGACAAATCGGATAGACGCATGAAGGCCGCCATCATTCAGTTTCCCGGCACCAACCGCGAAGGCGACATGGCGGCGGCACTCCGCCTCGTCTCCGGGCGCGACGCCGATATCGTCTGGCACGGAGAGACGAGCCTGCCGGCCGGCGTGGACCTGATCGTGCTCCCCGGCGGCTTCTCCTTCGGCGATTATCTCCGCTCCGGCGCGATCGCCGCCCATTCTCCGGTGATGCGCGATGTGGCCAAGCGCGCCGAAGACGGCGTCATGGTGCTCGGCGTCTGCAACGGCTTTCAGGCCCTGTGTGAGGCCGGCCTTCTGCCCGGCGCTTTGATGCGCAACGCCTCGCTCAAATTCGTTTGCCGCGAGGTCAAGCTCAAGGTGACGAACACGGCGACCCCCTTCACGAGCCTCTACCGTCCCGGCCAGGTGATCCGCTGCCCCGTCGCCCATGCTGACGGCAACTATTTTGCCGACGCCGAGACGCTCGATCGGCTCGAAGCCGAGGAGCGCGTCGTGTTCCGCTATGCCGACGGCACCAATCCCAACGGCTCGCAGCGCGACATTGCCGGCATCACCAATGAGCGCCGCAACGTGCTTGGCATGATGCCCCATCCGGAAGATCTCGTGGAAGCCGCACATGGCGGCGACGATGGGCTCGCCCTTTTCAAGGGGCTCGTGGAAGGCCTGCAGGAGAAAGCCGCTTGAGCGGCACATCCGGCCGCAAGGCACTGCAAATCCGCCCCACCTTGCGCGGATTTGCCGGGATCGCCATTGCCGCGCTCGTCGCGGCTGGCTGCACCCAACCTCAAAAAGACTATTTGAGCTATTCGGCGAGCGACCGGCCTCTGGATGCCTCGACCCGCATCGCCCGCGCCATGGGGCAATGCTGGTTCGCAGGCGACGCGACCTTCACCTCCTACATCTATGCCCCGGAACTCAACTCCTATTCGGGACAGCCACGCATTCTCGTCCTGCCGAAGAACGAGCCCGGCGGATTGCCGCGGCTCGTCATCCAGGCGCAGGAGGAAGGCCGCGGCGCCGAGGTGAAACTCTTCGGTCCGCTCCTCGCCACCGAGGCGGCCCCGAGGATACGGGCCGACATCGCACGCTGGTCCGCCGGTTCCAGCGCCTGCACAGCTTGATTCGATATCTCAATCAAGACGCCGAAGCCTCTCAAAAGACTCTCGGTTTCCGCTGACGCGGCAGCGGGCGCCCGCCGAGCGGCGACGCACCTGCCAGGGCGCGAGCGCGAAGCCTAGACATCCCAGGGACGGCGAAGTCCCTCGCGATACGCATCGGCTCTTGAGACACCGATATCCTTCAACTGGTCGTCGGTCAGCGACAGGAGCGCCCGCCTCGTGCGCCGCCTCTGCATGATCAGCGCAAGCCGGCTCGACAGGCGCACCACAACAATTCGCATGCCCAGCTGCGCCTGATGAAAGCGGGAAAGCCTGACACTGGAAAATGTAGCAATTGAACCCATCGTTCGTCTCCATCGGTACGACTTGCGACAGGTAATGTTTTGATTGACCCCGCTGATTGGTGCAATATACAACATTGACACCATGACAAATTGGCTTCCCGATCTCTCCTCCGGCCAGGGGCCGCTTTATGTCCGCCTCGCCGATCAGCTCGAGCGGGCAATCGATGCGGGTCAGCTCCCCGCGGGCACAAGGCTGCCGCCGCAGCGCAATCTCGCCTACGACATCGGCGTGACCATCGGCACGGTGAGCCGCGCCTATTCCCTCGCCCGGGAGCGAGGCCTCGTGTCCGGTGAAGTCGGTCGTGGCACCTATGTGCAGGCCGCGCATGCGCGCCAGGCGCCTCTGCCGCCCACGATCACCTATGCCACCGGCGATCGGCCGGGGCCGGATGGTGCTCTCCGCTTCGATACAACGGCCGCACCGGAGAACGGCGCGGCAGCTGTGATGGCCCGGCTGACAGGCGAAATCTGCCGTGATCATCCGAACTCGGTCTCCAACTACATTCGCGACGTGCCGCAACGATGGGCCGAGGCAGGCGTCCACTGGCTGACGCGAGTCGACTGGGCGCCGTGCGCCGAAGATGTCGTACCGACATTCGGCGCCCATGCCGCCATCATGACCATCGTCGCCGCGGTGACGTCGCCGGGCGACCGCATCGCCTTCGAACCTCTCACTTACGCCTCGATCGCCCGCAGCATAGCGCTGCTCGGCCGGCGCCCGATCCAAGTGGCGGCCGATCGCGAAGGACCGATCTCGGAGGACCTTGAGCGCCTCTGCGCGCAGCAGCACCCGAAAATCCTCTTCGTCATGCCCGCCTTGCAGAACCCCACTCTCGCAATGATGGGCGAGACACGGCGGCGGGAGATCGCCGACATCGCCTATCGCCACCAGACCTACATCATCGAAGACGCGGTCTATGGGGTCCTGTCGCACGGGGGGCCGCCACCGATTGCATCGATTGCACCCGAGCGTGTCTTCTATGTGAGCAGCCTGTCGAAGGCCGTCGCGGCCGGCCTGCGCGGCGGCTTCGTCGCCTGCCCTCCGCATTTCGCCAATCGCATCAACATCGCCCACAAGATGCTGACTGGCGGAAAGCCGTTCTTGATGGCCGAGCTCGTCGCTCGGCTGATCGCCTCCGGCGAGGCTTTCGAGTTGATGGCGAAAACACAGGCAGAGATCGCGCGGCGGGTCGCCCTGGCGCGCGAGATTTTCTCAGGCCTCGACGTCTATCTGGACGATGTTTCCCCGTTCCTGTGGCTCAATCTTCCGGAGCCCTGGCTTTCCGGCACGTTCAAGAACGCCGCTCTGGGCGAGAACATCCGCATCGACGAGGAGGACGAGTACAAGCC